>QHOS01000112.1 GCA_003219415.1 Verrucomicrobiota bacterium | reverse complement strand
GCGGTGGTTTGCCCAAAGGGGCGATCACTGAATTAATCAGCCCGCGAGGAAGCGCGGGGAGTGCATCGCTCATTCACACCTTCATCCATGGTGCATATCGCGATAAATATTTCGTGGCGCTGATCGATGGGCGCGATTCGTTCGATCCTTGTGGACTGACCAATTCCATTCTGCGTCAGCTGCTTTGGGTGCGCTGCACTAAAACCCTTGAAGCAGTTAAAGCAGCGGATCTGCTCTTAAGAGATGGCAACTTTCCCCTGGTGATTGTTGATCTGATTCTTAATTCGCCGGAAGAACTGCGGAAAATTCCGCAAACCAACTGGTATCGCTTGCAACGACTGGCCGAATCGGTGCTCACAGCATGTCTGGTTCTCACCCGATATGAAATGGTCAGCAGCGCGCAACTAAAGCTTGTTCTCGAAAATTCCTGGAATCTGGAAACTTTGGAAAAGCAGGAGGCGATTTCTCAACTGCGGATCGTTGTAAAACGATCGCATCTCAAATCAGTGGTCCCGCCTTCAGTCGCCGCGGCGACCTACGGCGGGGCAAGTAATGGTCAATGATGAATTAAATCGATGTTTGCCACGATTTATTTGCCGAACTTTTATTTGCAGGCCGCTATGCGGCATCAGCCCGGACTTTGCGCAAAACCGGTAGCCTTAATCGAAGAACAGGAAAAGAAACCTGTTATCGTTCAGTTGAACGACACCGCGGAAAAGGCGGGGATCTACAAAGGAATGACTCCAAGCCAGGCTCTGGCGCGATCTTTACAGGTCGTGATCAAAGTGCGGGCCCGCACGCAGGAAAAATCGATCCAAGAAATCTTGCTTCATTACGCGTTTTCGCTCAGCCCATTTGTTGAAGCAACCGCACCGGGCATTTGCACAGTTCAATTTACAACGTGGCATCGGCATCCTGCCGATAATCGATTGGCTCGCCACGGCGAGTCCGTCTCGTGGCGGACTGGAAGCCAGTCCCACGACAACGTCTTGCGTGTTATCGAGCAATTAGCCGAATGTGAGATCTCGGCTCAAGCGGGGATTGCTCCTACGCCAGACACCAGTTTTCTTGCAGCGCACCTTGCGAAGCCGGTTTTGCAAATCGAGAATGCAAAAGAATTTCTTGCTCCTTTGCCGATAGAAACACTCGCCATGATCGGCGCAACATAAATTGGAGGGCGGAGCTCTGCGAGGCCGTACGCCGGAGGCTCACAGGAGTTCGCCCCTCCAAAAATTTAGAATGGTCATTCGCTTATTCAATCAGCGGTTTTTCTTCGGTTTCCTGATCGTTTCGGTTTGCTTTACCACGAACGATTTCACGCGCGCATACTCCTTCTGAACGCCATTGGCGAAATCGTGTGGCCCGTACTCGAACAGCACAACGAAACAAAAAGTTAGAACGATGAAGAGAACCAACCAAAAAACGCCGCGCAGGAGCGCCATGCAAACAGGCTAACGCGTGCGGACACGGCGATCAATACCGCCCGACGGGGCGACAACCTCTTGAATGGCATGGCGAAACTGCCAAGCTATTTGGCCATGCGCGTGCCGCTGCTCGATCTGAGTGAACAATATTGTGCCCTGCGCGATTCAATTCGCGAGGCGATTAACGACGTTCTGGGGAGCGGCCGTTTCATTCTTGGCCCGAAAGTCGATGCGTTCGAGAGGGCGATGCGCGCATATTGTAATACGCCCCACGCGATTGGTGTTTCGTCTGGAACCGATGCTTTGCTGGCTATTTTGATGGCGCTTGGAATCGGACGCGGCGATGCCGTTATCACGACGCCTTACACATTTTTCGCTACCGCTGGATGCATTGCCCGGGTGGGGGCGCGACCCCTTTTTGCCGACATAGATCGAGAGACATACAACATCCGGCCATCCGCGATTCAGGAATGCATCGAGAAAAATTGCCAGCCCGACGCGAGTGGCGCATGGAAAACAAAGAGCGGAGAAAAACTCCGCGCAATGATTCCCGTTCATCTGTTTGGTTTGTGCTGCGAGATGGAAGCGCTCCATAAGATTGCGGAGCGTTACCGTCTTGTTTTGATCGAAGACGCGGCCCAGGCGATTGGTGCAGAATTTCCATTTCCTGAGAGAACCGCTAAAGCTGGAACGATGGGCGACGGGGGGCTGTTTAGCTTTTATCCTTCAAAAAATCTTGGAGCTGCTGGCGATGCCGGCATGGTCGTTTGCCAGGATGACGAGCTGGCGCAAAAGCTACGGACTTTCAGAGAACACGGCATGGAGCCGCGCTACTTTCATCATTTCATCGGAGGCAATTTTCGCCTGGATGAAATTCAGGCTGCAGTACTCACGGTGAAGCTTCCACATCTGGAAACATGGGCGGCCGCCCGCCGCGCCGCTGCGGATTTCTACGGAGCCGAACTCGCGCGCGCGGGGTTGACTGAAAAGATCGCTGTTCCCGCCGAACCCTACCGTGACCGTGGCCTAACGAATCATCACGTTTACCATCAATATGTCATCCGCACCCCCGTGCGCGATGCTTTGCGCGAGCACCTGGGCAAACGCGAAATCGGCACAGCAATTTACTATCCGCTCGGACTCCATGAGCAGAAATGCTTTGCCTATCTCGGCTATAAAAAAGGTGATTTTCCCGAGACCGAACGTGCCGCTCGCGAAACGCTCGCGCTACCCATGTATCCCGAGATTTCTCGCGAAGCGCAGCAGTATGTGGTCAGCGCGATTGCCGAATTCTTCAGCTGAAGCGTCGATCGTTGGCCAAAGTACTTGCGAGGCGCAGAGCGCGAGCTATATCAACGCGGAAAGCTTTCGTGGTACTAACGGGTAGGTACCGAAGTGGCCAAACGGGGCAGACTGTAAATCTGCTGGCTTTACGCCTTCGCTGGTTCGAATCCAGCCCTGCCCAAACTTTCGTCAATACGTTGATGAGATGCAGTCGCCTCACCGCATTGAGGCGTTTTGAACGCAATCATCCCTAAGCGCCGGCGACACCCGCCACCACGGGCAAGTTTTGCCGAGGCTACAAAAATAGGCGCGAATCGTGTACGGCTTCTTAGTAGCCTCTTCTTTGGCCGCCGCCTTCGCGGCGTCCGCCACCATATCCGCCACCACCACCACCACCGCCGCCGTAGCCGCCGCGTCCGCCACCGCCGGGTGGCCGCGGTTCCCGCGGCCGAGCCTCATTCACGGTCAACGCTCGGCCTTCAACGGTTTGGCCATTGAGTTTCGAGATGGCGTTTTGAGCGTCCTCGTCGGAACCCATGGTGACAAACGCAAAGCCACGCGATTTGCCGGTGAATTTGTCTTGCATGAGGGAAACTTCCTGCACAGTACCGGCCTGTGAGAAAAGCTCCTGGAGTTCGTTTTCCGTCGTGTTGAAGGAAAGATTGCCTACGTATAGTTTAGTTCCCATTGAGTTTATTCTGGAAAAGGCTGCCAGGTCACTGTTCCCGCTTATCGGATTTCAAATCGCCACTGAATAAACTCAACTGACAATCCACCAACTTCCAGGCTTCCGTTTCCGTCTTCAGCTCACTTGTAAAATGCTTCCCTTAGGAAAGCAATAGAAAATAGCGTAACGATTTTTGCCTCCTTCATGGCCCAATTAAGTAGTACGACCGGAGAAAAAAAACCTGAGCGGGTAGCGGTTGTGGCTGCAGGAGTGGTGAGTCCGTTGGGGTTTGGACTGGCGGAAACGCTCAATTCGTTACGGAGAGCGAAAGACTGCGTCACCACTGTAACCCGATTTTCGGTAGCGGAATGTCGCTGCAAAACCGCCGGTCAAATACCCGATGAGCGCCTGCTTGCTGGCCCGAATAAAAACCAGCGTGCCAAACGCTTGCATCGCGCCTCGCACATGATGATTCACGCGCTAAGAGAAGCGGTGATGCAAGTGCCTCAGTTTGAGCCTGAGTTAACGATAATCGGAACGACAAGCGGCGGCATGTCTTATGGCGAACAATACTACCGATCGCTGTGTCGATCAGGAAATCTGCGACACGCGCCGACGTGGATCGCTAATTATCCAGCGCAAAAGCCGGTAATCGATGCGCAAGAGGAGGTTCTGGGAGTTTCTGTACCATGTCAGGTGATCGCGAACGCCTGTGCCTCTGGCACGAATGCCATTGGTCATGCGTTCGAATGCGTGCGGTCAGGTCGCTACCAGCGCGTATTGACGGGAGGCTATGACGCTCTTTCGGAACTGGTCTTCACGGGCTTCGATTCACTTCAAGCCTCGACGCCAGAAAAATGCCGCCCGTTTGATCGACATCGTGCCGGCATGGTGCTCGGAGAAGGTGCCGCCATTCTTGCGCTGGAAAATCTTGAGCTCGCTCGAAAGCGGGGCGCGCCGGTCCTCGCAGAAATTGTCGGCTACGGAATCTCCACAGATAATTTTCACATCACGCAGCCGGATCCTTCCGGTGTTGGACCGCGACAGGCGATGGAACGGGCTCTTCAGAGCGCGGAGATTTCTGCAGACGAAGTCGATTACATCAATGCACACGGAACTGCCACGATATTTAATGATGCAGCTGAAGGGAAGGCGATCAGCCAGTTGTTTAATGGCGTGCCTGTGAGTTCGACCAAGAGCATGATGGGCCATTCGCTGGGTGCCGCGGGCGCGATCGAAGCCGTCATCTCTTTGCTGGCGCTCCGCCATCAATTTCTTCCTCCCAACATTAATTTTGACGCTTTGGATGACCGCCTCGACCTGAATGTTGTAGCGAACGAATCGCGACCGGCTGTGGTACGTATGGCGCTTTCGAATTCTTTTGGCTTTGGCGGGACGAATGCTTCGATTCTGATACGTAGAGTTGAAGCATGAGTCTGGCGATCGCCGGAATGGGGTGGGTGACCCCTCTTGGAAATAGCGTCGACGCCGTATGGGAGCGTCTGCTTCGCGGCGATGAGGCGTCCGCAACACCAATTTCTGAGCAGCTTGCCGATCGGTCCTACAGCGCCTTCCGCGTACCCGAATCGGCGGTGACCGGCTTGGCGCATCCACGCCTTCGTCGGGCCAGTGTGATTTCGCGATTTGCTGCAACCGCAGGTTTGGAGGCCTTGCAGGCCGCCGGGGTAAAGGTGGATTCGCAAAATGCGGGACGAATTGCGCTAATCTTCGCGATCTCCAACGGAGGTGTGATTTATACCAAGCGCTTCTACCGCGATGTCGTTGAGACCGGTGCGCAGTCGGCCAGTCCTCTCTTGTTTCCGGAAACGGTATTTAATGCCCCGGCGAGCCATCTCGCGGCAATTCTGGGTGTGACCGGGACAACTTATACTGTCGTCGGCGACGGGGCCGTGGGCCTCCTGGCGATAAAAATGGCAGAAGACGTGATGATGGATAAGTCGCTTGATTATTGCCTGGTCGTCGGCACCGAAGAAATCGATTGGCTTTTATGCGACGCCTATCGGCGATGGCGTTTGCTTCGTTCTGCGCCTCCAATTGAGCCATTCGGCAAACAAAAGCGGGGAATGATTTTAAGCGAAGGCGCAGGAGCAATCGTGCTCGCGCGCCTGCCACGCCGTAGCGCAGCGGAGGCAGGAGAAGGGTCGATTACGATCGAATGCGCTCATCCAGGCGGCTGTTACGGGAAGCGAGCGGAAGCAGAGGAAATTCTGAAGCGAATAGTGCGTGATCTCAGCCAAGTCGAAGTCGACTTTGTGATCTCCAGCGCCAACGGCACGTTCATCGATCAGGCAGAACAGGGAGCGTTGGAGCAGGTGATACCAGACGCCGTTACTTACGCGGCAAAGCCAGCAGTGGGCGAAAGCGTAGGCGCCTCGGGCCTGTGGCAAGTCATTTTAGGAGTCCAAGCCCTGCGGCATGGGGAGCTTCCACCTGTGCTTCACGCCGACTCAGCTATTTCATTGCGGCTTGCACGTTCACGCATGACAGTGGCGGGCGCGCGCCGGGCAATCATCTTAAACTCTGGAGTCAATCAGCAAGTAGCAGGCTTGCGACTCGCGCTTCGCTGACGTTGCCTAACAAAAATCTGTCGTTCGGGTCCAGCGTGCGCGGAATTGAGCTCAACGGAGCGGAACCAGCCTCCAAGTAAATTTTTCATCTGCAATTTCAAGCCATGCCGCGCTCGGCGGAGAACCGCGGTTTGGTCGCGTCACGCATCCGGGATTCAAAAATAAAACATTCCCGCGTTTTTCATGTCGCGGAACGTGCGTGTGTCCGTGCAAGACGATATCGACGTCGTTAGGTAAATGATCAGGCGGCACGTGTTGTAGGCGAAACTTCAATCCCCCTCGCACAAGATCGACAACCAATGGCCATTCGTAATTGCTGTCGCAATTCCCTCGCACCACAGTGACTCGAGGCCCAATCGCGCGGAGCTCGTCGAGAATGGTCTCCATGCAAACATCGCCAAGATGCCAGATTTCATCAGCACCTGTGGCGATTTCTCTAACCGTTTCCGGTAAGCGATCGTGCGTATCCGCCAGAACGAAAATACGCAACGGGTCCTTCAATTTCTCAGACGTTGTCATGGGGGGCAAAGTTGCTTTACACACTGTTACGTTGCGCGTGTTCCCGCCGCATGTCTCGATGCATGCGTTGATTTGCGCGATGGCGAATGCTACGTAGCCTCGCCCTCCCTGCCATGAGTCGGAACTACAAAAATACTCTAAATTTGCCACGCACGGAGTTTCCGATGAAGGCCAATCTCGCCGCGCGAGAGCCGGAAATGCTCCGGGAGTGGGAAGAGACGCGACTGTACCAGCAGATTCAGAAGTCGAGGGAGGGCCGCGAATTATTTGTACTGCATGACGGGCCGCCATTCGCCAATGGAGACGTGCACATGGGCACGGCGCTCAACAAAATCCTCAAAGACTTCGTGGTCAAATCGCAGACCATGCTCGGCAAACGCGCCCCGTACGTACCGGGCTGGGATTGTCATGGACTGCCGATCGAATACAAGGTCGTGAAGGAATCCCGCGGCCTTTCTCCCCTGGAAGTTCGCAAAAAATCGGAAGCGTTTGCGTGGAAGTTCGTCAACATCCAACGCGAGCAATTCAAACGGCTCGGCGTCTTTGGCGATTGGGATAATCCGTATCTGACAATGGACCCCAAATATGAAGCAGAAATCTTGCGCGCTTTCGCTGTACTCGTTGACGAAGGCCTCGTTTATCAATCGAAGAAGCCGGTTTTTTGGAGCACAGGTGCGCAAACCGCGCTAGCCGAAGCCGAAGTGGAATACCAGGATCGGGACGACAGCGCGGTTTACGTGCGATTCCCGCTTCCTCCCGACCAAGTGGCGAAAATCGGTTTACCAACTGATAAGCCAGTGAGCGTCGCGATCTGGACGACAACGCCATGGACATTGCCTGCAAACCTCGCGATTGCAGTGGATGCGGACGCCGAATATGAAATTTTGAGTAATCAGAACGAGCGAGTGCTTGTCGCCCACAAACTTTACGATCAATTCATTGAACAAACTGGTTTTGCAGCGCCAGAAGGATTGAATGTTCGTCTTGGCAAGCAGCTGGTTGGACTTCAGGCGCAACATCCATTTCTCGATCGAAAATCAACCATACTCGCAGCTGATTTCGTGACCATGGATACCGGAACGGGGCTGGTGCACATCGCGCCCGGTCACGGCGAAGACGATTACTGGTTAGGCAGGGCCAACGGCTTGGAAATTCTGTCTCCGGTTGATGATCATGGACGATTTACTGATGAAGCGCGCCTGCCAAATCTCACTGGGAAATACGTGTTCGACGCGAATGCGGACATTATCAACTTACTACGGGAGCGGGGGATGTTGATCGGCGTACAGAATTTTCATCACTCCTACCCGTACTGTTGGCGCTCGAAAACACCGATCATCTTTCGGAATGTCGAGCAGTTCTTCATTCGGATCGATGAGCTACGTGGCAAAGCGCTGAATGCAATTCACAACGAAGTGAAGTGGATTCCGGCGTGGGGCGAAAACCGCATCGCGGGCACGGTCGAATCGCGTCCCGACTGGGTGATCTCGCGCCAACGAAGCTGGGGCGTCCCGCTGCCTGTTTTCTATTCGAAGGATGGAGAAGCAATTCTCGATGCAAAAATTATCCGAAAGCTCGCAGATCTGGTCGCCGAGCGAGGCTCAAACATTTGGTTTGAATTGAACGATGCCGATCTCGCCGAAAAACTTGGCCTTCCGCCCGGTACAACGAAACGCAACGATACGATCGATGTTTGGATCGACAGCGGGGTTTCACACAAGGCTGTCTGCGCGCTGCACCCGGAATTGCGCGATCCAGCGGACATGTATCTGGAAGCGACCGACCAACATCGCGGCTGGTTTCAATCGTCGCTCCTGACGAGCATCGCGCTGAATAATCGAGCACCCTATAAGACTTGCATAACGCACGGTTTCGTTGTCGACCTCGACGGAAAGAAAATTTCCAAATCCAGCGCTTACGAGAAGCCGGTAGATGCCGGCCATTTTGTAAGCGAACACGGCGCGGATCTCGTTCGTTTGTGGGCGAGCAGCATCGATTACACCGCTGACGTCCCATTTTCCGAGGAGATTTTCACACGTCTGGGCGACACGTATCGCCGGATTCGGAACACGCTGCGTATTCTGCTTGGAAATCTTTACGATTTTTCTGCGGACCCTGACCGCGGCGGGCTGGCATCAACGATGCCCGCTACAACGTTGGTCGACCGCTGGGTTTTGGAGCGTTTGAACGACGTGATTGCTGATTGCCGATCGGCATATGAAGCGTTTGAGTTTCACAAGGTTTATCACGCGCTCAACCAGTTTTGCGCCGTCGACCTGAGCAGCCTCTACATCGATATCACCAAGGACCGGATGTACTGCGACGCCGCAGATTCGGTGCGGCGGCGCGCGACCCAAATGGTCATGCACGAAATTTTCGGCGCTCTGTGCCGATTGCTGGCGCCTGTGCTCGTATTCACCGCCGAGGAATCGTGGCGACATTCCGCCCTGGGTGGGTCAGTCCATTTGCGGGAATTTCCGCCGCTGGAACATCGAGGACACGAAGCGAGCGACCAGATTTCCGAGCTTCTGAAATTGCGCGCTATAATCGGTCAAGCGATCGAGCAGGCACGGCAGCAGAAGCTGATCGGCAATGCTCTCGAGGCCGCTGTCGTTTTATATTCAAACTCGGATGTCACGACGAAAATTAGCAAGGAAGAGCTGGAGGAATTTTTCATTCTGAGCGATCTGACGATTCGCCAGGCAGACCAAGCGAGCGCGTCAGTCACTAAAACGGCATACAAAAAATGCGCCCGTTGCTGGCGTCACCGTCCAGCTGTTGGCACAAGCAAAGAACATCCCGACTTGTGCGATCGATGCGAAAGCGTAGTCAGAGCGATTGGAAAAAGCACCGACTGATCATCATGAGGAAATGGCGAAATCCGAATGACGATTGACGAATTAATGACGAAGCCCGAATGCCAAAATCCTAACAGGCTTCGTCATTTGAGCATTCCGGCTTCGTTCGTCATTCGAGATTCGTGCTTCGTCATTTAACCGGACATGAAGTTCATCCTTTTCCTCTCGCTTCCGCTCTACGCACTGGATCAGTGGACCAAGCAGATGGTCTTGCGATTCATTAGTCCCGATGAGCCGCGTGTTCTGGTATCGGATTTCTTCAGCCTTGTTTACGTGACCAACAACGGCGCAGCGTTTGGATCCTTCCGAGGTAACAATACGTTCTTCATCGCCATTTCCTGCGTTGCGCTTGTGGTTGTTTTGGGCCTCCTCTCACGGGCACGAACACCTGATCGTTGGCGTGATCTTTCGCTGGCGCTTCTTCTCGCCGGAATCCTTGGAAATCTTACCGATCGCCTTCTTTATGGGCACGTGGTTGATTTTCTTCTTTTCGATTTACACGTCCCCTATGCGCATCCCTGGCCGGCCTTTAATGTCGCCGATTCCTGTATTTCGGTTGCGGTGGTGTTGTTTATTATTCATTCCTTTT
>QHOS01000249.1 GCA_003219415.1 Verrucomicrobiota bacterium | reverse complement strand
GTTAGGCGCAACTCTATGGTATGTGCTCACCGGCCACAGGCCTTTCGAAGGCGCGACCATCGAACAGATTCGCGCGAGCCAGCGCTCGCGAGCGCTGCCGATCGAACAGCTGAAGGCGGCACATGTTCCAAGCCGCCTTATTTCGCTGCTCGTGTCGATGCTTGCCCCCGAACCAGGCGCGCGCCCGGGTGTCCGTGCACTCACGTTGCAATTGCAAGATTGCCGCGCACAGATCCTCGATCGCTGGAAAGCGGCGCGCCGATTGGCTCTAGCGGCCGGTCTGATCGGAATGGCGGCTGCGGCCTTCGCGCTGTTCGCTCGGTGGCACAACCGAGCCATGTCCCAGAACACGGCGCCTGCAAATATCTCGGAGAAAAGCATCGCGGTGCTTCCGTTCGACAACCTGAGCGACGATCAAGCGAATGCTTATTTTGCGGTGGGCATCCAGGACGAGATTCTCACCAGCCTCGCAAGAGTTGCGGATCTGAAAGTGATCAGCCGCACTTCGGTCATGCAATACACGACCGGAGCCGGGCGGAACCTGCGCGAGATCGGGAAACAGCTCGGCGTGGCGCATCTTCTCGAAGGCAGCGTCCAGCGCGCTGCGAAACGTGTCCGCGTCAACGCCCAGTTGATTGACGCCCGCACCGACGCCCATCTCTGGGCGCAAACTTACGATCGCGATCTGGCGGACGTGTTCGCCATTCAGAGCGAAATCGCCAAAACTATCGCCGAGCAGCTTCAGGCCAAACTCTCCCTCACAGAAAAAGCGGCGATCGAGCAGCGACCCACCGCCGATCTCGCGGCCTTCGATCTTTACACTCGCGCCAAGATGTTACGGCAGACCAACTCCCGTGTCTTAGGCACCAACAATCGCCTGCAAGCCGTCGGTCTCCTCAACCAGGCGGTGGCACTCGATCCGACATTTCTCCTCGCCTGGTGCGAGTTGGCCATTACGCACGATCTGCTTTATTTTTTGGACCACGACCACACGGCAACCCGCCTCGCTTTGGCGAAAGCTGCCGTCCAGACAGCGCTCCGTTTGCGCCCAAACCAGGGCGAAGCGCATCTCGCTTTGGCACACCACCTCTACCAGGGCTACCTCGACTATGATCGCGCGCGGGCTGAGCTTGCGATCGCGCAACGCACGCTTCCCAATGACCCGTTTATCTTCGTCGTGGCCGGCATTATGGACCGGCGCCAGGGGCGCTGGGCAGAATCCACCCGCAATCTCGAGCGCGTGATCGAACTGGATCCCCGCAATTCTTACGCTTTTCAGAATCTCTCGTTTAACTATCAGGATCTGCGCCGCTATGCGGACATGGCCGCCGTTCTGGACCACGCTCTCGCAATCGCGCCAAAGGACGTGCATATGAGAGTTGAACGCGCCTTGATTGACCTCGATTGGCGCGCTGATTCGCGGCCTTTGCATACAACCATCGAAGCGATTCTCGTTGAGGACCCCGGCGCCGCAGCTACACTCGCCAACCACTGGCTGGTACTTGCGCTTTGCGAACGCGACCCCGTCGCCGCCGCTCAAGCGCTGGTGGCGCTTTCCGACAATACCTTCGGGCCAGAAGTCATTCCGCTATACCGCCCCTTCGGTGAAGGCGTGGTGGCTCGCGTTCGTGGGGATGCGGCTGCGGCGCGCGCTGCCTTTACCGTTGCTCGCGTTCAACAGGAAGAGGCGACCCGTGCGCAACCCGATTACGCTCCGGCGCTTTGCGCGCTCGGCCTGATCGACGCCGGACTTGGGCGTAAGGAAGAGGCGTTGCGCGAAGGACGACGGGCCGTTGAGCTTCTCCCCGTCGCGCGAGACTCGCTCGGCGGTGCGGACATGATCCAAGGCTTTGCGATCATTTGCGCATGGATCGGCGAAAAGGATCTTGCTTTGCAGCAACTGGCGATCTCGGCACAAATTCCGGGTGGGGTAACCTACGGTCAACTGAAACTGCACCCGTTCTGGGATCCGCTCCGCGGCGATCCGCGCTTCGAAAAAATCGTCGCCTCGCTCGCACCGAAATAGTCCCCCAGCTGTAGCCGCCCCGCTCAGTTGGGGCGCTGCATCGCACTTGCGACACGCAGAGCGCTGTGGCTCCCGTCACTTTCTTTGCAACGGGACGCAAACTTTCGGGAAGGAATGGGAAACGGTCTGCGTCTCCGGATTAACCGGAACGACGGCTACAAACCAAAACAACAAAAATCATATTATGAAAAACAGAAAAAATATCCTGACTTACATCGTCGCCGCACTCTCCATCCTTGTGACCTCAGCGACTTCGTCTGCGGCCGGGCACGCACAGACGTACCATGGCACGCTTACGGGTGGCACTTTCTTCTGCGACGGCAATCCCGTTCCCGTCTTCACGGTCACCGGCAACTGGAACGTGAACATCGATCCCGCGACGCCGGCCCAGGTCACGCTCAACGTCTTCTACGATGGCAGCCATCACTTGTCGTTCGGGTACAACGCGTTGATGCTGGTCTCGTCGTCCGGCGGCGTCTACGTGTTCGCGGGGTTCGGAGACGCAGCGACGGCGACGCTCAATACAAGTGTGACTCCGGCGACGTTCTCCTGGCACGTCGAACTCGGCGGCGGCTGCCCGCCCGAGCATCCATACGACTCGCTAACCTACTTCGGACTAGCTAACAACTAGGACCTGACGCGAGGACGGTCTCCGCATCGCACCTGGCATCGTACAGGTGCGATGCGTGACGCCGACGAGACCTGCCACTTCTCGATTCGGCAAATGGCGTCGCATCGCCGGAATAGAACCCAAGGCGGTGCCATTGGTCTTGATTCGTTCGCGACTGATTAACCCGAACACATAGCGACGCCCTCCGCGATACGCAGCATCGGTTCCAAACTTTCGTTGCAACGCGGCGCAAAGTTTCGGGAAGGAACGGGAA
>QHOS01000111.1 GCA_003219415.1 Verrucomicrobiota bacterium | reverse complement strand
TGATAAGAATCAGCGCTCGCGTAACTACCGGCACGGAGCGGCTCGGAACCGAGTCCTGAATTGGAAACATCCTGGCACCTAGTTATCGCATCAGCGTCATCAAACGGCTGCGACTGGGGACTTCCAACTTGGCGAAGATGGAATGAAGATGTTTTTTCACCGTTTCGAGACTCAACCCGCTTTCATCGGCAATCTCCTGATTGCTGTGCCCATCGCAAACCAAACGGGCCAAATTTTGTTCTCGGCTCGTAAGCCTGGCCAGATGCGACAAGGAAGCGCCGCTAGTTTGATATCGCTTTGCGCCGCTCTCGCGCAAATTCTCGAACTCGATAAGAAATTGCGGCCGCGCGACAGCGGCCGAGCCAATCTGTTTCAAACTGATAGTCGCGCGAAGATCGTGCCGCGTCGGATGCCAAACTGTCTCGTCTTTGAAATGGACCGGCGCAATGCCAAGCGGACTCAGCTGTTCCCATCGCTTCTTGAGGACGCGACATTGATTAAGGACCTCAGGTGGAAGCGGAGGCTTCAATTTGATAACGCGCGCACCCGACGATCCCCTTTGCCATACAGCACAAAACTCGCTTGCAGCTTGATTTCGATAGACCATTCTCAAATTCCATCGCAACAGAATTGTTGGCAGCGGGACTCGGCGCATAAATTGTTCAAGGGCCACTCGCACGACCCGTTCGCGCTCGAGTGAACGAAGCCGGCTAAGCGCTGTTTGAAACTGAGCATGGAGATGGCGAATCAATTTCAATTCGCCCGCTGTCAGCGCGCCTCCCTTTGCGCTGCGCACCACAACGATTGCAGCGAGCAGACGTCTAGCACCCCAGAAGAATAATCCGATGGCACATCGGCCATTTGTCGGCACCACGCAACCGCGGTAAAACGAAGACCGCCTGAAATGGCGCTCGTCGGAAAAGAAATCGCTTATGAATACAACATGCCTGCGCGGATGAGTGTCGAAGTATTTCTCGACAGGCGTGATCGGGAAAAAGCTACCCGGAAGTTTCGCTGTCGATCTAGCAATTCGCGGCGAAATCGGACTATGCTGCAAAGTTAGCCCGATGAAACGAGTTTGGAGGGCTACTCCAATTACATCCTGGACGGCTTGCCAAAACGAATCCGCATCGATCGCTGCGTGCAGATGTAGCAACGGTTTTTCCAATCTGGGATCGCTAATCGATTGCAGACTCGCAGTCTCTTTGGATCGCCGCTTCATTCCCATTGCCTCCTCAACCCTCAATTATTTATCGCAACCAAGGCGTAACCAACGCAAAAATACAACTTAAGATACCCAGCAAAGCGTCCGAATCGTTCGATATTCGAAGATCGTCCAGCTCTCCGTGCTGCCGCGATCAAACCACTGACAGTTCAACAACCAACAGTTCGAAAGGAACACCGCAATGCAAAAAACACTCACTCGCTGGGAGCCCCTCCAAGAAATGGAAGAGTTCCAAAACCGTCTCTCGACGCTTTTCGGCCGACCGCAACGCCGCGGGAATGGTCGGGAAGAGATCACTCTGCCTGAATGGACACCGCTGGCGGACATCGCCGAAGATGAAAAGGAATATCTTATCAAGGCCGAATTGCCTGAGATGAAAAAGGAAGACGTAAAGGTCACCGTCGAAAACGGCGTGTTAACCATCTCCGGCGAACGCAAATTCGAGAAGGAAGAGAAGAACAAGAAATATCACCGCGTCGAACGCGGCTACGGCACCTTCATGCGCAGCTTCACCCTGCCTGATGATGCCGATGCCAACAAAATAAAGGCGGAATTCAAAAATGGCCTGCTCAAGGTGCACCTGCCAAAGAGCGAGCACGCCAAACCGAAACAAATTGAAGTCAACGTCGCCTGAGTGACATGCGACGACACTCTCGAGCGCGCGCGTCAAGATGGGGGCGACCAGGAAAACGCGCGCGCCGAGCCAGTGTCGATCAAATAAAGAGGAGCCGCTATGACGATTGCCCCATCCAACTCGTGGGAGATTCAGTTATTCGAGCCGCCGGAGGATGCGATCTACACGATCGAAGCAACGTCCCATTTGGTAAATGCGTCTCGCCGCAGGATTCTTGTTTATTGCAAACATCACCTTGTCTCGCCGGCAAACGGCACAGCTGAGCATGGCTACTACTTCGATCGAGATGCCATTCACACTTTGCGCCGCATCGAAACTCTTCGGACTGTTTGCAACAAGGATTTCGCTGGAATTAAGATCATCCTCGACCTAACGGCCGCGTTGGAACAATTGCGTAGGGACATACGACTACTGTCACGGGCGAAAGGATCCGATTCGGCGAGAAAGAATCCGAGGACGGATCGTTCTAGGAAACGGCGTTACCGTTAATCCCAATTCAGGTCATAATCCAAACGCGCCGCGCAATCTCATGATTCTTAACCGGAATCGCGTTCGTTTTTTGCAGCTGCGTAGATTCTTCTCGCGCGGTTGAGGCAATGAAGGTGCCGGCCCCGCACAATGCAAAGCAGAGCAAGACGATCGCGACTTTCAGTGTCAGAGGCATGAATCGCTTAAGTTTTATTGCACACCTTCAATCCAGAGCTTCTGTCAATCGGCGCAAGTAAGTAAAGCTATAAATTCCAGTGCTGTGTCCGTCGGCCCAGCGCGGCTGCAACGCGTAACCGCCTATGAGATCAAAACTGGCGAGTCGAAAACTCTCGTCCGTATAAGTTACCGACGGTCGCGCGATATGACCAAGCACGTCGGGCTCGCCACCGCATGCCGCGCAAGGACATGCGCGGCGCAACGTCTCAAGTTTGAAAAACGATTCCGAGCCGTCATTCCAAGAGATCGCGAGCTCGCCGCCTATCTGCTGAATGTTTGTTGGCTCGAGTCGCATTAATCTTTTGGTCGCTTGGATCGTTCACCGAAAATTGCCGTACCCACGCGCACCAACGTAGCTCCTTCCTCAACTGCGATCCAAAAATCCTGCGTCATGCCCATTGAAAGCCGTGGAAGTCTCAAATCGAATTCCTTCTCGAGCGAATCGCGAAGTTGGCGCAACCGCACAAAGAACTTCCGGGACGCTTCTGGTTCGTCTGCGAGCGGCGGAATACACATGAGTCCTTCAACCGACAGCCGCGGAAGCGCAAGGAGGGATTCCATCTCAGCACAGAGGGTTTCATCTTTGAAACCGAGTTTGCTCCCCTCCTCCGCTACATTGACTTCCAGTAACACGCTCGGATGCCCTCCCTCTTCGGCGGCGATCCGATTCATCTCTTGCGCGAGCGCAAGAGAATCGACACCGTGAAAAAGTTCGAACAACGGCAGTGCGTGCCGGATCTTGTTTTTCTGGAGGTGTCCTACGAAATGCCAGCGCAAGTTTGAAGGCAGTTCTGGGATTTTCGCACGAGCTTCCTGAACGCGGCTTTCGCCAAAAAGTGTCTGCCCAGTGCCAAGTGCCTCGCGCACTTTCTCAGCTGGATGCGTTTTCGTGATCGCTACGAGTTCGATGTCACTTGTCGAACGACCGGCTTTCACAGCTGCTTGCATGATTCGCTCACGAACGCGCTCAAGATTTTCAGTAATACCCATCAACTCCGACTCTAGCGAATTCTGTTCGTTCCGAAACCTCTTGGTAATGCGCTGGTAGGATGACTATTTGCTCGCAAATTGCTCTGAAATGCCCCAGAACGAGCGGATATGAAACGCTATTCAGTTCTTCTCGGAATCATTGTTGCGGCGGTCGGTTGTTCCACCTTGCCTGCGCAGGAAAAACCCGCCGTCCTGCCTAATGCGACTGTACTCAGCATCCTTCAGGCCAGCGCGGGCAAGGCTGTCGAGTTGCACCTCAGATCTGGAGAAAAAATCGGAGGGAGAGTCGGCCAAGTCACCGACAATATCGTCTATCTTTCCCATCTAACTGGCGCAGAATTTTTCGACGCCTTCGTAGATGTGAAAGATATTTCGGCCGTGGTAATTCGCGCGGCTGGCCGGTAGGTATCGCTAAATGGAGTAATGATAATCGAGATCAAGACCTTCTAGACATTTTCGGATTGTCACCGGCGATGGCGATTAAGAATACTGCAGCATGAAATTCACTAAGAACATCGGCATGGTGCTGCTTGCGGTTTATCTCATTATCGATGGCCTTTTGGGATTCGGCCTAAACCTCGGACCGTTCGTTTTCCTTTTGTATCTTGTGGCACTGGCCGCCGGAGTGCTTATTCTTATCGGCAAATAGATCAGCCCCTCTAATACGGCATCCGATGTTAAGAGTTCCGCGCCGGATGTTTGCTGCTCTCCTAGTTCAGCAATTTCTTCATTTGCGACGCCAGCTTCGGGCCGATGCCCGCTTCTTCGTGTTTGAAATAAACAAAAACTTCGCCCCAGTTTGATTCTTGTTCGCGAACAAACTTGGTCCAGCGCTCGACGTCGCTCTCCGCGTAATCTTCGCGCCGTAACCGCAGATAGCCGTAATCAGTCGTGACAACCTTTGGCGTTTCCAGCTTTTCTGTGTCGGCGATGCAAAGCGCAGCGCCGCACGCTCGTAACGTTTCAAAGACTTCATCGTCAAACCACGATTCATGACGGAATTCGAATGCCGCGCGCATTCCACCAGGCAGACCATTCAAAAAATCACCCAGCACCAAAGTGTCCTTTTTGAAATTGGGCGGGAGTTGGAACAGCACCGGGCCTTGCTTCTCGCCCAGTGCCGAGATTACATCATGGAAATATCGCAGCGTATCCGCGCATTCACGCAGTTTTGACCAATGCGTGATCTTCTGCGGCGCTTTCAATGCGAACCGAAAATTTGTCGGAGTTAGCGCTTTCCAATTATCGATCGTCTTAGGTGCAGGAATCCGATGAAACGTGTAATTGATTTCCGTGGTCGAAAGGCGTTCCGCGTAAAACGGCAACATTTTTGCCGCCGGCAAGTCTTCCGGATAAAAGTTTCCCTTCCACTCGGCATACTGAAACCCTGATGTTCCAATCCAAAATTTCATAAGGCGACAGGAGGAAGACTTCTCCAAGTAAACGCAGGCTTCAACAAGCACGAAAAGCTTTTTAAGCGTCCATTTCGGAAGCCCCATTCGAATTTAGTATAGCGGCGTGTTCTTTGGGCCTGTTCAATTCAAACAGGAAAAGAGAACGTTTATCACCGCCGCAACTCAAAATTAAGAAGGGGGAAATCATGAAAAGAATGCTCTTCAGCATCGCCTTGTTAGTAGTGGCATCGGTTGCGTCGGGGCAGACCACACGGCAGCCGCTCATGAATGAGCGAGAGACAACCCAACAACTGCAACGGCCGACAACCACTACTCAGACAACGAGTACGACTGAAGCCAACGGGACAATCACGGAGTACACTCCCGGAAACGCGATCGTGCTTAGAGAGAGCTCCGGGCCGGTGCGTTATCGCTTCGGCAAAACGGTGACATATGTGACACGCAGCGGCAGAGTCTTGGACGAAGCCACCGTAAAATCAAGGATCAGAGTGGGCGTTCCAGTCCGGGTCCATTATGCCGGAACAGGTCCTAACATGGTTGTTGATCGTGTGATCCTCGAAGAGGATTAATATCTAAGCTCGTTTGTCTCCATCGCGCCTTTCTGTTCTGCCCGGTTTGGCGGAGCGGAAAAGGCGCGTTTTGTTTCCCACAGCCAACGGTGCCGGTCACTGCGATCAAGTTAAGTGAATGCCGTTCTTCGTTTCGCCCTCGTCGCGGTACTGATCTTAGGCAGTATTTTGCCAGCAGCGGCGAGAAAAAGGTCCAGCCACTCACCGCCTCCAAGAAAAGCCGACGTTGAAGCCGCCACTCGACTGCAAGTGTTTCTCGACCGCGCAAATTTCAGCCCAGGCAAAATCGATGGACGCTATAATGACATCACCCGGAAAGCGCTAGCGCTATATCGCGAGTCACGTGGCGAACAACCGCAAACGCCGCCGCCACAGCCCAAGGCGAAATCGAACGCAAAATCGAACATTGTGCCCGATGTGACGGGCCTCGACCTCGCCAGCGTGGATCCGTTGTTCATTCCATACAATGTTACTGAAGCGGACCTCCAAAGCATTGGCCCATTACCCAAGGAACCAGCGCAGCAGGCAAAGCTAAAATTTTTGCCGTACCGGGATGCTGCGGATGCAATCGCGGAGAAATTTCACAGCGACATTCATTTTCTTGAACAACTCAATCCGGGTAAGCTGAAAGCGCTCAAGCCCGGCGATCAGCTCATGGTGCCAAACGTCGAACCGTTTGAACTCGCCTCGGTAAAAGAGGTTAAGCCCGGCAGCGAAGTAAGCTCACAGGCCGCCGCCAATGAGATGGAAGATCAACCTGGTACGCAAGGCGGAGCTCCGGAGCAAACTGGAGGCGCACCCGCGGGCGTCGCCATAAAGGTCGATGTGAAAACGAACATTCTCGAAGTACGCGAAGGCGAAAAGCTCATCGCCGCCTATCCAGTTACGGTCGGTTCTACTCACACCGCCTCACCTATCGGCGAATGGAAGGTGCGCCAGATTACCAAGATGCCGACATTTCGTTACGACAAGGAGATGCTTCAGCATGGCCAGCGCAGCGGCAATTTTTACGTGCTCCGACCCGGCCCGCGAAATCCCGTTGGCGTGATGTGGATCGCGCTTAACAAAAAAGGCATCGGTATTCACGGCACCAACGATCCAGGTTCGATTGGCCATGCCGCCAGTCACGGCTGTATTCGTCTGGCCAATTGGGATGTGGTCCGGCTTGCGACAAAAATAAAACCGGGCAACAGCGTATCAATTCACTGAAATTCGACGATGAACGAAACGTTGGCTGCTCGCGCGTCAAATATTCTTCACGACTGGGTCCAATCCGAAAGCCTGCGAAAACATTGCTACGCAGTTGCCGATTCGATGAAACATTTTGCGCAACTGCGCGGCGAAGATACCGATCTTTGGGAAACCGTGGGGTTGTTGCACGACATGGATTATGAGCGTCACCCTAATCTCGAACGCAGCTCGACCGAAGGCCATCCATTCGTCGGTGTTGCATGGCTTCGTGACCACGGATGGAGCGAAGAGGTCTGTCGCGCGATTCTTTCGCATGCGGATTACGCAAACGTCTCGCGCGAGACGGCGCTTGAGAAAACGCTCTACGCTATAGACGAACTAAGCAGCTTTGTCGTAGCCGTCGCGCTCGTTCGCCCCACAAAAAGCATTCAGGATGTCGATGTGCGCGCGGTAAAAAAGAAAATGAAAGACAAGGCGTTCGCTCGCGCTGTGAACCGCGAAGACATCATGCGCGGCTCTGAGGAGTTAGGAATGCCGCTGGACACTGTCATTGCCGAAGTGATTACAGCACTAAATGCTGATGCAGAGCGCCTCGGTCTGCTGGGAGCCATCCATTGAATACTCTCACCAAGATTGAGCGGAGAGTTTGCAACTGTGCCTTAGAGTTTTTCGGCAACAATTTCCAAGACTAGTGGCGTAATCATCAGCGCATTTGGATTCTTTTCCGCCTTCGCCAGATCGTCGCGAACGCGATCTGCGAATTCTTGATCGATCCGTCCCATCTCAATCAGCCGGGGAAGATAAATCTCAATGAACGTAGCGGGCCATTGCCACATGTAATTTTCGGGACGCACACAAAACAGATGCGGTTTTGCGGAGCGAAGTGCGAAGCCGTTTGCGGGAAGTAATGTTGCAAGTGCCACGGCTCCGTCGGGCTCCCCGCCTGACTCGCGCCAGGTTGCGATCACATGTTCGCGGAACCGCTCCTGATGCACCAAACGCGGAAAGAAATGCCACGTCTCATAATGGCCGTATTCGTGGAAAATCACCACGCTGCCTTTGCGCATCACGTCGCCCAGCTTTCTGATCAACAGCGCAGGATCATTCACAAATGACATGACCCATCGGCACCAGGAAAAATCGTAATTTCCCTTGGGCAATTCGTCCGTCATTAAATCCAACTGGTGGATCTTCACATTCGCGAGCGATCGAGCGCCACAGGCCTGTTCGATTGCGCGGATGAAGTTTTCGGAACGTTCAAGCGCGACGACTTCACCTGTGGGCCCGACAATTTCAGCAAGGTCGACAGTTGCGTACCCAGGCCCCGCGCCGACGTCGAGGACGCGTTTGCCAATCGTGATACCGGCTCTCTGCCAGCAATCTAAAACTACCGGACGCCAGACACGATGTTGCAGTCCGAGTCTTGCCAGCTCCTCGGTATGCGTACCCAAGACGTAATCTCGATCCATTGTTAAAACTAATCGCTCACAGGCATGGACGCATCGACGAAATTCAGGCACGAAACTCACTTCTGCCGGCATTAGGGGTGTGAATGAAGCGTTCCGCCGAACGTCGGACTGGCGTTTTCCCGCATCATCCCTGAGAATAAAGAGTCGCATTTATCTATGGAATACGAGATTCGACCACTTCTTGCCAAAGATGAGCCGATCCTCCGGGAGATGCTTTATCAAGGATTATCCTCCATTGGTAACCACCAACCTTCACGCGAGATCCTGCAGCGGCCAGAGTTCGCGCATTATGCCGATGGCTGGGGCCGGACGGGCGATACCGGGTTTGTGGCACACGATAAGAAAGACGGATCAGTGCTCGGTGCCGTTTGGCTGCGCAAGCCGATCGACAAACCTGATGCGCCGCCGGAACTCGCGTTTGCCGTGAGACCGGAGCACCGTCGACATGGAATTGGCAGTGCCCTGCTGACGCAACTGGTCCGCGCGAACCCTCATGAATCGACAATTTCGGTCAGCCTCGTTGCAGGCAAACCGGTATTGCGCCTTTACGAACGCTTTGGATTCAAGGTTGCGGAAGAAGGACCGAACGCCATCGTAATGCGAAGGCACGTGTAAGGTGCCGCCGTCAGGCATGGGAACGCGAAGCCCCTGTTCAACCGCATTGTGAAGAGCACTTCAGGGTGCAAATATCAGCAGCACAAAAACAGCGAAGAGGAGCAAGTGCACGCAACCTTGCAGGATATTTGTCCGTCTGCTCGTAAACGTAACCACGCTCACTGCCAACGTTAATAAGAGCAGCGGAAGGTTGCCACCCTGCACGCCAAGCGTTACCGGTCGTTTTGTAATCAAGCTGATGGTCAGCACGGCGGGAATTGTGAGTCCGATGGTCGCAAGTACGGAACCAAGCAGAATATTTATCGAACGCTGTAACTGATTGCGCAAAGTGGCTTGAATAGCGCCGATTCCCTCTGGTGTAAGCACCAGGGCCGCGATCATTGCGCCGCCGAACTCCTGAGGCAGGCCAAACTTCTCCATGCTGTTGTCCAATGGGATGGCAAATTTTTCCGCCAGCAAAATCACGACAATCAGATAAAGAAGGAGCATCGGCGCGTGAAAAGCCGTTGATTGGACGTGCAATGAGTGATGACCTGGACTTGCCGCCACACCTGCGTGCTCCGATTCCATGAAATAACCGCGATGCCGCATTGTCTGAATCACCAAAAAAATCGCATACAGAAACAGCGCCACTACAATGAGAAAGATTTGCTGTTCGGTAGAAAATGTCGGGCCCCCCGTTGTGGTGGTAAAGTCCGGTAGAACCAAACCGAGCACTGCCAGCGTCATGATGACGTTGAGATAGGAATTGACGCCTTGCAGGTTGTAATACTGCTCGCGATGGCGCAATCCACCGATTAGCAGAGAGAGACCAACGAATCCGTTGAGAGCAATCATCATTACGGAAAAAATCGCGTCCCGCCCAAGCGCGGGATTGTTTTCGCCATGCAACATCGCTGTAGAAACCATCACCACCTCAATGGTAATCGCGGACAGCGTTAGGACTAAGGTTCCATAAGGCTCGCCCCACTTGATGGCAAGACAGTCAGCATGCCGGGCTACGGACACCGCAGACCAAAGGATAACGGCAAAAAGCCAGAGGAAGACAACAATCAGCGTGACCGGATGCGCGATGATCTCAACCAGTCGACTTCCGGTCCCCCAAAAAATAGCGACTGTTCCCAAGCCAACAAGCAATGGGAATTCTCCGCGTATGTTATCCCCTAAAGACTGAGTGCTCTTTGCTTGGTGACTTGATTTCGCCTTTCCGGACATGGGCGCGAGCATATCGAGTCTGCCTCGGCGACGCAATCAGCCGATAACCCCTCCTTGTTAGAGTAAGCGTCCCGCTTTGCGTCTTGTCGCCACTTCGCAAGCGGCGACGCTTACGCCAATTTCGGGTGACCTTTGGCTACTCTTTCTTTTGGGCCAGCGGCAGAAATTCTT
>QHOS01000248.1 GCA_003219415.1 Verrucomicrobiota bacterium | reverse complement strand
GAAATGTTGGCCAATGAAGTTGCTCGTCCAATAGCGCGATTTCCAAATACTCGTCGTCTCCGTCTTCCGAAAAGTGTTCCTTCACGTCTTCGGCAATCGCTTCCCAATCATCAGAGTTGAGATCGCCGAGCGGCGGCGGTTCGATCGGCTCGCCATTGTCATTCTGCCAAACATTGAAGCCACGTATTTTTCGAATCCAGGCATACAAGATCCACAAATCAATGCTGTCACCGCCAGATTCCGGCTCCATTCGCTACTCAAGAAACAATGAAGTGGCAAGATCAACCATCGAATAGAACGTTTCCTGATCGCCAACAGGGAGTCTAGAAAACTCAAACTTGTCATCTTCGACCATTCGGGAGATCGTTCTGTAAAGAGAATAAAACAGTTCGCCATTTGTGATCCCCTTTGTGTACCAATGCGGATTGTAAAATTCCGCATCTTTAGCGAATTCCTCGCCGCCCTCGCCAGTCTCGATCTCACATCCAATTGCATTGATCAAGAAATCCAAGACAGGCAAAGGATAAGGTCCTTTGCGATCTGGATGTTCCCAGAATCCTATTCTACGCATCAGTGTCTCTTCGATTTCGGCGTGAGTGGGAAAGACGAGCGTCGTCGCTTTACCTTGATTACCGTTGCTTTTCTTTTTCCTCGGCATCTGCGTCAGCTATGCGGGAATAGATCAGCGCTTTTATCGACAAACTCAAGATCAAGAAGAGACTGAATGGCGATTAGTGAATCGTGGTTAGTCCAATTCTTCCTGATACACTCGCACCCGGCCGATTTCGACAATCCAAAGCTTGCCTGAGATTTCTTCTTTCGAGACGGCCTCTGCCAAAGTTCGCACGAGCGTGAAAGATCGATAGCTGATGGTTTGTCCGGCAAACGCAGCACGGCGATGCCCGCATAACGACTCAGAAGAAAAGCAAGCGGATTCGCAAATCCTAATCAAGAGCGACCAAGCAGCGCTTTTCAGCGCCACAACGCTCGATCAAATCTGTATCGGAGATCGCTTGGATACGCTCGCTTGCTGCTGTCGCGACGTCGTGTCCGGCCACGGCAAGAATCTGCTGACCGCGCCGGCCGAGATTCTCGTCGAGCTTGAACTTCACACTGCCGGCTCCAGTGGGACTTCGACAAAACGCTCGCGTGCCATCTCCGCGCCGTAAGCAATGCACGCCTGGATGTCGGTCTCTGTGAGATCCGGGTAGACTGCACCAAGCTTGTTCAATTCCGTTCCGGCAACGGAGTGCCCAATAAATACGGCCTCGCGTATGTTCAGCTTGTCGAGGACTGTGATGTCGTCGCGCGCTCTGGTATCAAGGTCATAGCCGTGCACAGGCTGGCTTGAGTGCCCGAAACCTCGACGCGTGATGCCGATGACATGAAAACGATCGTTGAACTGGTAGGCAAACTCATCGAACACGTGTGCGTTGTCTCCAATCCCGGTGAGCAAAATCAAAGTCTGGCCTGTGCCGCCCCAATCCAACACCTCAAGCTGAACGCCCGGCTCGACCGTGACGAAACTGACTTTGTGTCCCGAAGTATCGCACCTGCAGACATTGTTTGTTGCGTTCCAAACGTTGCGGCCAAGTAGGGCCCAGGCGACAAGGCTACCCACAATGCATAGCGCGATCAGCGGCGAAATCTTCCATTTCCTCTTGAGTAACCTCCTCGTCTTTTAAGGGAGCCTAATGACAAAGAGATCAGCCAGCGGTGGCGAGGCTGCCCTCTACTGGCCTCTCAATTCTCATCCAAGAACCCTCAACTGTTTAGCACAAGAGCCAGCGATTGCTGTATCGCATGGTTAGGCGTCAGGTTGAATATAATCAAACAAGTCATTTAAGTTGCCGAGCTCGTCCGGTGGCTTTGTTTCTGAAAGGAACTTTTGAAATTCTGGCGAATACGCGTGCTGGCGCCCCGGCCACCACACCCGACGCACGCCATCGCTATGGTAGTACTTTCGAAGCAATGCCTCCCATCCAAGCCACAGCGGCTTATCAAGGATTCCTGCCTTCTGTTGGTACCAAGCGTTCTCCGACAACTTGAAGAAGGAAAAGAGAAAGTAGTGCGCGATGATCCGCTCTTCGCGACTGGCTGAACCCCAATTTGCCGTCGCTTTGGAAATAGCAGACCCAAGAGCGTGGGACTCCATTGCCGGAACATTGATTGAGGCAATCGCTGCCGCCAGTGAATCTACGACTAGAGCTTTCTGGGATCTCGTGTTCTGCCGGATACTTATGATCAGTGCTATCAGCGTGAATGTTACGGCCGAAGCGCTAACTATTTCAGCGACGGCAACCAATACCTGTAGATTCATGCTATCAGCTCCATGAGACAGCTAACGTAGAAAGTTGAAGCCACCGCCGCCTCGCAGCGTGAAACACGATAGCGGAACGGCAAGCGCCAACGGCCGTTGGCTCCAGCCTATCATTAGGTGGCGTTCGGATCTGCTCCTCCCTCATGGCATTTGGAATTCTTTCCAGCGTCTCTCTTGCTCTTCCGGCGGCACGTCCTCCACGTGTGTGGCAACCCACCAGATGTTTCCACAAGGGTCCTTTACCCCGCCATACCGTTCTCCAGAGGGCAAGGTCATGATTGGAAAGACGGAGATTCCACCGGAATTCAGTGCTGTCTGATACACGGCGTCGCTATCGGTAACATACAGGTAAATCGAGGTTGGCATCGACTTGAACTGGGCGCTCGCATCGGCCAGCATCAACATGGAATCTCCGACTCGCATCGTGGCATGCATAATCGAGCCGTCTGGCCGCTCTGCGCGATAAGTCACCTTGCCACCAAAGGCTGCAGAGATGAACTCTATCAACCGGGGAGCGCCCTCGACGAATAGATACGGTGTAATGACGTGGAATCCGTCGGGAATTGGTTTGGTGGGCATTTGAATATGTAGGTTTGATTTTGGTGGTGAACGATTAGCGGCCTAATGAAAACAAGGTCAGCCACCCGCTGGCCCGCCGCGGCGGGTGAACTCTCACGAGCGTGGCGAACATCGAGAACTGCTTCATAAGCTCAAATCTGGTCATCGCGTCGGCCAGCGGTTGGCTGGAGCGCCTTGCTGATCGCCGCGTCTACTTTTTCTTCGCGTATTTGTCCCACGGCCTTAACTCCCACGGGTGCATTTCGTATACAAAGATTCCGGACTTCACCGCCGGATCCTCTGTCACTATCGCTTTAGCCTCGGACTCGTCCGCAACGGCTAATACAACCGCTCCACCGGCATTGTCAGTTAGCGGCCCTGCGAGCTTCAT
>QHOS01000230.1 GCA_003219415.1 Verrucomicrobiota bacterium | reverse complement strand
CGAGTCCGTCTCATTTGGCCACGTCCAGTGGTTAAAGACTAACCGAAACTCCTGCGCGCTTCTCGTTAGGCAAACCAGCAGTTAAAACGTGACAGCTTCCAGAAGTTGGAACTGCAGCCTAGTTTGCGGGTTAACAACCGTTGTGCCGGCGGTATGTCCGTAGTGCGCCTGTCGCGCTGTCTGCGCAGGGCTCGCCGGTTGGACGCTGCTCGTCTTTACCGGGATTCTGCGTCCATTTACGTCAATCGAGGCGAGTTCCACAGTGAGCGGCCCGGATTTGCGAGGATTGGCACGAGAGGACGTGACCTTTCCAAACGCTTTGGTTCCAGCTTTCAATACAACGTTTCCCTTGACCGAAACGTCCTGCGCAATCTTTGCCTCGAAGCTTCTGCCCGGGACAGTCTGTGAGCTGATGAGACTTACCGTACTTACTGTCAGCGTTGTTCCGGCGGGAATCGTGCCCGCATTCAAGGATGCAGCGGCGAAGCAAGCACAGCATATCGTGATAAATGCAATGAATTTGTTTCGTATCATATTTGTTTTAAGAAGTTAATTGGTCAGTTGTGTTCAGAAGAAAAGATTGCGCTCATTGGCTTGATGCTACCGCGGAGTTTCGTAAGGGGGTTCGTCTGTTGCGATCGGGGTGGTTTGCAGCGGCGGATTGACTAGCTGGAAAATCACGGCTGCTACAGCGCCACCGACTAGGTCGGCAACCAAGTACATCCAAATATTATTCCAGCTTGAGATACCCATTACCGTTATTCCAAGAGCAACGGCCGGATTGAATGCACCGCCTGAGATGTCGCCGACGGCAAACGCGCCCGTCATAACGGTCATACCGATGGCAAGGCCATAAAATGAATTTCCAGATGTGCCTTCCGCGGTCGCGGTGTTCAACACGACATAAACAAGCGCAAACGTAAACAGAAACTCGGCAAGCAAGGCCGGACCTGTTTTGGGTAGAATTGCAGTTACAGGTATTCCGGCGCGAAGAACCTTTATTGTTAGCAGCGCCGCAACCGCTGCCGCAAGAAATTGCGCTGTCCAATATGGCACAACATCAGCAGGTTTTACTTTGCCGCGAATCAACACACCGAGTGTAACGGCAGGATTGTAATGGCCGCCCGAGATATGGCCGCCGGCGAACACCATCACCATCAGAGCCGCGCCGATCGCGAGCGGCGCAATCACGCCCGCTCCGGCGCCAATGCCGGTGCAGCCCACGGTAAGGACAAGGAAAAAGGTTCCGATGAATTCCACGATGTATTTGTTCATATTGTCAGGTTTATCAGATCACTTGTCAGTTGACTATCATGAATGGTCCTTCGCCGCCAGCAGTTCGACCGGGACACCGAGCCATTGCGCGGCTTCTTTGCGATCCTGGAATACGCGAACGTTGATAGGAGAATCCTGAGTTAGTGAGGCATGCAAGCGACCATAGTCAGCCATGGTAGAATCGGTGGCGAGGATGGCTGTCTTGATGGCCGGACGATTGCCGTAGACTCGCCGGCGATAAAGAGAAACGCGGCGGATGTATTCCAAATTGAGATCAATTGCGCCGGCTGCAGCCGTGTCCAAAAAGCGATTGAAAGGCTTCTTCAACGTGAATTCGAGTTCTCCGATTAGACTTATGATTTTGTTAACAGCCGCCCTGTTCAGCAAACCGCGCGGCCGATGGATCAACAGACAAATGTCTTCGTGAAACTCAACATCAGGCGGCAGAGGCAGCTTCATTGTTACCGTTTCCTTCCTAGACTAATCCTCCCACCACTCATTTTGTGACGCAGGTCATCGCCCTGCTCTCGCGCCGATAAGTTTGGTTTTCATGTTTTTCTCTTCGTCAACTAGTTGATTAACTTCACTTTTATGTCGCTACTTTCATTGGTAGTTGATTCACTGATGCTGGTTCGCGTCGGCCAATAGTATTGCGATTGGTACACCTAGCCATTGTGCGGCTTCCTTGCGGTCCTGGAACACGCGGGCATTAATTGGAGAACCCTGAGTCAGTAAGGCGTGTACCTTGCCGTAATGAATGAGGGTAGCGTCCGTAGCGAGA
Organism: Verrucomicrobiota bacterium; assembly: GCA_003219415.1. Taxonomy (GTDB): domain Bacteria; phylum Verrucomicrobiota; class Verrucomicrobiia; order Chthoniobacterales; family UBA10450; genus Udaeobacter. The sequence goes on along the minus strand of QHOS01000230.1, from coordinate 1,088 downwards.
ATCGCCGATTTGATCGGCGGGCGTTTGCCGTAGAAGGAGCGCCGATAGAGAGAAACGTGAATGATATATTCGAAGTTCAGATCAACTGCGTCGGCTGCAACTGTGTCGGAAAATCGATTAAATGGCTCCTTCAACGCAGTCTCGAGCTCGCCGAGGACAGTTATGATTTTGTTAACAGCTACCTTATTCACAAGGCCGCGCGGCCTCCAGACGATCAGGCGAATGTCTTCGTAAAACTCGACGTCAAGTGGAAGCTTCACGTTGTTCATTCCAAATGACCTCACTCAGCTGGTTCGCGATCGTTCATAAGTGTTGGCGTGTTATTTGTGGTTAGAGGAAAAATTCACTGCATGATCTTTGGTTCATGTTATAAAGGACATTCAAGGGTCTTCAGCGGCACCTCGAGCCATTGCGCTGCCGCCCTGCGTTCCTTGAAAGCGCGGACTTCAATCATTGCGTCGGACATCAGCAATTCGTACGAGTGCGCAACGCCAAAGGTCATCGGGTTGTCCGAGAACAATGCCGACTTCGCTGGTTGTTTCACCTTTCGGCGCCGACGCGCGGTATGGATGATATGATCGATTCCTATCCGGATGTGAGTCAGTCCAGATAGGTCGGCATAGCGATCGAAAGGCGCTTCCTGAATGCGCTCCTCCATTTCGATGAATTCGATCACCTGATCTGCGAATGCCTCGTTAAGCACACCGCGAGGGTACCATGTGAGGAGGTGCCACCTAGGATGGAACCAGGTGCGTGGGAAAGCCTTGCGAATAAATCCCGGTGGCGGTTTCGTCATCGAGATCACCTTTCCCTGCGCACTCATAGGACAACGCGTGGAGTTGAGTTTAAGCAGTTATCCTTCCAGTCCCCCATTGATCGCACCGGATTTGTTCGCAGCGTCCGTCAGCATTGTCATCATTCGGGTATCGATTGGCAACAATTCTCTTCGTAACCAGAGGGAATGACTAACGAGCAATGATCGATAGCTTCGAGTGAGCCGCGAGATCGTCGATGGCTTTGGGTTCGAGAAGCAAAGTCTTTCCAGCTTCAACGGCAATGACACGCAGTTTTGCTTCGGCAGCGACGCG
>QHOS01000229.1 GCA_003219415.1 Verrucomicrobiota bacterium | reverse complement strand
CTACCGTGATTCCCTGTCCCCTGAACCCCAGTGCCCACACGTCAGGCGCATGCGTGTAAGCGATCCCCGGCTCAATCGTCGCCGGTGTCTTGGGCTTCGTTGATGTCTCAACGGCAGAAGCCGGCTCAGGTAGCTCATTCTGGATCTGCGGATTGCCTTCTATCCGCGCGACGTCGGGACGGCGAGCCAAGGCCTCGGCGATCTCGCGGGTGCCCTTTACTAAGATCGCATTCACGATGTAGAAAGAACGATGGTCGACGCCGTGTTCACGCAGCCATCGGAGGATAGCTCGTTGTGTCGTCTGGCTCTTGTTCCATAAAGCATCGTGCACGAAGCGGCCCTTTTCGTTTTTCGTGCGCAAAGCCGCAGCCCCGCTCAGGTCGACTTGGTCAGCCAGCACGATAAAAAATTCCGCCTGCTGGCCATTGGCAGTCTGCGCAACGACCCACGGTGCGATCTTGTTCGCAACGTTCACCGGATTGCCCCCAACGCGTTGGCTAATCGCGCGCGAGGAACCAATGGCTCCTAATGCAACACTGCAAGCAGCAATGACCAAAAGTAGGAAAACCGCCGACCTCAAGCGCGACCTCGTGAATCTATTGCTTTGATTTGTTGCCAGGGACCCTCCACTATCTTTTGACTTGGTTAGCTGTTAAACGAAACGACAGACGCTTTTAGCCAAAAGCCAAAATAGATGTCAACATCTTTTGGCGAAGTTCTTGCAGCTACGGGTTTGTTGGCGGGCGTTTCACCAGCGAACCTGGAGGAATCGCACCCGACAGGGCTGCCTGTGCAGAGGTGGAATGCGCTGTCCAAACGACATGCGGCTTTGCCGCCTAATCTTTGCGCCTTCGGTGTTTCGTTTGACACCGGTCGGAGCCGGACTGGCATTTTCAGGAGAAGCCGATCAACCATTGATGAAGGTGGAACGCGTTGGCAAAATTGGCCCAGCCCGAAAATTAACCTCTACGGCCGAGGCGGCGGAGTCGGACGCGGTCGCCGCGTCGGGTGAGGCCTCGGCGTTAGTCTGGGAGTAGCCGTGGGAGTGATACTTGGCGAGGGACTAATCGTCGGGGTAGGCGTAGCTGTGGAGATAGGCGTCGCAGTCGGCGTAGCGCTAGGTGTAGGTGTAGCACTTGGTGTGGCACTGGCGGTAGCCGTCGCCGTTGGTGTTGCGCTAGGTGTTGGTGTAGGGGTTCCTCCTGGTACAATAAAGGCATATACTTTGCCGTCAGTCCCAACGTAGATGCGTCCCCGGGCTACTATGCCGGTGGTATTGTACGAGTGCGTGCCAGCTATCGGGTCGCTACCGGCGTAAATAACAGCGCCGGTATCTCCATCGTAACCGTGCAAGTGCTGGTCGCCGCCGGCGCCTACCACCCATACGATCATGTTACTAATTCCGTCGGTGGACGTGGCGAAAGGCGAGCCGCATGCGTTACCCGGCACACTCCATCTGCTAATGATGCCAGGTGGATTGGCTGCAGTAATCCCGAAAGCAGAGAGCGAGTGACCGCTACCGCGAAAAGCAACATACGTGCCCTGGTTGGTCCGATACGTGGCTGCTGCGTTGAGAATGTCAATGCCACTGTCGGAAACCTGAGCCGATGCTACGGGATCGGTGATTCCGCCGAGGTTACTGCGATCAAGTAAATATGCATGGCCATCTTTGCCCATTGCGACAATGAGACTGGACGGTGTTGCGCCTGGTACGTCCACCAGCAATGGACCGGAGCTACCCAGATCGAGGTTGAATTGATCGAGATTGTCGAACCAGTTGGTGGGCGCCCAGTAATCGCTGGGATCCCCACTAAAGATTGGGCCAGGTTGAAAGCGAATTACTGCTTCACCACCGTCCCAGATCCCTCCGGTATCGAAAGTGTTACCGGTGGTAACGAACGGATCGTTGCCGTCACTGGCGATGCCGCCGACGCCCCAGATCGCGCCGCCGTGGGTGCCGGTGCTGGTGCCCGCGGCCCATGCTGTCACGCTGGCTGGGTTGTTTATCGGCACGCCCACCAGCCAGCCATGATAAAGGTCGCAATCCTGCATGCTGCCATAGCCGACGTAAAGAATGTTATCCACGATGGCGAGTGCCGGTCGCTGCTGTTGGATCTTCGCTCTGAAAATTCTGCCGTTGTATGTAGCTGTCGCCTCCACGTCCACAGGCCAGCCGGGATTCGTCACGCCAGTATCCAGGTTAAGGGACAAGATGAGATGTTGCTTAGTAGTTCCACCGTCGGGCGTGACCATTGCATCCAAAAAGAGCGCCCGCGAAGCAAGATCGACAACAGGCGTGCCGGTGATGCCCATGGTCTCAAGCTTAGGAGGACACGGCAGATCCTCTAACGGTACCGGATCGCCCACATTTCGCTGCCAGATAATGCTGCCCTCCACAGCGTCGAGCGCGTACACATTATTCGATTCAGTCACCGCAATGATCGTCGGCCTGCCATTTGGGCCGTTATCAACGTAAAGCGGCTGAGCATAAACGTCACCGACGATCGTGCCGTCAAAGCCCAGGTCGCGTGTCAGGTTGCCAGCGGCGCCCTGCGTAAAGGCAGGATCGATGTAAAGGCCATCACGCGAACTGTGGTTGTGATACTGAGTAACATTGACCTGTCCGTTTGCGGAAACAATTGCGGTGGATAAAACAGCAACGACAAGCGAAGAAATGGAAAATAAATGTTTCAAATGCGTAGTCGACAATCCCGCGCTCCCTTTTACCACGATGCCATGCCTGCTTGTCAAGTATCCCGACAACAGAATTCGTAACAATCAGGTTACCTTTTGCAGTGCAATTCCCAGGGGGCAGCGCGCTCGTCTCGCGTGATGGCGAGTGCGTCTTCGCATTCGCGGACTTTTTCGTGATTTGATAGCACTCCAGATTAACCAGCCTAAATGAAAGCATGTTTCGGCGCGACGCCGAAACCAACATGCGAGACGCATGCGCTACCCGATCACCTGAATGCGATTACTGTTCACTAGTTACTGATCACGCATCACCGGGATTTCAGGGCCTATGGCCGAGGCGGCGGAGTCGGACGTGGTCGCCGCGTCGGGTGAGGCCGCGGCGTTACTCTGGGGGTAGCCGTTGGACTCACACTTGGCGAGGGACTAGCCGTCGGTGTAGGGGTAGAAGTAGGCGTAGCCGTGGAGATAGGCGTAGCCGTTGGCGTTGGAGTAACAGTTGGAATT
>QHOS01000228.1 GCA_003219415.1 Verrucomicrobiota bacterium | reverse complement strand
ACGAGGATGGATTCACTCTTCTCGAGCTAACGCGGAAGTACTACCGCGAGGCCGGTCTGGATCTGCGCCAATTGGATCTGTTGGTGCGCTAAGCATCATCTGATGCATGTCGATTTCGCCAGCGCGCTGAATCTGGTTTCAACTGTAACCTTGATCGGCGCGCTCGTCTTCACCGGCTTGCAGGTGCGCGCGGCCAATCGCGCACGCCGGGAGCAAGCGGCGGTGACCGAACACGGAAATTCGCCTAAATGAGTGACGAGCTTTCCAACTTCGCGCAGCGTTACGCAAAGGCTTGGTGCAGCCAAAATCCTGAAAGCGTCGCGGCGGTTTTCGCCGAGAACGGCTCAATTAGCATTAACAACGGGCCGCCCGCGATCGGACGCGCGGCGATTGCCAAGGAAGCGCAAGCATTCATGACAACATTTCCGGACATGGTCGTGACATTCGACAAACTGGAACCGCGCGGAGACCGAACAGCTTTTCATTGGACTTTGACCGGAACGAACAACGGACCGGGCGGCACCGGAAATAAAGTTCGCATCAGCGGCTACGAACTGTGGAAGATCGGCAACGACGGATTGATCGCAGAATCAAAGGGTCATTTCGACGCTACGGATTACGAGAAACAGCTACGCGCCGAATGACGCGAATTCCAATGTTCAGCGTTGATGTTCTTGCTCGTCACTGGTCACATGTCACTGGTCACTTCCCCAAATGTCCGCATTCGAACACGTCACTGCGCTTTTGTCGTTCGTTTACGCCTTGGCGTTGACGCACCTGCTGGCGCGGATCGCGGAACTCATCGTCGCGCGCGAGCGGGTAAAATTTTCCGGATTGCTCGCACTCGGAATGGTCAACGCCGTTCTGATGGTATTTGTAAACTGGTTGTCGCTTTGGGATCTTCGTTCGGTCACGAACTGGGATCTTGCCTCGATCGCCATTCAGTTCCTGTTTGCCGTTTCCGTCTATGTGATCTGCGCATTGGTCGGACCCAAGGCGCCGGATGACGGCACGATCGATCTCGAAGATTTTTTCTGGCGCCAACGCCCTTATTTTTACGGCGCCCTCATCGCCTGCCTGCTTCTGGCGCTGCTCGCCAATCTCGATTTTTTGAAAACACCGAACGCGGCGCTATTCGTGAAAGAGAATCTTGGCACTCTGGCAATATTGGTCCCGACTGTGGTCGCGCTCATATCACGCAACCGGGTGGTTCAGTGGGCGGCCGGCGTTTGCTTCCTCGTGATGATAATCGGATTCGCGATTATGTTCAGCAGCACGCTGGGCTGAGGCGCGACACCAGCGAGTATCGATCCGCCTTCGCCAAGGCTACGGCGTGACAAGAAAAGCATTGACGCGACACGCGAATCCGGTCTTCATCGGCGCCATGAAATCAAAAACGCTGTTAGTCACTCTGGCACTTTGTTTTGCAACGGGGACAGCTTGTTTTGCAGCGAACGCGCAAATGGGGACATGGAAGCTGAACGTCAAAAAATCGAAGCTCGGCGGGATGGCAAAAAATAGCACCGTTACGTATCAATCGATGCTTTTCCAAACCAAAGTGACGGTCGACGGCACGGACGAAAAAGGTAATCCTGCCCACAGCGAATGGACCGGCAGATTCGACGGGAAAGATTATGCTGTCACCGGCGACCCGACCTCGGACATGCGGTCGTACCGGAAAATCGATGATCGCACGATGGAATTCGCCGCGAAGAAAGGCGGAAAGGTCACCATCACCGGCCGGATTGTGGTGGCGCCGGATGGCAAGACCCGGACCGTGACGGCGAGCGGAATTGGGCCGAAGGGGAAAAGGTTTCATAACACGGCGATTTACAGCAAAGTCGGGTAGACCGTTGAGGCGTTAAAGTCCGAGCCGGACTGGCGGTGTTGAGCGGTTGAGGTGTTGAGGTGGTCGCCGCTGCTGCTCCAGTTCGCAATTTTCAAAAGCTGCGATTTACCCTTGCAGGTTGATGCGATCGCGAATACGCTAGTGACCCGCAGATAAGCGGTCCCGAAAGAGTTCGGGGTTGTTCTCCTCTGGCTCGAAGCGAGCCGATTCTGGTCAGGTTAATGACGAGGGTCGGGTTTTGCTTTGTACCGGGAGGAGGATGTCGATCTTTGACAGTTTGGTTTTGAAACCGCGCACGACTGGATTCGTCCGCCTTCGCCTTTATGGGCTACGGCGCGATGAAATCCGAAGCGGATTTCAGAATGAGATTAAGTCAGCGAAAATTGAATTGTGCGTTATCTGTCGACCCCGAAAGGTTTCGGGGTTGTCCGGTTCCGTAAGGAACTGGGCGATTTTCTTTGGAAAAAAGATTAGAGATCGGACAACCCTGGATGCTCGAAAGAGGATTCAGGTAATGAAAGTCAGATCGATCCCGCTCACGCGGGATTTCAAACTTTCCCCGCAACCGCGGGGTAACGTTTTTAACGGAGAGTTTGATTCTGGCTCAGAACGAACGCTGGCGGCGTGGATAAGACATGCAAGTCGAGCGGGATTTTTTCCTGTAGCAATACAGGGAAAAGTCCAGCGGCGAACGGGTGCGTAACACGTGGGCAATCTGTCTTAAAGTGGGGGATAGCTCGGCGAAAGCCGAATTAATACCGCATGTGATCAGGGGCGACATCGCTCCGAAATCAAAGGTGGCGCAAGCTACCGCTTTTTGAGGGGCCCGCGGCCTATCAGCTTGTTGGTGAGGTAATGGCTCACCAAGGCTATGACGGGTAGCTGGTCTGAGAGGACGACCAGTCACACTGGGACTGAGACACGGCCCAGACACCTACGGGTGGCAGCAGTCGAGAATTTTTGACAATGGGGGAAACCCTGATCGAGCGACGCCGCGTGGAGGATGAAGGTCTTCGGGTTGTAAACTCCTGTCATTTGGGAACAAGGCGCACGTATTAACTGTGCGTGCGTTGATAGTACCAGAAGAGGAAGGGACGGCTAACTCTGTGCCAGCAGCCGCGGTAATACAGAGGTCTCAAGCGTTGTTCGGATTCATTGGGCGTAAAGGGTGTGTAGGTGGCGCGCTAAGTCGGGTGTGAAATTTCGGAGCTTAACTCCGAAACTGCATTCGATACTGGCGTGCTTGAGGACTGGAGAGGAGACTGGAATTTACGGTGTAGCAGTGAAATGCGTAGATATCGTAAGGAAGACCAGTGGCGAAGGCGGGTCTCTGGACAGTTCCTGACACTGAGACACGAAGGCCAGGGGAGCAAACGGGATTAGATACCCCG
>QHOS01000160.1 GCA_003219415.1 Verrucomicrobiota bacterium | reverse complement strand
ATTGGCCCCGTGAATGGGGCTGTAGAAAACGCCCCTCCATCTATAGAAATCTTAAGATTCGTTCCGTCCCATCCTCCAACAACAAAGTGCCAATTAGTATCATTTAGAACCGGACCGACAGCTGCTGCGCCTATACTGTGTCCGTCTTGCATGCAGAGGAATCTTACCTGGCTTCCACGACGATAATCATCGCGGCGCCGCCGGGGCCGTTCTCGATGTAAAGGGGCTGAGCGTAAACGTTCCCTGAAATTGTGCCATTAAAGTTGAGGTCGCGTGTGACGTTAGCAGCGGCAGAAGGCGTAAAGGCGGAATCAATGTAAAGCCCATCACGGGAAAGATTGTTCTGCTCCTGGACAACGTTGACCTGCGCGTTTATTGGAAAAAGCGCACCCCACAAACAAGCCAGGATAAGTGAGGAAGTGGGCGTTACAGCTTTCATCAGGTCGGTAGTGGCATTTCCGCGACCTGATACCACACGCGAAATAGCATTCGCACCTCGTTGCAAAAGAGGTTGCATCAAAGATAATGGTGAGGAGACGTCCTAGCAGAAATCGTCAAGATTTCCGACAAGGACGCTGGCGCATTGGATACTGGCGGAGGCAGTCATCGTGAACCTCGGCACCTATAGCGGTGCGGATGACGCGCATCGGCCGTGGCCAGGTTACGATAAACTAGTTTCAAGTTAACCCGTGGTTCATGGCGCGATCCGGAGGCCGAAAGGAGCGAATCGTGAACGCCCTTCGATTTGCACTTCAGCGAAAAGACGAACGAAGCCGGGCCGCAGCGCATAAAATATGAAACTCCAGTTCCGGTCCACCCTGCGCAGCCGGGTGCACCACGGTGGGTCTCCTTTGGGTGCATATGGATAGCGGTCTTGTAGTCCTGGTTGAATCCGACGAGATGCGCGAACGTGGCCATGAGGGGCGCCAGTTGGGTGAAGCCATTCCCGTCCGCGCTCGTGATCCTTAGCCGGGCCAGTGCGATTCGGTCCACTTAAATTGTTTTCTGCGCGATGACGAACTCGTAATTCAATCCATCCACAGTGGCTTTGAAATTGACAGTGCGATTCGTCAGCGGCTCGCCAGTTGTAGCCCGGGAATATCTGTCATCACATATTCCTGAAGCTCGAGCGGATACGGTCTCACCATCCAGACAAGGTGGCTCCCCGGTTGGCGTGGTGTGAAGTCGAAGGAATACTCCCTCGGATTTCGCGTAGGTACTGGACGAGCACAGTGATCAAGAACCTCGAGACGGGCGAACCGCTCTCTGTCACGACGCGTTCACGCTTGTAATTTTGGCAACTTGTTCCAATCGGCGATGTGCGTTAATGTGCGCCGCATTTTGCCGACATAGCTCAGTTGGTTAGAGCGGCTGATTTGTAAATTCAAGCCTAACGAATTGCGCAGCGTTTCACTGCTTTGCATATCGTTGCTGACGCTAGGTAATTCGTAATTTCGCTTTCGCGGTGCGTTGCGCAGAGTTGCACAGTTTTGCATCAAAATCTTGCCCGACCGTAGAACGGACCGTAGAAAATTTCGGCTTGCGCTTCAGAGTCGTTGATTTGTAGAAAGCAAGAAAGACTGAGAAATTTCGGGTGAACCCTTTCGCAAAGGTCCTTCTTTGCACGACCTCCCTGTTGGCGGCCATCGTTGTGCTACCGTCTGCGATTTTCGCCTGGGTGGACCCCACCACAGTCTACGCGCGGGCATTTGCTCTTCTGGCGGCAGAACCCTATGTAAAAAAAGGATTTCACGTGCGCGAGGATTACTGGGCAGGCGACCTCGCTTCGGGTGAAAGGAAAGCGGTGCGGCAACAATTGTTTAAAGGGAATGAATATTGGTTCTGGCTGGGAACAGAAGTCGATCATGCAAAGGTGTCCGTTCATATTTATAATTCGGACGGAGAACTCGCGGAACAACCAGACAGTTGGGCGAAAGGCCACTTTGCGGCTGCGCACATCATTCCGAAAACCACAGGCAGTTACTTTATCATCGTTAGCGTGGTGGAATCGCCAGCAGCCCGCACGCATTGGGCGCTGGCGTATGGTTTCCGATAAAGTTGACTTCCTAGCCGGTAACTGTATGGGCGCGATGCCCGATACTACGAATTGATCATGCTTGGAACTCGGGAAGCTGGTCGTGACGAACTCTTGATCAACTCGCTGAAAACAGCTTTCGTATGGGAACGCCGGCATAGCTCAGTTGATTTATAATTCAAGCCTAACGAATTGCACAGCGTTTCACTGCATTGCATATCGTTGCTGACGCTAGGTAATTCGTAAATTTCGCTTTCGCAGAGCGTTGCGCAGAGTTGCGCGGTTTTGCATCAAAACTTTGCCCGACCGTAGAACGGACCGTAGAAAATTTCGGCTTGCGCTAGTGAGTCGTTGACCTGTAGAAAGCTGACGCCTCGGCGCTCGTGATTCTTCTTTTATTCTTCACACGGCAATGACAAAGTGAGAAAAAGGGCTCAATGAGACGGGGGACGGTATTTGCGATGAGCTCGTTGCTCCTTTGCGCAGCCGCTGCTGGCCTGACGTCGAGCGGCGCACTGCCGGCATTGTCCCAGCACGACGCGCCAGGGAGGGCTCGAAGAACGCTGACTTTTGAAGAACGCGTGTCGTATCAGCGCGCTGTCGAAGACGTTTACTGGCGTCATCGCATCTGGCCAAAAGAGAATGCTGACGCCAAGCCGTCGCTCGATGCAGTGATGTCTCAGAAGCAGCTGGAAAAGAAGGTCAACGACTACCTGCGTAACTCCCAAGCCTTGGAGGATTACTGGCAACGGCCCATCACCGCCGAGCAGTTGCAAGCTGAAATGGATCGCATGGCAGAGCACACTAAACAGCCAGAAGTGCTGCGCGAACTCTTTGACGCGCTTGGGAACGATCCCTTTGTCATCGCGGAGTGCTTTGCCCGGCCCGCGCTCGCCGACCGCCTAATAACAAACTGGTATGCGTACGACCAAAGAATCCATGGCGAGTTAAAGCAGCGCGCCGAAACTGAACTGCAAACGCGCGCCAGCCTGGAGCAAATGAAACAGCTTAGCGGTAAGTACACCGAAATTGAGCTGATCAGACAAGAGAGCGCCCACGGAAAGAATACCCCTGCCAGACGTAGCATGAAGCTCAATAATCACGAGTGGGACGACACGGTCCAAAAGCTAGTGGGAATGTTTAGTGATCAACCTGTAGCGGCAGGCGTGTTGCCTGCAAAAGGTCGCCCCATGGCGGAAGGCCCGAAGGCGCGCGGCGCTGCAAACGACAAATTGATGACACACCTAACGACCGGGACAGTCAGTCCCTTGCAGGAAGACGAGACTCGTTACTACGCAACAGCAATGGTTAACAAGAGTGCTGGTCACCTGAAGCTAGCCACTGTTTCATGGCTGAAAGAACCACTAGAGTCGTGGCGAGCAAGGGTGGAAAAGCAGGCGGCTACTGCGCTGACACCACCGGGTGATAGCTATAAGCTACCGCCAATGTCGCAAGGAGACGGGTGCGTTGAAGATACTTGGACAGCTACCGCTGGCCCACCAGATGCTCGAGCAAGCTATACTGCAGTCTGGACCGGCAGTGAAATGATCGTCTGGGGCGGTCTCGGTCCAATCCCCCTGAACACGGGCGGTAGGTACAATCCCAGCACGGACAGCTGGGTGGCGACTACCACAACCAACGCACCTGCAGTGAGAAGTTATCACACGGCAGTGTGGACGGGCAATGAGATGATTGTCTGGGGTGGATTGAACGACAACCTTTTGAATAGTGGCGGCAGATACAATCCCATTACGGACAGTTGGATACCTACTACTATCCCCAACGCACCAGATGCCCGATACCTTCACACGGCGGTGTGGACGGGCAATGAGATGATTGTCTGGGGTGGATTGAACGACAACCTTTTGAACAGTGGCGGTAGGTACAATCCCAGCACGGACAACTGGGTGGCGACTACCACCACCAACGCACCGGGGGCCCGAAGCGGTCACACGGCGGTGTGGACCGGCACTGAAATGATTGTCTGGGGCGCCACCGCCGATACAACCGGCGGGAGATACAATCCGGTTACAAACAACTGGACAGCGACCAGCACCACCAACGCGCCTGATTTCCGTTACTATCATACTGCGGTCTGGACGGGCACTGAAATGGTTGTCTGGGGTGGCGCGAATTTCCTGGCCTTGAACACCGGCGGTAGGTATAACCCCTCTACCAATAGCTGGACAGCTACCAGCATAACGGACGCACCTAGTGGTCGCCGGTCTCACACCGCGGTATGGACTGGCAGTGAAATGATCGTTTGGGGCGGTAACAATGAGGATTCTTTCGACCTGAATACCGGCGGAAGATATAATCCCACATCGGATAGTTGGACCGCTACCACTACAGTTAATGCACCTGCTTCTCGGAGCATCCACACGGCAGTCTGGACCGGCAGCGAAATGATCGTCTGGGGCGGCGTCAACTTTGATTTTGTCCACTTCAATACCGGCGGAAGATACAGTCCTAGCACGGATAGTTGGGTGAACACCGGAACCGCCAACGCGCCACTAGGCAGAAGGTATCACACGGCCGTGTGGACGGGCAGCGAAATGATTGTCTGGGGGGGCCAAGACGGCGAACCCCAGTTCCACGCGTTGGATACCGGCGGGAAATATGGTCCGGCAACTGATACTTGGACAGCGACCAGCACGACCGACGCGCCTGACGGCAGAGCCGTACACACGGCGGCGTGGACTGGCAGCGAGATGATCGTTTGGGGCGGTATCGATGAGAATCTTCTCGTGCTGAATACCGGCGGAAAATATAATCCCACATCGGATAGTTGGACCCCTACGACTACAGTTAATGCACCTGCGGCCCGATATCAGCACACGGCAGCGTGGGCCGGCAGCGGAATGATTATCTGGGGCGGAAACGACGAGAATTTCCTCCCCGTGAACACTGGCGGGAAGTATAACCTGGCGACCGATAGCTGGACAGCTACAAGCACCACTGACGCACCGGATGCCCGAGTCAGTCACACCACTGTCTGGACCGGCAGCGAAATGATTGTCTGGGGAGGCCGAGATGAAAATTTTCTCGTGCTGAATACCGGCGGAAAATATAATCCAATATCGGATAGTTGGACCGCTACAACTACAGTTAATGCACCTGCTGCTCGGGACTTTCACACCGCATTATGGACGGGCAACGAAATGATTAGCTGGGGCGGGGGCGATGAGGCACGAAACTTCTTCGATACGGGTGGGAGATACGATCCTGATACGGACACCTGGACCGCTACTAGCACTACCAACGTGCCAGAAAGCAGAACCAATCACACCGCCGTCTGGATCGGCAGCGAAATGATCGTCTGGGGTGGTGCGCGATCCACCAACGGAATCGACATCACCTATCTCGATACGGGCGGGAAATACAACCCCGCGACCGATAGCTGGACAGCTACAAGCACCAATAACGCACCTGGTGCCCGATTCGGTCACACCGCTATCTGGACCGACCGCGAAATGATTGTCTGGGGCGGCGATCCAGGATTCTTCGTCAGCGGCGGTAGATATTGTGCGCAAGGCGGCCCGACACCGACACCTACTCCTAGAGTGACCCCCAGACCGCGTCCGGTTCCGCATCCTCGGCCAACCCCGCCGTGACCGAAGAGTGAGAAGTGATCAGTGATTGGTGATCAGTAACCCCTAAATCCCATGAAGAGAGAGTTATTTACCAAATCAGGCTTTTTTAACTTGCGCGCTTTGATCGGTCTCCTTCTTTGCGCAGCGACTGCTTTTTTCATTCTGATCCCGATCCGATCGGGACTAGCGTTCGTCAATCCCCGAGCGCCTGCGACCGCTTCTCAAAGAACGTTCAGGTTTGAAGAACGCGTGTTCTATCAGCGAGCTATCGAAGAAGTGTACTGGCGTCATCGCATCTGGCCAAAGGAGCGCCCTGATCCCAAGCCGTCACTCGATGGCGTGATATCTCAGGCGCAACTTGAAAAGAAAGTCAGGGATTATCTGCGAAACTCACAAGCGCTGGCGGATGAGTGGAAGCGACCCATCACTACTGAGCAGTTACAAGCTGAGATGGATCGCATGGCGCAAAACACCAGACAGCCAGAAGTGCTACAGGAGCTCTTTGAAGCGCTCGGGAACGATCCCTTTGTTATTGCGGAGTGTCTCGCAAGGCCCATCCTAGCTGAGCGTCTGCTCGCGCACCCGGCGGTCGAGCGAGTGAAACAACGGAGCGGGATGTTTGATCAGATAGTCGCTGGCGCTAATTACACTCTTCCCACAATCTCGGATCCCTCGGGCGGATGTGTTGAAGACACGTGGACTCCAACCAACCTCACGGGCGCCCCCGACGGCCGAGTGTCTCACACGGCAGTTTGGACTGGCAGCGAAATGATCGTCTGGGGTGGAGATAACTGCTTTTTGAGCTGCGATGTGAATACCGGCGGGCGGTATAACCCCAGCACGGATAGTTGGACAGCTACTAGCACTACCAACGCGCCTGATGGCCGACACAGTCACACGGCCGTGTGGACGGGCACTGAAATGATCGTCTGGGGTGGGTTTAATCTTGGGATTGGTATTTTGAACACCGGCGGGAGATATGATCCGGCAACGGATAGCTGGGTAGCCACCAGTACAACCAATGCGCCTGAAAGCCGAACATATCACACAGCAGTGTGGACCGGCACGGAAATGATCGTCTGGGGTGGCTCCGATGACGCTAACCATCTGAACACCGGTGGGAGATACAATCCTGCCAATGATAGTTGGATGGCGACCAGCACTACCAACGCACCTGATGCCCGAAGGTCGCACACAGCAGTGTGGACAGACAATGAAATGATTGTTTGGGGTGGCGTGGATCAAAATTTCGTTCACTTGAACACGGGCGGAAAATACAATCCGATCACAGACAGCTGGACAGCCACCAGCACTACCAACGCGCCTGATGCCAGATCGGGTCACACGGCAATCTGGACCGGAAGCAACATGATCGTCTGGGGTGGAGGAGATGGTTCTGTAGCGTTGAATACCGGTGCGCGATATGACCCCGGCACAAATTCTTGGACAGCTACCAGCACTGCCGATACGCCTGTTGCCCGAGGGGTCACACTTCAATCTGGACTGGAAGCCAAATGATCGTCTGGGGTGGGTCTGACAATTCCAATTCGTTGAACACAGGCGGCAGATACTATCCCGATCTCGATCGGTGGGCCTCTACTAGCACTGCCAACGCGCCTGATGCCCGAGGGTTGCACACGGCAGTCTGGACCGGCAGTGAAATGGTCATCTGGGGCGGAATAGGTGCCGTTTTGCCGCCGATGAACACCGGCGGCAGATACTGCGTGCCGTTCGGTCCACCACGCAGGCCTCGTCCAACTCCGCACCCTCGTCCGACGCCGCCATGACATCCTGCCGTTGCTTTGCGTCTCGTCGTCTGCGGCAAAGGTGGCCTTTTGCCGAAAAATTTCCGAGGACCGTTACCAGTTTAGACGTTTGACCGTGTTGAAGGAGACGACCCCGCCCCCGGAGTCCTAAACCATTTCTCGTGCCGTAGAAAAATTCCGTGAAATTTTGATCGCTTTTGCAGCGCGTTGCGCGAAATGGGTCATGACGAACTCTTGATCAACCGCTGAAAACAGCTTTCGTCTGGGGGAACGCCGGCATAGCTCAGTTGGTTCAGAGCGGCTGATTTGTAATTCAAGCCTAACGAATTGCGCAGCGTTTCACTGCTTTGCATATCGTTGCTGACGCTAGGTAATTCGACAGTTCAGTGTTCG
>QHOS01000159.1 GCA_003219415.1 Verrucomicrobiota bacterium | reverse complement strand
GCGGCGTTGCCGCCGACAGTGGCACCATTTGCACCGACCACGAGTGTGCTGCCGTCGAGCGCTACCGAAGCGCCAAAGTTGTCGAACAACGCACCATCGCTTGCGGTCAGCTTCTGACTTTCACTCCAAGTGCCGTCCGACTGAGTGAACACGTAGGCTGCGCCCTGACTGACGACGCCGCCCACGGTGGCGGTGAATGCACCGACGAGAAGGGTATTGTCGGCGAGCACGACCCGATATCCGAATTCGTCCCCCGGCAAGCCGTCGCTTGCGGTCAGCTTCTGTCCCTCGCTCCAACTGCCGTTCGACTTGGTGAACAGGTAGGCCGCACCTTGGAAACTGTTGTCGCCATCGGCGCCTATCAGTGCAGTGGAGCCGTTGAGCGCCGCTGCCGAGCCGAAGTAGCTGTTTGCCGTGCCGTCGCTGGCGGTGACCTTTTGCTCTAGCCATACCAGCGGGTTCCAGTGCGCGAATTTCGTATCGCTATTTACTTGGCCGGACGCGTTGCAAAACACCCCAAGGGCAAGCAGAAAGGCCAGGAAGATAAACAAACCAATTAAGACGCGGACATTGAGGAAGGCAGATTGAGACGTGGATTTCTTTTTCATGAGATGTGGACGCAATTTGACGTAGGATGCGGCTTTAGCAAGCAGCGGAAACGTCCGGCGTCGCGCTCTACATCCCACGATTCACGTATTGCCATTCGCCGCGTTAGTGCGGCATGGGGCGAGGGTGCGGAGTGGGACGCGGCCTTGGGGTAGCTCCGGGCGTAGAAGTAGGTGTTGGTGTTAGACTAGGTGTTGGCGTTGGCCCTGCCTGAAAGTCGATTTCAATGTTATCGATGCCGAGTATCCAAGTGCCAAGGCCGGGATAAGCAAATCCGGGCTTGTAGTAGCCAATACTGGTCAAATCAATACGGTGGAGAAACTGGGACCATTCAGCGTCGGTGCCAGGCGACCCGTCGCCATGCGTGAAAACCCATCCATCCGGGATCGTTGGTGAGTTGGCATCGACTGGGAACGAGTATGTCTGCCAGCCAACAGGTGGTTCAGGGAGGTCAGGCAGCGTATATGTCGCATCGTAATTAACGTTAAAGCCAGTGTCATCCATCTGCAGCAGCTCTAAAGTGACTGCGCGATCAGTACCCCAGGTGGCAACCTGGATAATGTTCAGGTCGACGATTATGCTCGTAGCGCCGAGGGTGGTCCAATCGCCCGTATAGATACTATCGATCTTGTACGTGTCGTTAACTCCCGGTTGAAAACGTGGCGAGATGCTGGCCCATGTCGGTACGTGGCTGCTGAAGCCGCCCTGCTGGATGTAGGCTCCCGGGTTCCCGCCATTGGTCTCAAGAATCCGGGGCACATTCACACTGCAATGCCACAGACCGACATCGGTTCCATCATCGTAAGTTTCAATGAAAGTGTTGGTCTGATCCGACGGTGTGGAGCGGGCGTTACCACCGTCGTTACCCGCGCCGAGAACGGCCGCACTCAGCGCAATTAAGAAGAAAGTTGTTACTGATTTTTTCATATTTTTTCACTGCTTGCCCATTGGGCTGAGGATCGAGGCGCAAAAAGTTCGCTTGAAAAGTTGTGCATGACAAAGGTAAGGGACGAAAAAGAAAAACACTCACAAGTCAACCGGCGGTAAGCTGTCCGTCCTGCGTCGCTTTATTCCCTTGTTTTCGTCGGTGCGCCTCCTTCGTACTTCGCTTAGGACCGGCTTAGGCCACGCCCTACCATCAGAGATCGCGATTACCAATCACCCTTCACTGATCACGGATCACCACTCTTTTAACGCGGTGTCGGACGAATGTGCGGAGTCGGACGCGGCCTCGGGGTTGCTCTCGGCGTAGCAGTAGGTGTTGGAGTAGATGTCGGCGTCGGGCTGGTAGTAGGCGTGGCAGTAGCAGTAGCAGTAGGTGTCGCTGTTGGTGTAGCCGTCGGAGTAGCCGTTGGCGTGACCGTCGGGGTAGCTGTAGGCGTGGGAGTTGGAGTTGCCACGCATTCTGTAATCTTCACCGTATCCACTCGCCAGCCGGCAGCTGAGTTACTATTATCGCTAGCCACGCGCCATCGGAGCACGATGTTTTGACCGATGGCAGCAGGAGGCAGGTTTACTGTGGTAGTGATGAACCCACCTGTATAACCACTCCAGGCACGACGACTGGCAAGCGGGCTTTGGAAACTGCTGCTGATCGTATGAGCATAACCGCTGGTGACAAAGCTCCCTCCCGCATCAAGAATATCCTGGAATGGTCCGCCGCCGATGCTGATCTCCAGCACACCGCCGTCAAAGCCACTTTCAAGGTCGAAGTTGTGACGGAAAGTCAACTGGGCTGAATCAGTCTGGATGGGAATGCCTGGCGATTCGAGCCTCTTGTCGCTGACCGTTTCAGGATCATTCACAAATGCGGCATTGGGCGCCGAGTCGGCAGGCGGGAACGGATCTCCGGAATCTGAGGTGACCCACAGTATACCATCTGGATCAATCACGTTGGTAGCGGTCCAGCCAGCAGGTAGCTGAGGTGGCGTGACTCCATCGAAATTCTGGCTGAAGACTGTCGCGGGATTAGGGCATGCCGGCTCTTGAACACAGGCATTGAGCATCTCCACGCTCGTGGTCGAACCAAAGCCGTTAAGGCCGCCGGCGGCGAATACTTTGGTCCCGATCGACGTCCCCGAAGCAAATGAGCGAAGGTCGTTCATGCCTGGCGCGTCCGACCAGCTATCGGTCACCGGATCGTAAATATACGACGCACTGGTAAGGTCCGGGGTCCTGTTCTTATTCTTGCGCCTGAAAGTATTCGTTGCTGGAGCTGAGCCCTGTTGTTTTGGAAGTGCGGCCTTTGTCGAGTCTTCGCGAGCAGGACCAAAGGGGTTGCCGCCTCCAAAGGTCCAGAGCCTATCGAGTGCGACAGCACTACCGCAAACATTGTTCCGGACAGCTGGCATCTCCGTCTTCTGCGTCCAAGTGTTAGCCGCGATATCATAGTCCCATACGAGGTTAACAACGGTATCCGTGCCATCGCGCCCGCCTGCCACGTAAAGGTGGCCGTTGATGATGCCGAAGGCGGCGCCGCCTACCGCGTGCGGAATCGGTGTGCGCTCGGTGAAGCTGTCAGTGACAGGGTCATACTCCCAGATATCGGGTTGAGCACTAGTGACGTCCCCAGTATTGTAGCCGCTGACCAGATATATCTTGCCATTGTCGCTGTTGTAGCCGGATGCCATAAAGCTGCGCACATCCGGCATATTGGCGCCCGTGCTCCATG
>QHOS01000158.1 GCA_003219415.1 Verrucomicrobiota bacterium | reverse complement strand
GAATTCAAGCTCCTGCTCTAAATAGGAACCGTTCACAAGAAGATGAAGATGGTTGATGTCGGTCAACGTCGGATTATTCGGATCGCCCCAGCCTTCAGCATTGAAATGCAAACAAAGGACAAGATCGGGATGCAACTTGAAGTTTACCAGAGCTGCCCGACGGCGAATCTCGTTGTAACGGTAAAATAAGATTTCGCTCTGCCAGCGAATCGTTTGCTCTTTCTCCGGATCGTTTGGATCAAGCACCTCGGTACGGGGCTGTGGCACGCCGTTTTTAATCAGAATTTTCCTGGCCAGTTCCCGAAAATCATCGGGACGTTTGGCCGTGATCGGTTCGTTTCTATCCCGAACAAACAAAACCTTCGCGCCTAATTCGCGTAATCGCGGGGCAAGAAGCCGCGCGACCTTCAAAGCCAAATCACCTTCCTGAACTGGCTGGGTGTTGCCGACTTGAAACCAGCGTTCTTCCATTTTTGCCCATTTGCCGCCCAGATGACCCGGGTCGAGCGCAATCCGCAAGCCTGAGAGCGGTTTGTCCGCTTTCGCGTGTGACCAGGATCTAGCGGGATGCCAAAGACGCGGCACCGGATTGCGCGAGGTGTCATTCTTCGCGAACCGTAAAGTGAAGAATTTTTGCGGCTCGCGACTGGTCAAAATCCGCGCTGTGTCGGTGTTTATTTCAATCAAATCAGGAGCAATTCCGTGCGTGCAGTAAACGTTCTGGATCAGCTGGCTAAATTCATCTTTGGTAATTGTCTCCTGATAATGTTCGAGTACGCCCCATTTTGGCTTGCTCCCAAGGACGCCGAGGTTGTCCGCCGCTTGTAGCGCAGGCGTAAGGAGCAACAGAAATAATGACAGATGACGAATCACCAAATCCGAAGCGACGCGAGTAGAGCGCGCCGATATCTTGTCATTTGGGCTTCGGGATTCCTTCGTCATTCGTCATTCGGGCTTCGTCATTGTCTCCGCTTTTTTTTGAAATGAAACATCGACCTTTAGAGCCTCTTCAATACGATGACCGCAAAATGCTAACGATCCTTTTTCTTGGCGATATCGTTGGTGAGCCGGGACGCACGGCTGTGATCGCCAGGCTGCCAAAACTAAAAGAGAAGCACGCCTTGGACTTCATCATCGTTAACGGCGAGAACGCAGCTGGCGGTCGTGGCATAACGGGGAAAATCACCATCGATCTCTTGCGCGCTGGGGTCTCAGTCATCACGACAGGCGATCACGTATGGGACCAAAAAGAGATTCTTGGGTTCATCGATACCGAGCCGCGCTTGTTACGCCCGGTGAATTATCCTGATGGCGCGCCTGGCGGCGGGTCGATCGTCCTGGAAACGACGAAGGGAAAAATCGGCGTGATCAACGTACAAGCGCGCACATTTATGCAGCCGATTTTGGAAAACCCGTTTCGCTCGGTCGAAGCAGCGGTGGCGAAGATGCGCAACGAGACTGCGAACATCATCGTGGACGTACACGGAGAGACTACGAGTGAAAAAATCGCGATGGGCCGGTTCCTCGATGGAAAGGTTTCTGCGGTCATTGGAACTCATACGCACGTTCAGACCGCCGACGAGCAGATTTTTCCGGGTGGTACGGCTTTCCTCTGCGACGCGGGCATGTGCGGTCCCGTAAACTCCATCCTGGGGCGCGCCGTTGATCCGATCATGAATCGGTTCATCTCGAATCTGCCGGCGTCGTTTCCGGTAGCCGGCGGCGAAGTGCGCTTGCGCGGAGCGCTTATCGAAATCGACGAGAGCACGGGTCGCGCCGTGCGTATCACGCGTGTCGATGAACCGGGGCTCGGTGCAGCTGCTTCATCGGAGCCAGAACCAAAGATCGAAGTCGAGCAGGCGCCATCTCCAGAACAAACATGAAACAGTTCCGCTTGCGGCCAACTATTCGCGGCCTGAACTTCGAATTGTTTAAGAACATCAACGTCCAAAAGAAATTATGAAAAAAATCTTTGTCTTTACTTTCATCGCGACCCTGGCGCTTTGTGCTCTGCAGTTATCCGGCGCAGAAGCCCCCAAAGACGCGAAAGAGGCAAACAAGCTTGCCAGAGAAGGGGCAGAGGCTTCCAAGAACCAAGAGTGGGACAAAGCCATCGAACTGCTTCGTAAAGCCACCGATCTCGATCACAAATACGCAGATGAGCTCTCCGCAGTTTATCAACAACGCGGCTACGCTGATGCGACGAACCAGCAATTTCAGGATGCCATCAACGATTACGGCGAAGCCATTAAACTGACTCCGCAAGACGTGCGCGTGTACGAACAACGCGCGGCGGTGGAAATGAAACTCCAGGATTACGATAAGGCGCTTGCCGATTACTCCGAGGTTATCAAACTTAAACCGAACGAAGTTCGATACGTTAATTATCGCGCTTATATTTACGAACTGAAAAAAGACCTTAAGAATTCGATGGCGGATACCGATAAAGTTCTAAAGCTCGACCCGAACAATCCGGAGGCTAAAGCGCGAAAAAGCCGATTGTCAGCGCTAGAAACGGCGAACGCTCCATTCACGCCGATTCCTGCGCCCTCCCGAAAACCGTCACCTACGCCGCATCACAAACCTTGAGGCGTTTCGATCAAAGGTGCCGACTGGACGCGCCGGAGAGCAGATTGCAAAGGCTGTTTGGATTTAAGGGCCCGTTTAGGGAAAACGCGTTGCAGCTCTCGAGCCGGGAAAAGAGTCTTCCCGCCATTACATACCGCTAGGCGAAATAGCCGGTTCCTGCTCTTCCGTTGCGTTTGATGGCGGGGCGGTAAATCGCCTTTTCCGCCGGTTCGCCGGCAGAGGCGCCAGGGTCATGGTGATATTGCGCCCGGTGATTTTTGGCTCCATTTCCACCTGCGACATTCCCGAGAGATCGTCGCGAACTTTGTGTACGAGCTGCATCCCAAATTCCTGATGGGCCATTTCGCGGCCGCGAAATTGCAGTTGCACCCGCACCTTA
>QHOS01000157.1 GCA_003219415.1 Verrucomicrobiota bacterium | reverse complement strand
TTGAATCCACAATTTTTCTGCCACGCAAAATCGCCTACCTTCCGCCCTTGAAGGTCGCCAAGCACGCGAACGCCCGATCTGCGCAACACATGGGCTAAACGCGCTGACGTCTGGCAAGTATCGAATGGCTGGTCCCGGAGAGCGACTGGAATTTCAATCCTTTTTGGAAAACAGCGGAACTCAAAGCCCACCATGCGCTTTTCAAACTTTCCGTGTGGCACGGCCATCTGGTTGTCCTTCTTTCCATGTACTTCTACGGGAGTGAGAGGGCTAAGTCAAAAGGCCTCTCAAGCAAGCGCGCGTTTCTGTTCTCGCTCCCCTAATTTCTAAAACACAGCGCGTTGCGTAGCGTGTTTTTATTCTCGACAAATCTTCGCATTGTAAATGTTCATATGAACATTACACGTTGAGTCCATCTTTGGGCGCGCATATCGCGCAAACTAATTGGCAAATCTCAGAAGCTGGAATTGCGGGGAGGCTTTCCTACCAAGTGAAACATGCGTTTATGACACAGATCTATAGGACACGTGATGACGGCAAGCGGGGATCTCGCGCCTCCGCGCATATATGAATCCAAGCATTGCCGCTATATTGACGCGATGGATGCCGGTTATAGACGTTTTGTGTCGTTGGCTGGCGCACATGGACGATAGGTAAGAATCGTTAGCTACGGCCTATCATAGATTTTGAGTCCAGCGCGTCTGCCAATTCCGCCATGCGGGCGATTTCAGGAAGATAGCATTTGCCTATACGGCAAACAGGCATTTTAGCTGTTTCTGGGCTGTAGCGAAAAGCAGCTGGCTGAAAGCTCGCTGGGACACGGGCTGCAACCCGATGTTCCAGCATCAAGCGATTGCATACCGAGCAGCGGTCCGAAAATTTCGCGGAGAATATTTAAGGAGCTTCACCAACAGGCATCCCGAGCCCTCTTTTATCCTGCACTGGCGGTGCGACCCTTCGAGTTACAAACGCAATGCGGTCTTAATGACGATGCGGAAGGCGAAAGTCAGTCTCGCATGCCAGAGGCATCGCCACAACTCGCGACAATCGATTTGGCAAATCTCTCGCAAACCGACTGACCCCTGCCCTTACTGGAGATCGAAAGGCGAGGCGATTTCAGCAACTCGCTCGCGAACTGCCGCGATGACCGGGTGCGCGAATCTCAACTCGCTTCTCGAGCGTGTAAGTGTTTGGAATCTTCCGCTCTGTCCGCCGCCTTCAGGGAACGCAGAACCGCTTCAAACACAGCCTCGGGCGAAATCTCGTTGATGCATTTGCGGCCCGTGCGGCATACTCCACTATAATAACAGTCGCAGGGAGTAGGCGGTTCTACAATCTCTCCGCGGCCGTAAAGCTCAAATTCATAGCGATTAAAAATATTGTTCAGCAGCACTAAAGGCGTACGCGCGCCGATCGCTAAATGCATAGCCATGGTGACTGCACTGACGATGCACTGGCAGCGCTCGATCATCGCATAAAAGGTTTCCAAAGATTGAACGCCTGACGCCGAACAACCCGTCGCGTCAACCAGCCGGGCTGACATCTCGACTTCCTCTGGCCCTCCTAATAGAACCGGTTGCAATCCTCGCCCCTTGAGCAGTTTGATTAATTCAATCCAGTACTCCACCGGCCAAATTCGAGAAGGCCAGCGCCTGCCGGCCCCAATGTTTAGTCCTATTGCAGAATCTTTCGGTAGAAGCTGGGCCGCCCTTTCCCTTGCAGTGGCAGTGGTGCCGCGAAGCCAATATTCTTCTCCCTTGAAAGGTAACCCAGTGATATCGAAAATCTCTTCGACGTAGCTTTGGCGATTGCGGCGGCTATATGGGTTATCTATGCCAGTCGCAAATTTGTGCCATGCAGCTTCATCCACGGGAAACGGCACGCCGTCCCGAAGCATGTAACCTCGATATTCCGTAGCTTTCGTAGATGCGGCGATGGCACATGCCTCCGGATCCTTGTCAAGATTCCAACAAAAATCCCATGTGCCCTGCGCGATTCGCGCCAGCGTTGCCGCAGTAGGATGGACCGCTTCACAGGCATCGGCGGGCAAGAGGTCAGGAGAGTGGGTAACCCAAAGTATCTTCGTGCCGGTCTTGGGGGGCTCGAGAGCGCGCAGTAAAGGAGTTGACCTCAACACATCGCCAGCCGCGCCAAGCTTAATAATAACCCCGCGTCGCTTCGTTAGCTGAAAATGGATACAGGTGCAGCGATGCCCCGATTCCACGTGCGGCCAACAGGGGCGATCGCCGAGATAATGTATGCAGTCCGTGCGCAGGTTCTCAATTAGCTCGCGTGGTCCGATCATGTTCGTCTATTCGCTTGTCAATACCCGCCGATTGTTCCGTCGACTCGCCTGCGACATCACAGGTCAAAATTCGCTAACGCTCGCCCGAATTATGATGTTTTTTCGCTTCGTGAGCAACTAACTGTTTGGCTACGGTGAGAGCGGTCAGTTACGCGCGCGCAACGACGTAAAAGAGAGCAGCGGCGCACGGGACCAAGCCGTCGCGACCGGCTATCCGACGTCAGGATTGCAATCTTTTTCGCAGGGTGAGTTCACAACACATTCAGCGGGGTTACAGATTATTGTTAACCCCGATAAATCCTTCGCGCTCCATATGTAACATGATTGCCTGCGCCGCTTCTTCAGGCGTGACCTCGGCGGTATTGATGACAACTTCCGCATCCTTGGGTTCCTCATACGGATCAGAAACACCAGTGAAGTCCTTGAGAATTCCAGCACGCGCTTTCGCGTAAAGACCCTTCCGGTCGCGGCGTTCGCATATCTCAACCGGAGTCGAGAGGTACACCATGACAAAGCCGCCGAAAGGCTCAATCAACGCGCGTACCTCTTTCCGCGTGACGTCATACGGCGCAATTGGAGCACAAATAGCAATCCCGCGATTCTTAGTAATCTCGGAGGCAACGTACCCGATTCGACGGATATTAATATCCCGGTGTTCCTTTGAAAAGCCGAGTTCTGAGGAAAGGTGTTTTCGAACCAGGTCACCGTCCAGCAGCGTCACGGGCCGGCCGCCCACCTCCTGGAATTTGATAAACAGAACATTGGCAATGGTCGATTTCCCCGCCCCGGAGAGCCCACTGAAGAATATTGTTACTCCCTGTTTATGCCGTGGTGGAAAACTGCGCCGTAGCTCCTGGGCCACATCAGAATAGGTAAACCATCCCGGAAGGTCGCGGCCTTCATTGAGTCGCTGACGCAATTCCGTGCCAGAAATGTTCAGCACCCGGGCGCCCGCAGGAACTTCGTCTTCTTGCAAATATTTATCTTTGTCTTCCACAT
>QHOS01000110.1 GCA_003219415.1 Verrucomicrobiota bacterium | reverse complement strand
TGTCCGGTTCGACGCCGAAAATCTTTATCTCCGGCTTGAGGGCTTTGATTGCGCTGCCGACGCCAGTGATAAGTCCGCCGCCACCAATGCTGGCAACGACCGCCGCCGTATCCGGGGCGTCCTCCAAAATCTCCAGGCCCATCGTGCCGTGGCCCGCGATGAAGTTATCATCGTCGAATGGATGAATGAATGTGCCTTCGGCCCCAGGAAATGAGCGCTCCTCCAGCGTTTTCCATGCAACGTCGTACGGTACTGGAAATAGTTTCGCGCCAAGCGCGCGCATCCGGTCCAGCTTTGATTTCGGCGCGGTCTCAATCACCACAACAGCGCATGGCACGCCTGCTTGTCGCGCCGCGTAGGCGACGCCTTGTCCTGCATTTCCCGCACTGATTGTCCAAACACCGCGCTCGCGCTCGGAATCCGAGAGCAGTGCAACCGCATTCGCGGCACCGCGCAATTTGTAAGCATTAATCGGCTGCAGATTCTCCAGTTTGAGTCGAACGTCAGGAAAGTCCGGTCCGAGCTCCAAGCGGATGAGCGGCGTGCGAACGATCGTCTGTGCGATTCGTTTGCGCGCTTCCCGTATTTCTGACAGTTGAATCGGACGAACCGGTTCGAGAATCATCGGCTCACTGTAGAGGCAGCCGTGCAGGCTGCAATTCCAGTTCGGGGGCGTGTCTTGTCATGTTGAGCCCTTCGGCTCTGCTCAGGACAGGCTCCGCGAAACATCTCAGGATCACTTCGTGTCAGCGAAAACCATGATCCGAGATTCTTCGCTTCGCTCAGAATGACAAACCTGGATAAGCGACAAGCAAATTGAACAGTCCTTGCATCGTGCATGTCTGAGCATTCACATGATTAAAATTACCACTACAGCTCTAGTTGCGGCCGCGATGCTCATAGCATCCAGCGCGTTTGCAGGAGACAAGGCATGTTGTGCCAACGGCGCGGCGAAGTCGAATTCAATGGCTTGCGTCAATCTGGCAACGCTCAATCTCACGCCAGATCAAAAGACAAAGATAGGAGCGTGGCAGGCTGAATGCATGAAGGCAGGCTGCACAAAGGAAAGCCGGCAGACGTTCCTAAAACAGGCGAAAGGAATTCTTTCTGCACAGCAGTTCGCTCAGTTGAAAGCGCAATGTCAGAAGTCTGCTAAAGAGACAAAGAAAACAGAAGCCTGATTTGCACCGATAGTTTTCAAACGAAATCGCGCCGTGGAAAATCCCGGCGCGATTTTGTTTGACCCCGCTTCTGAGTTCGCATGTTCGCGACACTCGTATTCTAGAACTCATCTCAAAAATGGCGCTGTCCCTTGAGCGAAGCGAAACAGCTCTGGCTCATTTTCGTTGGTGGATCGGTCCAGATGTGATCTGAGATTCTTCGCTCCGCTCAGAATGACATTCTGAGATGACTTCTAGAACGTTTTGTCAGAATCGAGGAGGATCGTGACTGGGCCTTCATTGACCAATTCTACTGACATCATCGCTTGGAAAACTCCTGTTGCTACGGTGACTCCCAATCTGCGCAAAGCTGCGCTGAACTCTTGGTAGAGTTTATTTGCCTGTTCCGGCGGCGCCGCGGCAATAAAGCTGGGCCTGCGCTGCCCGCGGGCGTCGCCGTAAAGCGTAAACTGCGAGACAAGCAGCGCGCTGCCTCCTGCATCCAGCAGGGAACGATTCATTTTTCCCTGGCTGTCTTCAAAAATCCTTAGATTCGCGATCTTCTCGGCCATGCTGACAGCGACAGCGGAGGTATCGTTGCGCCCGATGCCAAGCAAAATCATAAGCCCTCCCGCGATTTCTCCCGCGACACTGCCCTCGACAGTTACACGGGCGCGACTTACACGCTGGACAACAGCTCGCATCGGTCAGCTACAAGATTTTCTCTAGCAAATTGGCAAGACGCCAACCGGCTTTGTGCAGTTCATTACGCACTACGTTAGTCGCCCAACCGCGATAAACACCATGATCCGCGGCTGGTTTTTCGACGGCTTCACCGGCCGCAACGGTCCGGTCTTCCTCTTGTTGCGGGTGCACATCTGTGAATTGCAGCCGCGCATACGCTTCGCGCGCGATTGGCAAGATTTCGTCTGCCCATATCTCGGCATAACTATCGACAGGAACGTTTGGTGGCATTCGCCAGTTGTCGGGTTCATGCGTCGCCAGCTCGCGAATCAGTTCCTTCTTATGCGGCTCGATGAGTGTCTGCATATCACCTGTCCGCAGCGGACCGGGAAGTTGAGGAAAAAGCGCGTTTACTGCGTCGTAGTCCCAAAAGCCGTGCAATTTCTTCTTATGAATTCCGCGCCTGCGAGGCGGTTCGTCGCTCAGTTCGAGAGTAAACGTATTTCCACCTTCATCCCCAAGTGCTGACTTATCTTTGTCAGGGTCTGCGACTCGGCCTTGTTGATCGAAATATTCCGCGCCTACGTGCAATGGCTGGTGAATGTCGGCAACGTAATGCGCAAGCAAAATAAGTGCTACGGCCTTGGTAATCTTTCGCTCATTTTGTTCAGGCACTCGTCCTTGCAAAATCTGGACGCAGAACGGAATCATATGGACTATGTCCCATTTGCTGCGGCCGGCGTGTCCGTCGCGGTATCTTTGCGCCGGCACGACGGGAACGTCGGTGTAATGGAACCAATGATGCGAAGGCGCGCCTGGATTCACGCCGGATGGCGGCGGAGGATTTGCT
The DNA here is from genome assembly GCA_003219415.1 of Verrucomicrobiota bacterium. Classification (GTDB taxonomy): domain Bacteria; phylum Verrucomicrobiota; class Verrucomicrobiia; order Chthoniobacterales; family UBA10450; genus Udaeobacter. The sequence continues at coordinate 9,300 of QHOS01000110.1, read as the reverse complement.
CGCCAGAAATCGCGCAACTGCCGGTCAATGTTGCGATGCGCCGAGTAATGAAACGATCTCGGATCATCAGCGCCCTTCTTGTCCCAGCCTTTGATCTCGTCGGCAATGACGGCTGCTTTTTCCAGAGTAAGTCCGTCCAGCACCGCGCGAATCTTTGTGGCGGTGACGGTATTTGCCAAGCGTTCGTCGGCGATCGCGCCGACAATCTCATGTCCAAGCGGGCCGTACGCTTGCGCCGCAGGAAATTGGAGAGCAGCAAGAATCGACGGGAAGAGCAGAGATCGCGAAAAACGTTTCATTCCAAGAATGCGCGATAATACGGTTCTATCCGTACTGCGCCGATGCCTCACGCGCAATCTGCGCGAATTTTTTCGAGGCGTTTCTGCAGTTTCGAGAAATGCGATCCGGCCCAATAAATCTGGCCGCAGCCTGTGCAACGCCGGAATTGTTCGTAGTAGATTTTCGTAAGCGGTTCGAGCCTTTCAATTACTTCGGCCTTGGAAACCTTTTGCAGCGGCGCGTTGCAGCGAAGGCACCGCGTAAATGGAGTGAGGGAACGAAGAAGATCAAAGCGGCGAATTACTTCGACGGTTTGTTCATCGGCGTTTTGTGAGCGCGGGTTGTATCCGGTCCTTACTACTGTGTGCATGAGCAAACGACGATCGCGCGTCAGAAGCGCCCGATTTTCGCCTTCCATTACTGTGAGCAATTGCCGATCTTCCGCTTGAGAATCGTAGGCAACATCAAAGCCGAGCAAGCGCAAATTTCGTGCGAGGTTGCCGAGATGGCCATCTGCGACAAATCTATTAACGGTAGTAGTTTGCAATCGTTGTTCCTTAAATTGCGGAGTTCCTGTTCCTACCGGATAAAGCTCGATATCTGCATCGCCCTTAATCGCATAATCAAAATCCACCGGCTGTCCGTTAACCAGGATCAAATCGACTTCCGGATGCGGCACCCCGCACGATTCGATTACATCCTTTACCGACGTTTTTTCGCTTAAGCTGCGTTCGATCCTTTGACCACGCGCTTCGGTTCGGAGAAAAAAATCCAGATCGCCATGCAAATCGAGCCGAACCGTAAACGGGTTCACGTCAATCCATGATTCGCGCTTTGGCGTAAGCGTACTCAAACGTCGTTGCGCGCGGTCGCCCCATGAACTTGCCGGGTCCGAGAGGCTCATCTTCTCCGTAATAGCAGTCGATCTGCCACCGGCGCAGACCGCCTCCGGTATCCATGATCTTCCATCGATTGCTGCGAAATATCTTATCCACGTCCGCAGACTCAGTCTCGACAATTGCGCCGCGGCGTAAACTACCTTGAGTCAACTTTAGCGCAGCGGAAAAGCGTGGGACCAAAACTCCGCCTCCCCCGGTAGGGTTCGAGGCGAACGCATATGAATCTCCGCCGTTGTAACGAATGTAATTGCGTCCGTTTACCGGTGTAGCAATCCGGCCGAAGCCTTCCTTCTTCACCGAGCGCAGAAAGTCGCGTGGATATTTTTGCCCATGCAAACCGGGTTTTGTGACGGGCGTTGCATCGAAACCGCGTTCGAAAGTGAAGCCGGATTCTTTCGGTGTGTAATAAAGAGTACAGACAATGAAGTATTCGCCGTTGTGTCCTTGAGGACGCCGCGCCAATTTTTCGTTCTCGTACGCAAGCCGCTGGACAACTTCAGGCCACGGAATGTCTGCTCGAAGTTCCGAACAGGCGAGAATGCTGAAGGCTGCAATCCCAGTGATCAATCGCCAAAAAGCGATTCGATCGGCCCGCCGATTAAAACTTCGATGGGAAGTCGTTTCCATTCGTACTCGTAGGGTGGTTGGTTCCACGCGAACTCCTTTGGATACAATTTTCGGAGCGCGCGAATGATTTCAACGCCTGTTTGAAATGGCTGAAAAGCGTTTCGATCGGTGACGTGCAACTGCGCACCGCTACAAAGTTCACCGGCGAACTTGTGAAACGTCGGCTGAAAATAATTTTCGCGGAAGAAAACGCCTGGCAATCTGAATGCGCTGAGTTCGCGGCAGAGTGCTTCGGCGTTAACAAACGGTGCGCCGAAGATTTCGAATGGACGCGTTGTGCCGCGGCCTTCTGAAATATTTGTTCCTTCGAGAAGACACATGCCAGGATAAACGGTCGCGGTATCGAGCGTCGGCATGTTGGGTGATGGCATGACCCATGGCAGACCGGTTTGATCGAACCACATCTGGCGCTCCCAGTTTTTCATTGGCAGGATCGACAATCCACAGTCCGGGAAAACCTCGTCTCGAAACTGCTGCGCTAGTTCTGCGACTGTTTTTCCGTGTCGCACTGGAATCGGATGGAGACCCACGAACGATTTGTAATTAGGATCAAGCACTGGGCCCTCGATGGTCACGCCATTAATCGGATTCGGCCGGTCGAGTACAACGACTTGTACGCGCGCTTTTTCGCAGGCGCTCATACAGAGATACATCGTCCAGATGAACGTATAATAGCGCGTCCCGACATCTTGGAGATCAACGAGCAAGACATCGAGATCTTTCAGCATTTCTGCGATTGGCTCGCGGTGTTCGCCGTACAGACTGTAAACGGGAATATGAAGACGCGGATGCTCGTAACTTTTCCATTCCACCATGTTATCCTGCGTCTGGCCGAGAAACCCATGTTGCGGGCCAAAAAACGCTGAGAGACGAAAAAGATCGCCATTGTGTCGCTCGAGAATCCGCGATGCATGCTCGAGCTTCGCCGAGATCGATGCTGGGTGAAGCAGCGCCCCGATGGGGGCACCGCGAAATTTCTTTGGCCAGAGTTCGACCAGATGATCGAGTGGCAGGGCGACGGGCATGCCGTTCTACTAGCACAACGCGGAAATTCTCGCGATTCGGTTGTAGGGGTGCCTAACCGCGTTAGCAAAACGGGCGATTGCAGTACCACGCTTTTACACGAATCTTCGTAGCACGGATTTAACGACAATTGCTATTGCAGTCATAACAACGCACAGCTTCGCGAACAACTCGCCATGGCGTGTGTAAAAGGTTAACTCGTGCTCGGTGGGAACCTTGATATCGCCTGTGAGTACCCCTTCAGTGAATGTACTGCCTGTATCATCCTGCAATTTTTGGGTGACTCGGCCGAATTCGTTCACAAGACAGGTGACGCCAGTGTTTGCGGCGCGAACCATCGGACGGCGTGTTTCCACACAGCGAAAAATGGCGTTTGCCAGGTGCTGGTGCGAACCGGCAGAATGCAAAAACCATCCGTCGTTTGTTATGTCTACCAGTAAATTCGCACCAGGATTCGTTTCGCCCGGAAGCACAAATCGTCTGGTCAACTCGCCAATTGTATCTTCAAAACAGATCAGCGGCGCCACCTTCACGTCACTGTTTGTTAGCTCGAACACGGTGTAGTCCTTACCCGCTTTGAAATCACCAGGCACCTGGTCGCCAACAATTCGCGCGAGCAGTGGTACCCTGTGCCGGCCCGGGACATATTCGCCAAAAGGGACCAGATGCAGCTTTCGATAAACCTGCACTTGCTCGCCAGCCTCTGAAACAAGGAGCGCCGCGTTGTAAACGTCGCCGTTCTCTTCGTCGATCGTGCCCAGGAGAATGTCGCTCTCCGCCGACGCGGCCAGGTCCATAACGAATTGATAACTTTCCCGGTCTGCGAGAACCGGGCCGGGCATGGAGCTTTCCGGCCAGATCAACAAATCGGGTGGAGGATTTGAGCGCAACGCAATTTCGCTCAAGTGCCGGAATTGATCGAAAATCTTGCGCGTAAACTGCGGATCGAACTTTTGATTTTGAGGCACATTTGATTGCACTGCGGCAACTCGGAGCGGCTTTGTAGGTGGCGAAACCTGAGTGGCACGAATTCCGAAAGTGAGCACGCCTACAATCGCTGCCAATGTGAGCGTCAGGTCAAAATGCGGGCGCACTACACGCGTGCTCGCCTCAAGCATCAAACGGCGCACGGTTGTGACTGTAATGACGTTCGCAAACGCGACCATGAACGATAAGCCAGCAACGCCGGTGAACTCCGCAATTTGGATCATGGGCCAGGTGCCATGCAACGCCACACCGAGGCCGTTCCAACCGAAACCGGAGAAAACCCAGCCCCGCAGCCATTCCTGGGTCACCCACGTAGCAGCCAGAAGAAAGGCTAGCAGCAAATTATTTGTCGACCTAATCCACGGCGACCGCGGCGAAGCTGCGGTGCGGCGGGCTTGAGCCAGCATCTGTTCCCATTTAGTTGAGCCTGGTTCTCTTCTTATTTCTCGTGGCTGAACCAAACCGCAAAACCACGCCCAGAGCGCGAGATAGATTGCCATGTAAAATTGGAGAACAAACCAGCCGAGAACAGTGACGGTTGTGAGCCAGAAGAAAGCGGTCCAGAAAAATGTCAGTCCGGTAACATAACCCAACAAGAGATTATGAAGCCAACGATGACGCGACTCTTTGCCTGAAAACCAAACTGCAGCAATGAGCGGCGTGAGAGCAATCCAGCATAGCCAGGTGAAATTAAACGGCGCAAAACAGCCCGTATAGAGCAGCCCGCTAGTGATCGCCGCAAGCCAGGGCCAGGCCACAGTTAATTTTTTCATCACGTCGTGCGACTCAGTCGCGAGTTCCAAGCTCCAACATCCAGTCTCCAGAGAAACTTCAAGGGCCAAACCACACGCCGCTTCCTATACTGTCATGTTGAGCGGAGCGAAACATCTCTGATTATTGTCCGCAGAGCTGAAAAAAAGGCCAGAGATCCTTCGCTTCGCTCAGGATGACAATTGCGTCTTTGAATAGGCGCCTGGAATTCGGAGTTTCAGATTATCTCGTCGGCGTCGTCGGAAACTAGGATCGCTGCTGATTATCCTCGCGTAGGCGTGACTCCGCGTCCTCTTGCAGCCAATCCCAGAGACGATCGAGTTTCTCTTTCACTTCGGTCTTGATTTGATTGAGATCCACGGAATCGAATTTTCCTTTTTCCGGCCGGCGGTGCGCGAAAAGGTAATACTTGATCTTTGGTTCCGTTCCCGACGGACGCACCGCGATGCGTGCTCCGTCTTCTAACTCAAACATCAACATTTTCTCCTTCGGAATTTGGTCGCTCTCTATGTCTTCGATTTTGTCGCTCTCGAAGTTTCGAACGCTTGTGACCTTTGAGCCGTGCACTTCCGGGAACGGATCGGTGGCATAAGACTTAATCAGACGCGCGATTTTTGTTGCGCCTTCCGCGCCCTCGAAAACGAGGGAACCGTTTTTCTCGGCGAAATAACCGAACTCGGAATAAATGTCATCGAGCAGTTCATCGATTGTATTCCCGTGCGCCTTTGCGTAAGCAGCTACTTCGCAAAACATGATTACGGCGCCGTTGCCATCTTTGTCGCGTACAAAATCCGCTCCGCTGTAGCCATAACTTTCTTCGCCTCCGAAAACGTAAAATGACGAGTGTTCAAGACGTAGTTTCCGCGTTTCCTCCTCGGAAAGATCGACATAATTCTGGTGGTCCGGGATTGCGCGTTCGTACTTGCCAAGCTTCGCGCCAATGTATTTGAAGCCGGTCAACGTTTCGACGCAACGCAGACCGTAATGTTCGGCAATCGCTTTTTGGAGATCGGTTGTGACAAAGGTTTTGATAATGACTCCGCGCGACGCGTTGTGTTTATTCAGCACGCCTTTCTCAAATAGTGTCCTGGTTCGATACCAGGCAAGGATCGACCCGATTTGATTCCCGGTGAGCAATTTCATTTTCCCGTCGCTTGCACGAACAGCTGCGCCCATCCGGTCGCAATCTGGATCAGTCGCGACTACCACATCGGCATCTTCCTTTTCCGCCAGATCGATTGCCATTGTTAACGCTTCGGCATTTTCCGGATTTGGCGATTTCACCGTCGGAAATCGGCCATCGAAATGGTTCTGCTCGGGTACCACTTCGAGATTGAAACCAAGTCGCTTAAGCATCGGTTCGATGATTACACCGCCAGTCCCGTGCAGAGGCGTATAGACAATCTTCAGCGATTTCGCTTCGCGAATGACCGTTGGATCGAGAACGAGCGTTCCCAGCCGGCGCATGTACGCTTCGTCGATGTCCGTGCCAATCATTTCTACCTTACCCTGTCGGTCTTTTGGGAGCGGCGTATAGGCTTCGGAGGCGATCGCGTTCACTTTAGCAATGATTTCGTTCGCATGCGGTTCGATCACCTGTGCGCCATCGCTGAAGTACACTTTGTAGCCGTTGTCGTACGGCGGGTTATGACTCGCAGTGATCATCACACCCGAGCTTGCCGTGAGATAACGGACCGCAAATGAAAGTTCCGGCACAGAACGTGGGCTCCCGAAGATGAATGCGTTGCAACCGTTCTCGGATGCGACTTTCGCAGCAAGCTCAGCAAACTCCTTCGAGAAAAATCGCGGATCATACGCGATCACAAATTTTGGCTTCGTTGAAATTTTCGCGCTTCGGTTCCAATCGTGCAGATACGCCACGAGTCCCTGCGTCGCACGGCTGATGTTAAAGAAATTCATCGCGTTCGTGCCCACGCACGGAAATTCGGGCCGTTCGCTTGCGCGCGCGTTCCCGCGCTCGGAGGCAGTTACGATTTTTCCAATGGTCCGCCCGCGAAGCCCGCCCGTTCCAAACGAAAGCGTCCGGTAAAAGCGGTCGTTCAGTTCCTGCCATTTTGTCGCGCTAACGAGCTCATCAACCACTCGCGAATAAAGATCCGTCGGCGCTCCTTCTAGCAGGGTGTGAATGTTCTTCGCCGCCGATTCCATCAAATGCCCGTCAGTAACAGCACGTTCGATTTTCGAATTGAGTTGTTCAGCATCACCTGACATCGCTGCCAACTCTTCCGGCATGCTCTTGCTTTGCAAGCGTTTGTCTTGAACGACTTGCTGCCGTATGGCACAAAATCGAGGCGTGAATCCGAAGACATTCTTCGGTGAATTAAAGCGGCGACATAATCGGTGTCCTCAACGATCGAACGCATTCGCTTACAGCCAGCTTCGCATTCATCGCCTTACTCTATATTGCAGCAGCAAGCTTGATTCTTAATCTGAGAATCCGCGATCCGCTTCAGGCTTCGCAAGCCTCGAAATCAGGCTGAAAAATAGTCTGTGTAAACCGTTTCACGAGCGATCATATCCGGCTAGAAATCGACGTGACCTCCTTCTCAGCTGATCAGCAGCGCGCCTTCACTGATCATTTTGGATGCTCCACGCGCTTTTCAAGTCACGCGCATCAAGGTAGAATGCTGCTAGGACGAGCGCTTCGTCAAGGCGCGCAGAGTGAACCCCAAGAACTTGTTGACCGAGCTGAAGCGGCGCAACGTTTACCGCGCGGCGGTCGCTTACGGAGTCGTCGCATGGTTTCTCACGCAACTCACAACGCAGGTCTTCCCATTTTTTGAAATTTCAAATTCTGCAGTGCGTTTTGTTGTCATTGCGCTCGCGGTCGGATTTCCAATCGCGATGCTACTCGCCTGGGTCTACGAATTCACCCCCGAAGGAATAGTGCGGACGGAAGATCTCCATCCGGCACAGGCGAGGTCGATTCAGCGCGCCACCGGACGGGTCCTCGACTTCATCATCATCGGGGCTCTGCTGCTGGTTATCGCAATGCTGATCGTTGGGCGACTCCCGTTTTACCGGCAGACAGGCGAGTCGATTTCTCAGAAAAGCATCGCGGTGCTTCCCTTTGAAAACTTGAGCGAAGACAAAGCGAATGCCTACTTTGCAGACGGCATCCAGGATGAGATTCTGACACGCTTATCCAAGATCGCGGATTTGAAGGTCATTTCGCGCACCTCTACGCAGCATTATAAAAGCGCGCCGGAAAACCTGCCCGAAATTGCCAGGCAACTTGGCGTCGCCCACATTCTGGAAGGAAGGGTGCAAAAGAGCGGCGACGCCGTGCGCGTGAACGTGCAGTTAATCCAAGCGGCGAATGATTCCCATCTGTGGGCTGATACGTTTGATCGCAAACTGACCGACATCTTTTCGGTCGAAAGTGAGGTGGCCAAAGCCATTGCCGAGCAGTTAGTTCGCCCTTAGTTGGGCGCTGCTGTCATACGTTGAAGCGCGCGGCTACCTCACACAGACTCTTCAACCAACGGTCGCCCTGCGTGAAGAGGCACGGCAGGCAGCCGAAACCGCGCTCACTCTTCAGCCCAACCTTGGCGAGGCTGTACTAGCCAAGGGAGCTTACCACTACTTTTGCCTAAAAGATTACGACACTGCGGTGCATTACTTTGAGCAAGCACGTCAGTTTCTGCCGAATAGCAGCCGGATTCCTGAGTCGCTCGCTTATGTCGCACGGAGGCGAGGCCAGTGGGACCGGGGCGAGGCGTACTTCATCGAAGCCGAGCGGCTCGACCCGCGCAACGTTTACCTGCTTACCCAGCACGCGTATACCTATATCTGTCTTCGTCGTTTCCCCGAAGCCCTGCGAAAGCTCGATCAGGTTCTCAATATCATACCGGACGACGTGGATACCCTCGCGGAAAAGGCGGGTATTGCACAAGCCGAGGGCGATCTGCCGCGCGCCGGTGCGCTACTCGCGCCGCTGCATCCGAACGCCGACGACGCCAGCGCCTTGGAAACACAAGTTTACCAAGCGATCCTGGAGCGCCGCCCTGCACAAATCATCCCTCGGCTAAAGGAAATATTGGCCAAGCCTGATCCAGCGTTGGGTTACGTCAATGGCGCACTGCGGTTTGCTTTAGGCTGGGCGCAAGAAGTCGCCGGTGATCACGCTGTCGCCCAGGAAACTTGGCGCCAGGCGCGCAGCGAACTGGAATCTTTCCTCAAAGAACAGCCGGAAAATGATCTCCTCATTGGCGATCTCGCGCTGACGAATATGGGTCTCGGTGACAAGGCCGCCGCATTAGCTCTGGCCGAACGGGCGATCGCTGCGAACCCGATCGAGAAAGACGCGGCGGATGGTCCCATGCCGATCGAGATCTTCGCCCGGGTAGCGGCGCGCATGGGGGAACCCGACCACGCCATCGCCGCTTTACAGAAACTGCTCTCGATTCCGTACGAGGGAGCACTTGCAGCAAACGTGCCGCTCACTCCCGCGCTGCTCCGGCTCGATCCGATGTTCGATCCGCTTCGGAACGATCCGCGTTTCCAAAAACTCGTCGCCTCGCCTGCGCTGAAAAAACAATAAAACTCAACCACGCTGTTATACAAAAAGGAGCCACCCGGACATAGGGTGAAGTAATGGGCGATAATCGCAGACAACCTAAGCAAAGCCGATCGGAGTTGGGGTTGTGGTTTTCAAGAGTTGATTCCAATGGACAAACAATGCTGAGCTTGT
>QHOS01000005.1 GCA_003219415.1 Verrucomicrobiota bacterium | reverse complement strand
TGGATTCTTGCCGCTTCTTGCCTGAGAGTGGACAGAGGCGGTTGTAGTGCGAAACCCGACGCCACTCATCGCGATACCGTGATTGTTTGAAGCGTCAGGATTCTCCGCAACAATCTGCGATTTGCTGCTTCGGACACTCAGGTGCTTGGGGCCAGCCGCCAAAGCGACACCGGCCAGAGTGACTGCCGCGACTACGCCGAAGGCGCGAAAGACGGGCCTCGCTAGCGCCGATGATTTCTTCGTCGTATTTCCTGTGTGAAGATAGTTGTTTTTCATTTTGGATTCTCCTTAGGTGCTAGTGAATGATACTGTGCCATTGGTCAAATCGGTTAGAGTGTACAGCCTTGGCTCTTGAAGTGCCATTTATCTCGATTCTCCGTTTGTCTGAAAATATTGCGTCTCCCGGTCCATTTCTGGGATTCAAACGGCAAGTTTGGGCCAAAAGACTGCACCGTGACAAGTCTGTTCAAAGCGTGACGATGCAGTTGGCTGTGCTCCTCCCTCCGCTAAGCAGGACAACTTCCACGCGCGCGCGTGGAAGAAGCAAGCTCGTATCCGACGGGCTTGTTTCACGGTCGTTTCTACGGTCGGACAAATTTTGGCTGCAAAACAGTGCGATTCCATGAAATGCAGCGCGAATCGGATTCGTTCCCTCTACCTACGAAAAACAAGCTGTGCAAAGCAGCGAAACACTGCGGAATTCGTTAGGCTTGAATTACAAATCAGCCGCTCTGAACCAACTGAGCTATGCCGGCGTTTCCCCAGACGAAAGCTGTTTTCAGCGGTTGATCAAAAGTTCGTCATGACCCATTTCGGGCGCCGCTGGCGACGCTGCTTACATGCGAGGATTCACGAGGGGAGATGCTTCTCCGGTGCTGGCACGCAGGCTATCACGCAACCAAGGAACTCATGCCGTGGCGCGATTTCCTGTTACTCGTTAGGCGCGGAGAATTTGATTACTTGCCCTGGCTTCTGCTCTGAACTGTCCGTTGCAGTTCTTCCGCACTAATCCGTACGATGTTATTAGCCATAGCGTCCGCCGCCGTCCACCTGCCACTGCCATCAACTTCCACCCAGCGACCGGGCAGACGACTTCCGGTAAATGCCGGCACCCAAACCCAATGTTTGCCTTTCGTTACGGTTACGGACGCGCGCGTCTGTTTGAGCTCGAAATTCAGCTGTGTCGATTCACCTAATTCGAGCGTCGTGTTATTGATGGAAGCCTTCACGGCACCATTCACAACCAGCGTCACCCGGTAATTTCCTGCCACGAGACCCTGTAAAGTGTAACGGCCGTATACATCCGTTTTTACTGTCGTGAGCAATCTGCCAGTGTTTGTCGCTTCAATCCGGATATCCGCGCCTTGAATGGGATGCCCCTTAGCATCCTTGACGATTCCCTGCAGTAGGGAACTCGCGGCCGATGCACTTGCGACAAAAAGCATGACCCCAATAAAACCAATCCAAATAGATTTGATAAGCATAACAAGAAAGAGGGTGCAAGCCTAAGCAACCCTGTCGAGGACAAGATTGTGATGAATTCAGTCAGAAATGACAATTTCGCTAAACCGGTTTGGCCGAAGACTGAAAACTTTGTCGATATGCGTTCGGGCTCAGACCAAACCGACGCTCGAACGCGCGGCTAAAGACGAAGCGATTCTTAAAGCCGACCGATTCCGCAACATTCTGGACCGTGCTTCGTGGAATCGCCAGGCGTGCTCTGGCTTCCTCCATGCGCAATTTCTCCACAAATTGCGCCGGCGTCACGCCATATGCATTTCTGAACAGACGCCGGAAATGTCTTGGCGAATACGCGGCTTTGCTAGCTAACAGCTCTTGAGAAAGTTCTTGGCCGAGATGGCCGGCGATCCAGGCGATGATCTCGGAAAATCTATCGCTCGATCGAACCTGGAACTGCAAAGGTTGTGAATACTGTTCCTGGCCGCCCGGCCGCTTTAGGTAAACGACCAGCTCGCGCGCGACATCGAGTGCCAGTTTGGGTCCGTAGTCTTCTTCAATTAACGCAAGGCACAGATCAATCCCTGCCGCTATACCCGCCGAAGTATAAAACCCTCCGTCTTTAACGAAGAGAGCGTCGGGCTCTACCTTGAGTTTTGGAAACTCACGAGTAATTCGCGAAGCGAAGCGCCAATGGGTGCTTACCCGACGACCATCAAGTAAGCCGGCATAAGCGAGACCATATATACCTGTACAAATCGATACCAGCCGGCGTGTGTTTGGGGCGCGTCGCTGTAGCCAGTCAGAAATCTTGCCCGCAACGTTCGCACGACGCAGCCCTTCTCCACCTGGTATGATCAGAGTGTCCAGAGCCGGGGCCTTCAGAATTGTAGTATCAGGACGAAAGCGTATCCCAGACTCCGCCACCACTGCCTTGCTCTTTAGCCCCACCGTCACGAGATCGTAGGCACGGCCATTTTCACGAGATGACGCGAGCTCGGTCGCGACTGCGAAGGTGTCGAATGGCCCCACCAGATCGAGCGCAGTTAGGCCATCGAAAATAAAAAAACCGATCCGCTTGCTCATTAAGCTATCGTAACTCCATTCGGTCTAGTGTCCACGCCGCCTCAATGCTACGATTAGCGCAGCACGGACTGATGCAAACACGACTGACCGACCGATGCCCCGGAAGTCATTTAAGCACGAGTTTCGCGACGAAGGCTGCGACCAATGCCGCTCCTTCAAACCGGGCTCTTGCCCTCGCTTTTAGCTCGGTAAGGGCGCTTGAACAATTCCACGCGCGCGAGGACTCCCTTTTCACGGTCTGTTCTACGGTCCGCGAAAATTTTGCTGCAAAGCCGTGCAACTCTGCGCAACACAGCGCGAACACTGAACTGTCGAATTACCTAGCGTCAGCAACGATATGCAAAGCAGTGAAACGCTGCGCAATTCGTTAGGCTTGAATTACAAATCAGCCGCTCTGAA
>QHOS01000109.1 GCA_003219415.1 Verrucomicrobiota bacterium | reverse complement strand
CAACCATTTGATCGGCATGGCCCTTGGCTCTGAAGATGACGCCTTCGGGCAGCATTTCACCCGCTCGAACAATGCCTTTGGCCAATTGCCTCAAGCTGTGTTGGCTGGTCATGTGAATGGCACCAGTACAAGCATAAATCTTGGCGCAGGAGGTTTGTATACCTATCTGTTTGCGAAGTATGACGGCCCAAACTACGGATCTGAGGTTTGGTACGTTGGAGATCTAAGTGGCATCATCGAGATTCCGGCAACAGCTGGTGGATACGGTCTTTCCGGGTGGACGCTCTTTGGGACAGGTGTTCCAGGGGTTCCCGATGGTGGCATCACCGCCATGTTACTTGGAACGGCCCTCGGTGCGCTTGGTTTGGCGCGACGCTTCCTGTTGAGTTAACTCTCGCTTTTAAACTGGGGACTAAGTGGGAATTCAAACAAACCGGCTACCTTAACTTCATACGCTAGGCACCGAGATCTGACAGCCGATCATGGGCTCGGTGCGAAATTTCGCGGCGCGTCTTTTACTAAGGTTTTACGACCACCGGTGTCCCGATGTGAGCGGCGTCATAAAACTGGCGCGCTTTCCAATAGGGCATTCTGATGCATCCATGTGATGCGGGCACCCCTGGCAGGTAGCCCTGGTGCAATCCGTACCCTGGCGAGAATTCGAGAAAATAGGGCATCGGCGTGCCTACGAAGTGCGAATGCGGCGGTTGGCGGTCACGCCTGCTATCGACGTTGGCTTTCACGATCCGGCCCGAGTCGTCGACGTAGTCACCATAGAGACTGGAGCGATGATCTGCGTCTTTGCGGATAACGTGAAAGCGACCAATCGGAGTGCGGTAGCCTTCGCGACCACTGGATATGCGGGACGACGCAGTTCTATAACCTCCCCGGTAGAGATACGCTTCCTGCCCCTGCAAGCTCACAACGATCGCTGGCCTGCCGGAATGACTTTCCGGCATCTTTGACGTGATGAGATCGGTGACAGTGCTGCAGCCGCTAAATGCCATGAAGATGGCGCCGAGCGCATAAAATGGTGAAAATCGTTTCATTATTGCTCAGGCCGAATGCATGTTTTTCTGCAAAGAATCGCTAGAGCTGGTTTTGATGTCGCCCGCCGCTTTTCTTTGTGGCATTTGTTCCCGGTATCGTTTTAATCGTGTGGGGCGAAATCAGCGGCGGTGTCTGCTCTGGATCTCAACTCAGGCAAAATCTCTGCCCTACCAGCCGCCGCCGCAGACTATTAACGCCCGCGTGCAAGAGACCTCTATCCCCATTCAGTCGTGGAGCAATCCGTACGGACAAGTACAAGGCGGGGAAAACGCGATTCGGTGCGCCGCGAATCAATAACCGGCGAACTTTTTATCAAATTCACGAATCGCGAGAGACACTAAGTGCCGGCAAGAGCGCGGCAGCGACGACGCCAGCCGTGATTCCTCCGACAACTGCGTTGTAATAGATTTCGATCACGGCTTCAGTTAAGTTGTGGAATTGGAGAGCCGAAATGCAGCGCCTACCGTCGTGGCAAAACGAAGGTCACCACTCTTTGAAGTCGCCAGCGTGCTCGTGCGTTCCGATCATGTTGCCAGCTTAAAGGTTTACTGTGCGTCTTTGCGCGAGCGGATTTCGTACATATGCGCGTTCATGCGGATTGTGGGCCAGGCTTTCAGTCTGAGATAACTGCGCCAGCCATCCGGTGACGTATTCCACTACCGTTACGCCAAAACGTTATGGGGCAATGGATTCGCGAAACACTGCCGGGCTTAAATCGCCATTGACTGAAGGCTTGAAGAGCAGCGTCATCCAAAAGTTTATTGCCCGTGCTTTTTTCCATTCTGGCCGACTTAACCAAACCAGTCTTGTTATCTACTTCCATCACCACGATGCCGCTGCCTGTAGGACGCCTGCCTTGTGCGTCTTTGGGGTAATTGGGGCGCGGTGCGTAGAGCGCTAACGCTTTCGGCTTCCCGCTCTGCTGCGGGGCTGGCGATGAAGGCGCGGACTGCGCCGGTGCGAATGAAATCCCAAACAGAACCAAGGCGAGAAGAAGCAGGAGTTTCAACGCTAACGGCCGCGCATCGGATATGAGATCAAAGCCGCGTTTATCTTTGCGCAGTCGGACTTCGTAAACGTGTATCGGCGTCGAGGCTTCAACGAATCTTGTCATCCCCTCGCCCTGTTTATTACTCCTACCGCCTTTGTTCGCACAGTGATTGGGATGGTGATTTCTTTCCACTTGTGGGGTTTGAAAACCCATAGCTTGAATGTGCTTGTGCTAGCAGCGTCGAGAACATTTGACCCTGCCGATTTGATAATTGTCACTTGGCTCACTCGACCTGTGTTCAGATCGATGTCTAGCCTATACAGGCCGTCTCCCTTGTAGCGCGTCCAACCGGCAGTATCGCCAATGCTCGACCGTAACTGATAAGGATATTGCGGGCGAGGAGCAAAAACTGCGTCATGTACGCACAGCGGGTTCGGACAGCGATTGCCCTTGGCGTCCATCGCGTAGCCACTACCGGCAGGCATCGCAATGTAAGGGATCAAGTCAGTCGCTCTTGCCGTGAAAGTGATCAAGGTAAGCGCAGCGGGGATCAACAAGGCAAGTGGTCGTGGAATCGTATTCACGGCGGCGCATTCCAACAGGGAGTGGCGCCAGAAGCGAGCACAAAAATGCACTGGTTAAAACCCCTTTTTCGGGTCCATTCCGCACGAAATGGACGTTGGCGGAAATAGGCGAATTTGCCTGCACTTGTTAGGCCGAAGTATTATGTTGAGCGGCCATCAATGCCGGTTTCCGAGGGAACCGGTGAGGGAGGGATTCGAACCCTCGGTAGCCTTTTGGGCTACGGCGCTTTAGCAAAGCGCTGCTTTCGACCACTCAGCCACCTCACCAAGAGCAGAGCGAGAATATCGCAGGCAATTTTGGATTTCCAATTCGTAATTTGCATCCGTGGACACCGATTTCGTGGCCTGCTGGCAATTTACCGCAGTTGCCAATCGCCGATTGCTAACTGAAATGATGAGCATGATCAGCGAAGAAGAAGCGCGCCGGCGTGTTTTGCAAAGCGTCCACTTGTTAGGGGAACGAGCTGTTCCACTTTCAAGAGCGCTGGATCGTTTTAGTGCACGTGAGGTCATCGCGCGATTGCCGCTGCCGATGTTCGATAATTCCGCCATGGATGGCTACGCCGTTGTGGCAAGTTCATCTGGAAAAGGCGCGCGATTGCAAGTGGTCGGAGAGCAGGCGGCTGGCATTGATCGCGGGCTCCGGATTTCTCCTGGCGAAGCTGTCCGGATTTTTACTGGAGCGCCGATACCGGAAGGCGCGGACGCGGTTGTCATGCAGGAAGACACGACGCGCAAAGGCGACGAGATCGTGGTGAATCTGGGCGTCGATCCCGGCGAATTTATTCGGCGACGCGGTTGCGATTTAGCGGAAGGTCAGAAAATTCTGGCGCGCGGCGATCGGATTCGCTCGACGACGATTGCCCTGCTGGCGTCGCAGGGTTTCGCCGATGTGACAATCGGCGGCGATGTAAACGCAGCGATTGTTTCCACTGGTGACGAGGTCGTGATTTCTGGGAACAAGCTCAATCAAGGTCAAATCTACGACAGCAATTCGATACTGCTTCAGACGCTGGTGCAGCGCTGTGGTGTGTCTGTGACATTAGCCGAACATTGTCCCGATCAACGCGAGCGATTGATCGAAGCGATCCAGCGCGGAATCAAAAGTCATATCCTTGTTATTGCGGGGGGCGTCTCGGTCGGAGAACACGATTTGGTCCAGGCGACACTACGCTCGCTCGGAGCCAGGATCGACGTATGGCGTGTGGCGATTAAGCCAGGAAAACCATTTCTCTTCGGTGAAGCCGGCGGATGTGCTGTGTTCGGTTTGCCCGGAAATCCCGTGTCAGCATTCGTAACCTTTCTACAGTTTGTGCGTCCAGCGATTTTGAAAATGATGGGCGCGAACAACCTCGATCTGCCGAAAACGCCGGTAAGATTGGCCGTCGACCTCGCGAATGAAGGCGATCGTACACATTACGTGCGCGGCAGAATCGACAACGGAACGTTCGTGCCCATCGGTCGCCAGGAATCGCACGCACTTTTTGGTTTGAGCCAATCAAATGCACTGTTGCCCGTCGCAGTGGGTGAGTTGTTGAAGGCTGGCGCGATCGTCGATGTGCAAACCTGGGATTAGCGACGGGGGTTTTCCGCAAAATGGGAGCACTGCGTTGATCGATTTTGGCAGAAAGCGGCTTTACGAATGCCAAATCCTTCGTCCGTGGGATTGACAGGCAATGCGCGCATTTCTAGCTTACACGGCTTGAATACGGGAGTGCTCACCGCGTTTGCACGAAGTCCGGCGGATCAAATTCGTGCGGATGCGGAACGGCTTTCCCACATCATTCTGGAAATGCAGCGCTGTTTTGTGCTGCGCCTATCCAAGCAGCTGGCCCCGGGGAATGTTTCGTTCCCGCAATTTTTCCTTCTCACCTATCTCGATCAGAAAGAAGTTCTCACGATGTCTGCCATCGCCCAGAAAATGGGGCACACCACCGCGGCCGCGAGCGGTTTGGTGGCGCGCCTGGAGAATCTTGGTTACGTGCTGCGCTCGGTTGCGCGAGATGACCGGCGCAAGGTAATGGTTTGCATTACGGCGAAAGGTTCAGCGCTCGTCAGGCGGATTCGAGAGGAGATGGTTGGCAATCTTGTGAAAATTCTGGATCACCTCACGTCAGACGAACAAAAGGCCTGGCTGCAGATTTACGCTAAGATTTACGATTACTGCCAATCGAAATGATTTTCATTTACGTGGCGACAGTGTTATCAGACTCCGATAAAATGGTGGGCGTTAAATCCGCGCACTGGTTTCCGCGCGTCTAATCGCCAAACCTCTATGAGAAAATTTTTTATTGTCCTGGGGATTTTTACAGCCTTCGGCGTCCTTAGCCGGTCGAGTGATGGAGGCACCGGAGCAAGTAATGGAACAAGTTCCGCCACCAGGGTTCCGACTTTTACTCTCGATCAGGCGATCCTGATGGCGCTGCAACAGAATCCGACTCTCCTCAACGCGGAGCAGGAGATCAAACGCACCAAAGGCGTGATCATTCAGGTCCGCGCGCAGGCCTTGCCGCAGGTCAACGCGAGCGCGGAATTTGAATGGATTGATCCACACCTGAGTGGCGCCCGCATATTCGGAACAAACACCTCGACCGGTACAACGACGGGTGGTGGCACCACGCCGGGGACGTCAACTGGCGCCGCATCCGTTGTGGACTCGCCGCGATCGCAGGTGGCAGACACACGGGGATTGGCCGCCGCCGCCCCGACAGCAACACCAGGTGTTGCGAACATCCAAACGAGCGATGTGTCCTACAACATCTCCGTTCTCGGAAGTCAACTGATCTTTAACGGCACAACTTTCAATCAGATCAGGGGGACGTTTTTTCAGCGCGACAGCGCCTACTTCGCGTTCCGGAATGTTCTGGATCAACTCATCGCGACTGTGAAAACGCAGTTCTATCAGATCGTGGTCAATCGAGAGCTCGTTAAGGTGAACGAGCAATCGGTGCATCTTCTGGAGAGTCAGTTAAAGGATCAGCAGAATCGTTTTGAAGCGGGAACCGTTCCGAGGTTCAACGTGTTGCAGGCAGAGGTGGCACTCTACAATCAACTTCCTCTACTGATTACCGCGCAGAACAATTTACGAATATCGAAGTTGACGCTAGCCAAGACCCTTGGTCTGTACTTCCAACCACGACGCGGCGAAAATCCGCCCTTGGAAGTGCTAGGCGAAATGCCATACATTCCGCGACCCATTAACCTGGCCGATGCGATCGAGATGGGAAAGGAGCGGCGACCGTTTCTCAAACAAGCGCGGGCAAACGTATTGAACCAGCTCCAACAAGTACGCGCGGCAGCAGGCCAGTGGCTTCCCAATATCACCACGACGGGCGGCGGCGAATGGGTGAGCTCACCGACGAATTCGAGCTGGCATGATATTTCGAAAGGTTGGCTCGCACTGGTCCAGGGCAGCCTGCCAATTTGGGACAGTGGCGCGATCGCTGGCCAGGTCATTCAACAGCGCGCCCTTCTTTCGGAAACCAAGATCACCTATGATGACGACGTTCGGCAGGTGGAACTGGAAATTCAACAAGCCTACTCGATTCTGCAACAGAACCAGGAGCTGGTTAAAAGCCAGGAGAAAAACGTCGAGCTCGCCGACGAAGCGTTGCGTCTGGCGAAGGCGCGCCTCGATGCTGGTGCGGGAGTTCAGTTGGATGTGCTGAACGCCCAAGTACAACTACTCACGGCGCAATCGACGCGTTTGCAGGCCCTATTTGGATACAACTCGTCGTTAGCAGAGTTCGACCGGGCGACGGGCAAGCAGAGCACCTACGACGAGATGTTCGCCGACCTCACACCGCGCGCCACGAAAACGAAGACCTATTACACCGGCAGTGGCGTGGACGCGGAAGGAAAGCCAAAGCAAAGTGACGAGGACGGACCGCGAATTCGGACTGGAAGATCCCGAACTTCAAGTTCCAAATAAGCCTCAAATACCAAGCTCCAAGTCCCAAAGAAAAGCGACGCGAGGACGCATACGCACTCCGAAAGTCCTGCGACGTCGGGACGAAATAAAACGAGCCTCGGCGGCGTTTCGCACGAAATGCTTTGGAGTGCGATGCGTCCTCGCATCGCTTTCATCGTTTTGCTCTCGCTATATTATGCGCATCTTGCGATTTGGAATTTAAATGGTGGACCTACCCTTCGAACAATTTCCTGCGCTGAGCGCGATCGGAATCTGTCGTCACGCTTTTGCGCAGAGAATTCCAGGCATCGATGTATCGCATGATAAAGTCGAAGTGCTGAAGAGGCTGGATGCGGCGCATCGCGGAATTCGCAATGCAATCGGCATCGGCGATTGGCCACTGTTTACCGCTCAACAAATTCACGGAAACAAGATCGCAGTCGTCGATGAGGTAGGGTCGGCGCGCCGCGTCGAGCCGATCCGCGAATTCCCGGGCTGCGATGGAATCATCACCAATCAACGCGGTATCGTGCTCGGCGTTTACGTCGCCGACTGCTGCGCGGTTTACATTGTTGATTCGAAAACGCCAGCGATCGGTCTGGTCCATTCCGGTCGTAAAGGCACCGAGCTTGGCGTCGTTCCGAACGCAATTACGCAAATGAGTGATCGCTTCAGATCAGATCCTGCGAACATCATCGTGCAACTCAGTCCGTGTATTCGTCCGTCGCATTACGAAGTAGATTTCGCTGCGGAAATTGTCCGGCAAAGCCGCGCGCTTGGCGTGAAAGAAATTCACGACTCCGGTATCTGCACTGCTTGTGATCTCGATCGTTACTACTCCTATCGCGCCGAAAAAGGAAAAACCGGCCGCATGCTTGCGGTGTTTGGACTCAATCCAACGATTGCGAATTAGACGAAAAAATGTTCGCCTCTAGTTGAAGCCAGCGGCCCATTGCAACACAATTTCAGTCTGTTTGCCACGACACCCTGCCGTGGCTTATCTCGTTCTCGTTAGATCGACGTCTTGTCGTCAGTTCCGCGTTTGAACGGGCAAATGCCGCGTTTCTTTGCGTTTGCCACGAAGTCAAGGAATTCGCGCGCTGGCGGGCCGAACTTCATCGTTGCCGCTTTTTCGAGCGCCTGCGAAATGTTGAGGTCGCTCAGGTAAACAAGTTTGAATGCCGTTTTGATTTCGTCTCGGTCGTTCACGCTAAAGCCTGCGCGGCGAAGCCCAATCACATTCACTCCAAAAACGGAATTGCGCTCTGCTGCGATGACGAACGGTGGCAAATCTTTCCCGAACGCTGAACTTCCTTGCACCATCACCAGGCGGCCGATGTGCATGAATTGGTGAAATGTCGATCCGCCGCCGAGAAATGCGCCATCATCCACCTGAACAAAACCGGCCAGCAAACAATTGTTCGCGATGATGACGTTGTTTCCGATCCCGCAATTGTGGCCTATGTGGGCTCCAGCCATCACAAAATTCTTGTCGCCGATTTTCGTCGAGCTTCCTTCCGCCGTGCCGCGATGAATGGTGCAGTACTCGCGGATAATGTTGTCGTTGCCGATCTCAACTTTTGTTTTTCGTTCCGGTGAAAATGAAACATCCTGCGGCGCGACGCCGATCACCGCGCCGTGGCCAATGAAATTGCCGTGACCAATTTGAACTTCTCCTTCGATGACGACGTGCGATTGCACGATCGTTTTGTTACCGATCACTACCTGCGGTCCAATCACGGAAAACGGTCCGACTTCCGCGTCGTCAGCGATTCGCGCGGCCGGATCGACGATTGCAGTTGGGTGAATTTTCGCGGTGCGCATGTGGTTTCGGATTTCGATATTGGAGTTTCGGATTCCTGTCCCTACAACACTCCTGCTTCCTTGAAACTGAAGTAGCCGGGATTCCCTTCCGATGGCGCGCCGATGATGATGTGATCGAGCAACTTGATTTGCAGTAATGCCGCCGCCTCAGCGAGACGTCTCGTGAGGCTATGATCTGTCTGACTCGGAGACGCGTCACCGGAAGGATGATTGTGAACCACAATGACGGCGTAAGCGGAATAGGTAATGGCCGGCCGAAAAATTTCGCGTGGATGCGCGATACTCTCATTCATGCTTCCCACAGACACGGACTCGACACGCATCAAACGGTAACGCGTGTCGAGCAGAACAACGCGGAGCGATTCGGTCCGGAGCATGCGCATTTCGCGGCCAAGCAGTTCGTGGACTAATTCCGGCGAATCGAGTTTTTGCTGTGACAACGGTTCCTGCGCGAAACGTTTTCCGAGATTAAATGCCGCGACCAACTCCAGGGCCTTGGCCGGACCGATTCCTTTGATCGCCCTAAGTTCGTTGACCGAGCAACGGCTCAGCTCCGCGAAGGATTTGTATTTTTCCAGAAGTTCGCGAGCGACCTCTATCACATTCGTTCCCCGCCGTCCGGTGCGCAGGAGGATTGCGATCAATTCCGGATTGGTCAGCGCGTCGGGACCTCGTGCGAGTAATTTTTCGCGCGGCCGCTCATCCTGCGGCATTTCGCGGATTTTCAGCTGCGCCATTGAATTTAGGAGCGAGCGGCTTCAGTGCCGCGATATCAGACGCGAAGTTGATCGAACATTTCGCACAACGCGTCGCCGAGGCACAACAACGCCTCAGCGTAAGGAGTCGATTCAATTCCATCCAATGCGGTTTGGGCATCGCGAATCAAGTCGCTTCCAGCGGCGATCGATTCATTTAGCGCTCCGTTGGTCGCGCCATTCTTCAAGAGCTCAATCATTTCTTCGACTCGCTCTTCGAGGACAAGCTGGCAACAGCGTTCCCGCTCAAACTCCGATGCTGAGCGCAGAAAGATCAGAACTGGCAGCGTGAACTTGCCCTTGCGGAGGTCGGTGCCGAGGGTCTTGCCAGTTGATCTTTCGTTTCCAGCAAGATCGACACAATCGTCGTAAATCTGGTACGCGGTCCCGATTTGGAACCCGAAATTCTTGAATCTTTCGATCACACTGGCGTTTGCCTCGCTGATTACGGCAGCTAGTTCGGCCGCTGCCGAGAACAGCGATCCCGTTTTCATTTCTACAATTCGCAAGTAGTCCTGAACCCCAAGGTTGAGATCAAACCTGCGCTGTGTCTGAATCATTTCGCCGGAGCAAACCGTCGCGGCCGTACGCGCGATAGCTCTCCCGATGCCCGCGTTTTCAAAATTTGTTGATAAGGTAAGCGCATGCGCAAAGAGGCAATCGCCCAGCAAAACGCTCAGCGAATTTCCCCAGCGCGCGTTCGCAGTAGGCTGTGCTCGACGTCGCTCTGCTTCATCCATCACGTCGTCGTGTACCAACGTCGCGAGGTGGATGAGTTCCACAATCACGGCAAGATCGACATGTCCCGAGTTTATCCCGCCGGTTGCGCCCCCGGCCAGAAGCGTCAGCAGCGGCCGTAAACGTTTACCGCGACTGCCGATTGCGTACACGACGTAGCCTTCGATCGCCGGATCAAAAGCCGCTGCTTGTTGCGCAATGCGTGTCTCAACTTGTTCGAGATGCGGCTGAACCAACTTCGCGACTTTAGCCAGCGAGCCAGCGGGAGAGGCGGCCGCCGCAGTCCCAGTCAGCCTCGGCCGTGAGCGCGCGAAGAGTTCCACGAGGCGAGGATAGCGGCGTGAGTTGTGTGTTGTCAAAGCAACACGAGCGTAAATTTTCAGGGACGCGCCAACCTTGCTCGCGGCTCGTTGAAGACTATTCAGCGTTTTCGCAGCCAGCTTTCGGTACCGTACTTTTGCTGAGCGAGTTTTTGCGCCAGCTTCAAAATTTCTTCGTCGACTTTTCGCTCGCAGCAATTCGCGGACAAGGCCCGCGCAAATCGTTGGGCCAAACCGTTCCCAATATCGATCCCTTGGATGCTGCCCTGTTGCAGTAAACCGCGGCGCGTTCGGCGTTGGGCGGCGCCTGCGACTTTGCGGCCATCGATCATCACGTCTGCACGCACCGGGGTTGTGAAACAATTGTAGCCGGCATCGCTGATGCCGGCTCGCCGCGCCGCAATCGGCGGACTGAATCGGCCGAAGTCATCGCCCCCGGCTACAATTGCATGTTGTCCCGTTTCGCCCAGCGCATCGCACAAAGCCCGATGGATGTTTTCGTAAATCCACATCGATGATTCAGCGAAGGTCGCATCGCTCGCCGGAACTAGAATCGAATAAGTGAGGTCTTCTCCGTGAAATACGATTCCGCCGCCAGTCCAACGCCGGACCAAATCACGATTACCCTTGTAATTAGCGACATCAGCAAATCGACCAAAATACCCAAATGAAAGAGCAGGGGACTGCCAGCGATAAAAACGAATGGCAGGCACCGTGAGACATTCAAGCAGCGCCTCATCGATTGCCATGTTCATCGCGGCCGAGTGTGCTCTTTGGTCGTGATAAACCTCGAGTATGCCGAAAAGTTTTTTTGTCATGTCGAGCGAAGCCGAGACAGCTCTAGCTGTTTCAGAAATATCAAGAGATTCCTGGACTCCGCTCGGAATGACAGGCATTACGTGAGTTCTTGTAAGATCTTTGCCACAGCTTCGTCTGGCTGGGCGTTTGCAATGATTGGCCGGCCAATCACAAGATAGTCTGCACCTGCTTTGAGCGCCTCGCGTGGAGTCATCGTTCGCTTTTGATCGCCGGGTTCCGACCAGCTCGGTCGAATCCCTGGGACAACGATTTTGATCTTGTCACCGAATTCATGACGGAGAGGTTTGATTTCGTGCGGACTGGCTACGACTCCATCAATTCCTGCTTCAATCCCTAATTTCGCCAGCCGCGACACCTGATCATCGACTTTGTCCTGAATTCCAATTTCCCGTAGCGTCTCTTCGGTCGCACTCGTTAGAACAGTCACACCCAGGAGCAGCATATTGTTTACTCGTGCCGCAGTCGCGGCGCGGACCATTTCGCTGCCGCCGCTCAAGTGAATGGTGAGCATCTGGACGCCAACACGACCCGCGGATTCGACTGCTCGAGCGACCGTGTTTGGAATATCGTGGAGCTTGAGATCGAGCCAAACCTTGGAACCTCTGGCTGAAACCGCACGCACAATTTCGGGGCCTTCTGCGGTATAAAGTTGCAGCCCGATTTTGAAAAACGAGATTTGGTCGCGCAGTTTTTCAACGAGCTTGAGCGCTGCTTCCTTTGTCGGTACATCCAACGCGACAATGATTTTGTCAGCTACTCTTGTCATTCCGGCCGCCACTTTGTCATGTCGAGCGAGGTCTCCCGCCACAGCGGGATAATTTTTCCGTCGACCGATAAGAGATTCCTCGACTTCGCTCGGAATGACAGAACAAATTGCAGGGAACTATGCAAGCCCTCGCTCCTGCGAAGATCAATCTTTCGCTGAAAATTCTCGGCGGGCGGAACGATGGTTTCCACGAACTCGATACGCTCATCACGCCGATTTCGCTCTACGACGAGATCAGAATCGATAAACGACGCCTGGGAAAGAGGATCGAGTTTCGGTGCGACGATTCGTCAATACCGCAAGGTGACGACAATCTGGCCGTCCGCGCGGCGAAGGCGTTCTTTGACACAACAAAGATCGAGCCTGCGGTTTCGATCGAACTTAAAAAGAAAATTCCGCACGGCGCCGGATTGGGCGGCGGAAGTAGCGACGCCGCTTCCGTGCTGCTTGCGCTCAACGAGATGTTCAAAACGAAACTATCGCGGGAAGCGCTCGCCGAAATAGCGGAGCCGCTTGGATCGGACGTTCCATTTTTTCTCTTTCAATCCGCAGCCGTATGCAAGGGGCATGGCGAAATAGTCATGCCCGTGAAATTGCAGAGGCAGTTCTCGATCCTGTTGTTGAAACCCGCTTTTGCCATCTCAACAGCATGGGCCTACTCGCGCTGGCAACATTCTCGAGAGATTCCGGGAATTCGTTACCAAGCGCAGGAATTCGTCGGGCAAACTTTCGCGAACGATCTCGAACGTCCCGTCTTCGAAAAATTTGTCTTCCTGGCCCAATTGAAGATGTGGCTGCTCAGTCAATCGGAAGTCGGCGCGTCGCTGATGTCGGGTTCCGGTTCAACAGTGTTTGCGCTGGTGCGCGAAAATGCAGATGCGGATTCTGTGGCGACGCGGGCCAAAGCTAAGCTCGACCCGGAGCTCTGGACCTGCAACTGCAAGACGCTCTGAATCAAACTCGCGAGCGACGGCGCCCGGTCCCGCGGCGGGAATATTTCACCGTCCTTCGTTTTGGTTCGATTTTCGAGATGCCGGTGCCGCCCTTCACCTCCATGATCTGATCGCGCAAAAGAGCTGCGCGCTCGAATTCGAGGTTCGCCGAAGCTTCTTGCATTTCTTCTTCCAATTCGCGCAGCAATTCAGTCACATTGAAATCGCCGCCGGCTTCCTGAATAACGGAGGCCGCAATTTCGCGACCGCGAAGAATGGTATGCAGACTCTCCTGCACAGCACGTCGAACCGTTTGCGGGGTGATGCCGTGCTTTTCGTTGTATTCCATCTGCTTGGCGCGCCGGTATTCGGAAATCGAGATAAGCGCTTCCATGCTCTGGGTGACCTGATCGGCGAAGAGCACGACTTCACCATTCACATGTCGCGCAGCGCGACCGGCGGTTTGGATCAAAGAGGTCTGGCTCCGTAAAAACCCTTCCTTGTCCGCATCCAGAATGCAGACCAGCGAAACTTCCGGAAGATCAAGGCCTTCGCGGAGCAAATTGATTCCCACAAGAATGTCGAAATCGGCTGCGCGTAGTCCGCGCAAAATCTCGACGCGCTCGATCGCGTCGATGTCGCTATGCAGATACCGCACTTTCAATCCGACATCGCGCAGATAATCGGCCAAATCTTCCGCCGTCCGCTTGGTCAGTGTTGTCACCAGAATTCGCTCACTCTTTTCTACGCGCTGACGGCAGAGCTCAATGGTCTCATCGATCTGATTCTTCAGCGGTTTAAGCGTAATTTTGGGATCGAGAAGTCCGGTAGGACGGATGATCTGCTCGACGACCAGCGGCGCACCCGGTGTGTGCACATCAAATTTTTCCGGCGGTTCATCAGTACGTGAAACCAGAACGTTTGAATTGGAAGATGAACGTTGTGCCCGGGCTCGCCGTTTATCTGAGTTGAGCGCCTGTTCGCGACCTATTGGAGTTGAGCCTTTTTCGCCAGGCAACACAAATGGAACAATTTCTTGCTCCCCAATTCGCTGCCGCTTATGCGGGATGTATCCCTTATTTCCAACCACGCTGTTTTGAATTTCAAATTCAGCCGGCGTCGCG
>QHOS01000030.1 GCA_003219415.1 Verrucomicrobiota bacterium | reverse complement strand
TTCACACTGGAAACAAGCCACGTGGTGATGGTGTCCCTGTCTTCAAGAAAAACACGCGCCTTCGCATCGCGCTCGAGCCGCGTTACCCAGGGCTCGACTGTCCAAACGGCCTCAACCCCGCCAGTTTGAAAAAGTCCGAGCTGGTCCGGGTTCGCTGTTGGGATTACCGTCACATCGCCGCCGGTCAGCGTGACCTTGAAGTTCTGTGCTTTCAACCATGCCCGGCATGAAATGTCCTGTGTGTTGCCGAGCTGAGGTGTGGCGATTTTTTTACCGCGAAAATCCGCCGGCGTCTTGATAGGCGAATCGGCTTTCACTACCAAAGCGGCGCCGGCATTGGCTGCACCGGAGATTACGCGGACTTCTTCACCGTTCGATTTCAAGTACGCGTTGAGCGCAGGACCAGGGCCGACGTAGGTGACGTCAAGCGATTTTGCAAAGATCGCTTCCATCGCCGATGGCCCCGCATTGTACGTAAACCACTGAATTTCGACATTCGGTCCGAGGTATTTTTCAAACCACCCCTTGCCTTGCCGAGAGAGGGCATGTGCGATGACTCCCTGCGCGTGAGTGATGTTTGGAAAATGCCCGAACCGAATCACGGTTTTTTCCTCCGCACGGCTATTTGGCAAGAAAACCGCCAATGCTCCGACAACTGCGATCAGTGCTCTTGTTTTCATATTCTCATAGAATAACTGCCTACCGGGAACAAAAGCCGCTGCGGCCCTTCTCTCGTCAGTGCGAGTTCACTGAACGATGAAAGACGTACAGAATTACCGTGTTTTTGGCAATGGGACTTTAGTAAGTCGCTGCATTTCGGCATAAAATTTAGTTGATTGCGGACGTCGATTCCGTCGTTGTTGAAGGTGGATCTGTTGGCAGCGCCGGCGAATCGCCCATAACTCGCGCAGTTTACTCAAGAATGTCTCTTTCATATTTTTCGTTTGCTCCAATCCGGTTTGCTTCGATCTAGAACATTAGTTGAACACGCCCGATCACTTCATCGAATTGGTCTTCCCCAAATTCAGGATTCGCTTGGCGAAAATCCGACCAGGTATGAATGTAGTTGACCATCAGCTTCAGATCGTCTCCATGGATGTAGTAATTGAGGCCTCCCAGGATCGAATAGAGCCCGTCGTTTCCCTTTTGCCCGGGGTTTAAATACTGCCATTGAACCACAGCCTGCAGCTTCTTCGGGATCAGGAAATAAGCGCCCGTTACATAGAATCCGTCGGTCGTGAAGTTGGCGAACTCGGGAGGCACTCCGTTTACGGTGCGACCTTGTACGCGTTCCTGGAGGTATTCACCGATTAAATCAAAGGGACCCACCTCGAGCCAGGCGTCCACGCTCCAAGCCGTTCTTTGATCCGCGCTAGGTAGGACAAAGGGCGAGAGAGAACCATCGTCGTTTACCAGCAAGTTGCTCGACTGCGAGATATTCACCCCTTGTTCATCACGGCTGTTGAGCACGTCACCGCCCAGCTTAAGAAAGGACTTCTGACCAGCGATTTTACCTTTAAACGGCTGCAACTCCAGACGACCCACAAACATAAAGTTGTTGTTGTCGTTGACGGTGATGTTGCGACCGTTGCCGTTGAAAATGCCCGCGTAGTAGGTCAGCAGGTCCTTCTGCTCAGGCCAAATGCTGGTGAATGGTTTTCCCCAAAGTTCAGCACCGATTTGCCGATCTGGCGTGATTGCGCCAGTTGGCAACGTGCGTTCGATCGTGAGCAAGCTAGTATCAGGCGTCAGCTGCTCCAGGCCAAATGGCGCTTTATACTGACCGACCTTGACTTGTAGCGCTGGGATTTGATGCCAGTTGACCCAAATGTCTGTTGCGGAAAAGGCGGTCCTGTTGCCGGAAGTACCATCGCTCTGCCCAAAATCGCCTTCCATTTTAAAGTCGAATTGCTCCGCAAAGTCGCCAGTCAAATTGATCCGCGCCCGTCGCAGCCGAAACCGATCTTTTATCGCAGTCTGGCCAAACCGGCCTTCGAAGGCGGAGACGTCGCCATCTTCAAAATTCACCTGAACGAACCCGCCGAGTACAAGCTTTAACTCCGGTCCCCGCTGCTGGACGTAAATCGGCGTTTTCGCTTCTTCGACCACCGCCTTTTCCACATAGGTCTTTCCGTCATAACTGATTTTGGTTTTCATTTTCCCCTCAGAGACAGACGTAGTCTCTTTCTTCTTTAACTCGGCGACTTCCTTTTTGAGCTCGGCAACCGTGCGCTCGAGTTCCTCGATGCGCTTGGCGTCGGAGGGGCTTTCCGCAGCCAGCGGTTGGATCGTTGTTAACAGCAGTATCGAAACGACAACGCTGATCTGGCTAAAAAAATGCTTTCTAATCGACATCTTTTTCTCCTATTTAGCCGCGGTCTTCCCGCGGCCGTTTTGTGACTGGCTCCCTCGAGACCCTGAAACTTGCTTCAATGCCTCCACCTTGCTTTTGCCATGGACCAGCGAATCGCCCTTTTTGGCCAAGATGGACGCCAGTGGAATCGATCGATCACGGAAAGGCGGCGCGACTTTATCGCGACGATATTTGCGCAGCGTGATCTGTACGATATCTGCAAGAGTGAAGCGATCGAGGATTGCGCTGATTGCGTTTCGGACGTCAAACATCAACATTCGCAGACCGCAGTGCACTTCATCCGGGCAGGAGCAGCGCGCGTAGGACGTGGTGCTCACACACCGGATCGGCGCCAGCGGCCCGTCGATCAATCGAATGACGGCGCCGAATTTTATCCTGCTCATCGGCCGTGCAAGTGAGTAACCGCCAAACTTCCCGCGTCTGCTTTTCACATACCCGGCCGCCTTGAGCTGCATAAAAATCTGCTCGAGAAATTTGATTGGCAGTTTTTCTTTTGCCGCGAGCTCACTTACCTGCAGCATGGGCCAACCGAGTTCGGAAGCGATTCCGAGATCGATTAGCGCGCGAAGCGCATATTCGCCGCGTTTGGAAAGTTTCATGTCTTGCGCTACGAGCGCTTCGCTCGGAACTTCAACGCCATCTTCGGGCACGTTCAGGTTGCAATAACCGGATGCGGCGAATATTACTGAACCGTCGGTTACGCGTTCGAACATGAAATCCATCAGGGCGCTCATCGCCCTCCGGCGCGCGAAGCAGGGCGACCAAGAACGCGCTCAAAACAGACGCCACCGCAAAGAGAATCGGCATACTCCCGAAGCGCAGCACCATCTCATATTCGAACCAAGCCAAGCCGCTGCAGAATAAAGCCAAGCAAATCGATCCGACTATCGGTTTCATGTTTAGTCCTCCATTCATTCGTTCAATGTCTACTAAACTAATATGATTTTGAAACTCTACTAATTCAATAGGAAATAGAATGCAAGCACTTTTTGGACCTCCCCGCAACTGGGGTCAGAACACCGCTCGATCCCAACTGATGTCGTCGCGGCACCGCCTTTCCGGCTCCGGCTTGCTTGGCAGCGCCAAGCCGGAATCAGAAACGACTGGCCGTTGCGAGGAGCGCTGGCGTGAATCTGCGGTGTGAGATTCTCTTAGGAGCTATAGCCGAACCGGCGATCAAGCTTCATCAATGCATCCGCAGCATACTCTAGATCCTCGGCCGAAAGATACTCCCGATAACCACCTACTTTTCCGCGACGCACTTTGAACGACTCCGGATCGCGTACGTCACCCGGATGCAGAATCTTGGAATCAAAAACGCCGGCTGCTTCCAATTTTTGCATGTTCTCAAAACGAGAAAACTCAAGTGCCTCCTGAAATATCGACATATCCGGCGTTGTTTCGCCGACCACGGCAAGCAGGTCTCGAAAATGTTCGGCTGGAGATGCCCGCAACGCCTCGTACCGGATGATCGTGAAATCCTTGCGTCCTGAGAATTCGTCAAGCCAGTCGTTCATTGCGCAAACAATGCCGCGGATTCCAAATCTCTTGTCGCGCAGGAGTTCACTGACAGATTTTTGCTTCAACGCTGCATCCGCGCTGGGATCGCGGCGC
The DNA here is from genome assembly GCA_003219415.1 of Verrucomicrobiota bacterium. Taxonomy (GTDB): domain Bacteria; phylum Verrucomicrobiota; class Verrucomicrobiia; order Chthoniobacterales; family UBA10450; genus Udaeobacter. Next base: position 58,825 of record QHOS01000030.1, on the reverse strand, counting down.
GTCATTTGTAAATAAAGCGAAACGAAACAGTCCCGGGGGTCCCGCACGAGCAGGATAATCTTGGCTTTTCGAAGTTCTCTTCTCGGAACGAGATATTTGCCGCGCAAGCGGTCCCAGCGATTGCCCTTTGTCCGATGCTCAAAACGATCGTGGGAGAATATTACCCGGGGAAATCCCGGATGATCGTATCGCCCGGGCTGCAGGGTGAACTCAAGACCATGCCGCTTGCATAAGTAAGCACAAAGAAATGTCCGGATCCATGTGCGTCCGCTTTTTGGCGCTGAAAGAATGAGGACCTCCCCACCTGAAAGCAACTTCGCGCGACTACTGAAGTTTCGGCGCGTCCACCGCAGAGAGCGCCGCAAGAATCGCGAGACCGGTATCGACCTCTCGGGAAGCCCCGAAAGTTCCCTGGGCTGAATTGCTTCACCCGAAGACATATCCGCCTGTTGCGTATCGGCCAAGGATCGAGCAGTCATTTCAATCGCCATTCCCGGAATTATACTTTAGAGCCGCGCCTCTGCGAAATCTCGCGTTCCTGTTGCATAAGACCCCAAAAAGAGGTATCTGTTCAAGCACAAAAAAGAGGGGGCGTACTGGCTTCGACTCATCGTTGGAAGCGCAGACGGCATGTCGAGGATGGTTCGTTGGCCTCGTTAAAAACCGGACCAAAAAACAAACGCAGACAACGAAGGTCTCGCTCTCGCGGCTTAATTGACCGTGACGTTTGCCGTGGGACGCCTGCTACGGCGGCAAACGTGGACAGCAGGCTGGCGAATCGGTGGAGCGACCACGCCGGTTCGTGAATCGATTTTGTGGACGCTCGGGAGCCGGCAGTGTGCCGGCGCATGGCTTGGCTCCTCAGAATTTATCGTCGGATAAACATGTAGATGTTTGCGTGGATAGCGACGAGGACAGGGGTTCAACTCCCCTCGCCTCCACTTCGTAGGTAAATCGCCCCGAATTTCCTCGAACTGACAACGATTCTGGCAACACGTTCGGCGATGTTCCGCAGAATTGTTTGCCGAATCTCCATAATATTCGTTGAACTTCGCGGCGCAATAAACGAAATTACGACGCTCGCTTTTTGCTGACGAAATATCAGCCGAGCATCTGAACATACGACACGCGATGCCCAGTGCCTGAGCACTAACGCTTCAGGAGTTCACTGGGTGACAGAGAAAAGAGGTGGCTTGCTGCGACTTTCGGAGCGGGTCATCTAAGTCTTAAGAAAGTGTGTTGTTATGTTAAATTCCCCAGATTCCGGTTCGCGCGACGCGCAGACCGTTCACCCAAAGCCTGAATTCTTCAGGCTTCCGAAATCCGGCGTGAGAGATCCATATTTTGGTCTCCCCCGAACAACGTATTACGAATTGGAAAAGGCCGGGACAAGCCGGCTGGTCCGGCTTCGCAAGCGCGGCAATATCCGCGGCACTACTTTGATCCCGTTCGATCAAGTGCTCGCGTATCTGCGCGGTTTATCGGTGGAGGCAGCGAAATGTTGACAACTATATCTCGTTTGAAGCCGTGCCCCGCCCCTGGCGAGGGCGTTCACACTTGGATATACTACGCAGCTTGCAGGCTCGTTGATGCGGGCTGGTCGAACGAGCAGGCTGAGCCGGAAATCGAATTGTTAATGACGCGCGATCCGTATCCGCGCGAAATCATTGACGCGCTGCAATCCGCGCGCGGAGAACGCAGCCGTCCAGGTCCGCGCTGGTCTCTGGTGAATCGAGCAGCAATCTCCAAGATTTCAAGCAGCGGACCAACGCTAGTCGAACTTGTTTCGCACTCGCCTGTGCCTATTCAGTTCGTCGAACAAAGCAGAACGGAAATGTTCATCGATTTGCTGTTTCCCGGCAACCCGTGGCTCTGTATCGGTAAGGCAAGCAATCAGTTCTCCACAGCTAAAAGAGAGGCTTGGCGCGGGCACTTGCACGGGCGATCGCTCATTGTTCCCTCGCCGATGTCTGCGCAGAAGGGGCGAACAAAACAAGGAAAGCCGTCTTATCACAGCGAATCGAACACTGGCCCTCGCCGGTTTCTTGTCGTCGAGTTTGATCGTGGCACGCTGGATCAGCAAGCGGCATTGCTTTGGCATCTAGCGCTGTTCGCGCCGTCGTTAGCATTAGTTGTGTTCAGCGGCTCAAAATCGGCTCACGGCTGGTTTTTCTGTGAAGGGCAAGGTGAAGACAAGGTAAAAAGGTTCTTCGACTATGCAGTTTCACTCGGAGCGGATTCGAAGACATGGTCGCGCAGTCAGTTCGTGAGAATGCCGGATGGCAAACGAGCGGATGGCAAAGCGAGCGATGCACTAAAGTCAGCAGGGATCGACAACGTGCCCAGTGGCAGGCAACCCGTCCTGTATTTCAATTCGGCGGTGATTCAATGAGCACAGAAGCTACAAACGAGTGGAATACGGATGCCATTCCGAGTCTGCGTCAGCCCGAAGCGGAGCTACCGGAAATTGTTAGTGCTGAACAATTCCTCGACCAACCGCAGGAGATGCCGGCTGAGTTGGTGCAGGGCATGATACACCAAAGCACGCTGACGATGTTTTCAGGCGGCAGCAAGAGCTTCAAGACCTTCACTCTAATGGACCTCGGACTCAGCGTCTCCCACGGGGTCCAGTGGTGGGGGAAAGACGTTGTACTAGGTCGTGTCTTGTATCTGAACTTCGAGATTTCGGCGCCTTTTTTTCAAAACCGACTACTTGTTTTGTCGGACGCTAAGTCCGTGACGCGACCGCTTCGAAATTTCGATCTCTGGAATCTTCGAGGCCATGCGGCAGATATAAAACTACTCATGCCAAAGATCATCGAGCGTTGCCGAGGGGAGGGTTATGCAATGATAATTTTCGACCCGATCTACAAACTAATGAACGGGAGAAATGAGAATGCCGCTGGTGAAATGGCGGAGTTCTTAAACCCGCTCGAAACCCTCGCCGAGCAGACTGGCGCCGCTGTGATCTACAGCCACCATTTTGCGAAGGGGCTGGCGTCCAGCAAGGAGCAGCTCGATCGCGCGAGCGGCAGTGGCGTGTTCGCGCGTCATGCGGACGGCATCATCACTATCACTCCGCATGAAGAAGAAAACGCGTTCGTCGTGGAGGCGACACTTAGAAACCTGCGTGCCCCCGCTCCGTTTGTTATGCGATGGGGATACCCCCTTATGAAACTCGCCGACGAGCTTGATCCGAAAAGATTGAAGAGCAAAGTGGGTGCGAAGGCGAAGTATACCGTTGCTGCCGTCGTCAGTTGCTTAACCGATGGAATGACTACCGGCGAATGGCAAGCGGCTGCGATTAAACAAGAGGGTTTTGCGGCCTCAACATTCGCCAAATTGAAAAACCAAGCAATAGCAGAGGATTGCGTAGAGGCCAGAGGCAGGACATGGTTCCGCAAGCCGAAGGTTCACGTATTCAATCCGATGACTGGAGAATCTAAATTACGGGAAGCGGCGCCCCATGAGCAAAAAATCGCATGACCGCGCCCCAAGCGGGCGGGGGGCAGCCTCATTTCCGCAGTTCGTCCGATTATCCGGTATCCTAAAGGATTACCGGATTATCGGAGAACGTTTACTCCGAATATCCGAAAATAGATTATTGGAGTTTTCGGATTATCGGACTAGTCATTGCCGCCTGCGAAAATGCCTTGGAAATGCTGGTCGGAAAGGCTCTTTATCAAAAGACTGCGTTAGACGTCGAATTAGACGCTACGTTTGCAGGCCGCCTTGTATAAGCAATTCTCAGACAGGTACATTCCAGTTTTCAGAGCACTTTAAGAATCGACACGGAGGTGTCTAATACGCATCGAATCAGTAATCAGCGTTCGACGTTCAATAGACGATCCGGGCGCAAAACCGCATCACTTGGGCAGAGTCAGTTAGGCTGAAGCGTTTTGCGTATTGCATGCGCTTTTCAAGTCACGCGCAAAAAGGTAGGGTGGTGGCGTGACGAGCGCTTCGTGAAGGCGCGCAGAGTGAATCCAAGAAATTTCTTCGCCGAGCTGAAGCGGCGCAACGTTTACAAAGTCGCGGTCGCATACGCGGTTGCCGGCTGGGCTCTCGCTCAAGGCATCGCGCAGGTCTTTCCGCTTTTCGATGTTCCAAATTGGGCCTTGCGATTGATCGTGCTGACGATCGTGATCGGCTTTCCCATCGCGCTGGTGATTGCATGGGCCTTTGAGTTGACGCCGGAGGGACTGAAACGCACAGAAGATGTCGATCGCTCCGGTGAGCGCGTTCCAAAAAAGCATGCCTGGATTTACGTCGTTGTTATCGGCGCGGCGATTTCGCTCGCGTTATTTTTTCTCGGTCGCTACAGCGCTGGAAGTAAGACAGCGCCTCGACAGAGCAAGGCGGCTACAGCTTCGTCAATTTCGGACAAGTCGATCGCGGTTTTGCCCTTCGAGAACCTGAGCGAGGACAAAGCGAACGCTTACTTTGCAGAGGGCATCCAGGAGGAGATACTGACGCGGCTCGCGAAGATCGCGGATTTGAAAGTGATCTCGCGTACATCAACCCAGCATTACAAGAGCGCGCCTGAAAATCTGTCCGAGATCGCGAAGCAGCTTGGCGTAGCGAACATCCTGGAAGGCAGTGTCCAGAAAGCCGCCGATCAGGTGCGCGTCAACGTCCAGCTGATCCAGGCGGCCAGCGATTCGCATTTGTGGGCTGATACCTTCGACCGCAAGCTTACTGACATCTTCGGTGTCGAGAGCGAAGTAGCGAAAGCAATCGCCGACGCATTGCAAGCCAAGCTCACTGGTCGCGAGCAACAAGCGTTGGCGGTCAAGCCAACAAACAATTCAGAGGCGTACGACGCGTACCTCCGGGGCTTGGCTCTTGAAGCGCGCACGACCTCCTCTCCAGACGATTCAGAAAGGGTCGTCGGCTTTTACGAGCGGGCGGTGCAGCTTGACCCAGCTTTTGCGGTGGCATGGGCCAGACTTTCTCGTGCGAACGCTCAGGTGTACTTCGGTGGTCTAGATAGAACCACCGCTCGTCGTGACGCGGCGGAGCGGGCCTTAAAAAGCGCGCAAAGACTCCAACCCAATTCGCCCGAAACCTTGCTCGCGCAGGCTTATTACCAATATTGGGTACTGCGGGATTACGAGCTTGCCAAAGCGACGTTCGGCCGCGTCCGGGAGCTTTTGCCGGGCAGCAGCGATGTCCCTGCTGCGCTCGCCCTAATCGCTCGAAGACAAGGACACTGGGATCAAAGCGTTGCTTACTGGGAGCAAACTCTCACGCTCGATCCGCGCAATATTCAATGGCTAAGCTTGGCGGCAGAAACTTACGCGATGCTTCGGCAATTTCCGGCTGCGCTAAAAACGTACGATAGAGTGTTGGACATTGTTCCGAATGGCCTCGATACCGTCGCGTCCGAAGCAAAAATTTATCAGGCCCAGGGCAACCTGGAACAAGCCGGAAAGTTGCTAGGTGGGATAAACGCACAGACCCCTTCGTTTAATGCCTTCCTAACGAAGACGAACCAATTATTTCTAGAGCGACATTGCGATGAGGCCATTCGATTGATTCATACCCGGCTCACTGAATCTCGCGATCTGCCCGACGTTGAAAGGCTCGCTGATCAGATGTTTCTGGCTTTGGCCCAGCAATGTGTCGGCGACATTACCGGGGCGAGAGCCACTGCTCAACAATTGCTGCCTGCGCTGGATACGCTCTCTAAGAAAGACACGAATAACGCGATTTTTGCGGTCGTACTTTCGCTAATTCACGCTGTGCTCGGCGAGAAAGACGCATCGATAAAAGAAGCTGAGCGCGCGATCACGCTGCTGCCAAGTGGGAAGGATGCAGTCGATGGGCCTGGGTACGAAGAGAATTTGGCATCCGTCGAGGCAATGGTCGGCGACAAAAACCGCGCGATTCCAAGATTGCAGCGTCTTTTGGAGATTCCATATACTAACTGCCTTACGCCGGCGCTTCTAAGGCTCGATCCGAAATGGGATCCTTTGCGTAGCGACCCTAGTTTCCAGAAGCTCTGCGAGGAAAAGAAACCGTGAATCGGTGCAATTTGTTCGCTCAGACTGAAGCGACGCAACGTTTGCAAAATCGCCGTCGCTTACTACGGCCTACTTCCCGCAAGACAGCAACACCCAGCAGATATTTTTGCACTCACGCAGCAGGGCGGAGACTCCGCGACAATCGAAACACCGATCCCAGCAGAAATGCCTTTTTTCACAGTGATGCGACGGCAAGCCCAACCGTTGTTTAGCCTGTCCGGCGCGCACACGTTCAACAATTAGCGTTCGTTCCAAACAGGGCAACGCGCTGCTCAATAGTGTGCGCCGGATGTGTTCAAAAAATCGTTGCTGTGATGTTACTGACGTTTTGCCAGTATTCTTTTGCAGCAAATCGACGCGAATTTGTATTCACGAAATCAGTTGATTTTTTGAACGACGGGGCGTCACGCAGCAAGTGCGATCTTCACTCGCTGAACCGTGGATATGCCCTTCCCGACAATCTTGGCGGTGTTACGAAGGGACTGTCGCGCCTTCAACTGTCGAATAATATCTTTATGCTTTTGAAGAAACTCGTCGCGGCTCAGAGTTGTCCCCTTTCGGCGTCCAAGCACTACGCCTCTATTGCGTGCAAGGGCGAGACCGGACTTTATTCGGTCGCGCAGAGTTTCGGATTCGTTGCGAGCGATCTCGGCTAACAGCGCGAGCATAATGCCTGCGGCGGGATTGCGCTTACCGTTTGGGAGTAAAGTTTCAACTCCCTGTGCGTGCCAGTAGAGAGATACCCCGTAATCTTCCAGAGTCTCTACAAAGCGATGCGCCACACTGTTTCGCCGAGCAATTCGCGAAATTTCATGGACCAACACCTTCTTGATTTTCCCTTCTCGCGCGAGTTGTTCGGCGCGGCGCAGGCCGTGCCGCTGTTCGTCTCCGGCCGTGCCAGAGATCGTCTCCTGACACACCTCTAAAATCTCGTAACCTTTGCCGACCGCATATTCCTGAAGTTCGGAAATCTGCCGCGCCGTTTCCTGCTTCACCGTAGAAACACGAACCAGGACCGCAACTGAGACTTTCCCCTCGGTCATGGGTTTCGCAGTGACTCCAAGCCGGCCGCGCGTTCAAACCGGACGGAGTTGAAGCGCGGATTGAAACTTTTACAGGCCCCGCCGATGGCAAGGACAATGTTTCTAAACAGCTCCGCCTCGCGTTCGTAGTGTTCGCTGTTTACGTTTGGTTCATTACTCTTAAGGGCGTATGCAATCGCTTGAAAATGTTTGCGTGACATGCCCCCTGTACTATTGAACACGATTTTTTAAACTGGTTAGGCGGACTGCATTTGTTTTGTGTTAACACCACCCGAACGATGCCTTCCTGCGCGCAAAGCCAATCATTTTCGCAGGGTGATTTGTGATAATGGGAACCGCGGATTCGCACCGGGTTCGATTGCCACAGCCCAAAGACTCTGAGGGGTGACCGGTCTACCCCCACCCCCCCTTTCTTCAGTCCCGCGTTCGTCTTAAATCCTGGGTCATGAAAACCCAGCCGAAATCGAAACTTGCATCTCCCGCGACGAAATATTCTCCTCGCATTCCGGGCCCGTAGCTCAGCCGGATAGAGCAACGGATTTGTACTTCAACAACGGGCTTTTGCGCCCGTTTTCGTGTGCTCGCGCACCGTTGCGGATGCTACGCGCGTTAGCCGTTTCGGGTTCGCACGGCGTTACGTAGAATTCCCTCGTTTTGCAGCAAAAATTTCTCCGACCGTAGAAGCGACCGCGAAAAATCCTTGTCGAATACTGCCTTGGCTTTCTCGCGTGTGTGGAATGGTCTAAGGCGTCGTCATTCGCACCCTTCGCGCGCGCGGAATTCTTCCACGACACTTCAACGGATTGACAGTCCGTGGAAACGGCTCGGTTGGGTCGAGAATGTTGACGCTGCTCCGCCAAGTTGTGCGTTTCGACGCCAACGCATCCGAATCAATAGTTTTATATGTACGCGCTTCATTTTTATTTCTCCTCTACAAAAAACCACGGTTTTCGCGGGATGATTTTTATGCAGCTCAGAACGCGACGCACCAACCCTGTTCCGATCTGAGTCGATACGCTGCGTCGCTTGCGACGAACGGCTCGGAAAAATTGATTCAGTTCGACTTGAATTGAGACAGAGATACGATCTCGACAGCTGCACAGCAAAACAGTCACAAGGAGATTACCACATGACCACGAAGGCATTATTTGTTAAACTGGAGGCCAAACCAGGCAAAGAAAACGAAGTCGCCAAATTTCTGCGCGACGGGCAAGGCTTGGTGCAACAAGAGCCAGCAACAATTGCTTGGTTCGGCATCCGACTTGGCCCAAGCACCTTCGCCATCTTCGACGCATTTGTGGATGATGCCGGGCGCGACGCGCACCTGTCAGGAAAAGTTGCCAAGGCGCTGATGGAGAAAGCGCCTGAGCTACTGGCGGAGCCGCCAAAGATTGAGAAAGCAGACGTATTGGCGGACAGGTTACTGGGTTAGGAATTCTTTTGGGTTAAGCCATTAGCGCGATCACCCCGAAATCGCCCGCGCCCGTGCGGGCAAGACACTGATTGCCGGCTCGGATTGCGCGAAGGTTTTGTCGGTGAAAAAGTTGAATCTGAAGGGACCTTTATTCTCGATACCCAGACAGCGCGCCGACCACCGGGTTTTTCTCATTCGCACGAGGGAGCCAAGCGGGATGAGATCGAACATTCCGCTTCCTAAATGTCGAATGATTCGGCACAATTCTCCCATGACTCCGCTTTTGTCGGATTCTCCCCAAGCGAGCAAGCGGACTAGACCCCAAAATTGGACACTTTTCTTAAAAAGCCCAAACATTGGGCCGAATTCTCGTTAGAGGCCAAGATCGGATCAGCTTGGGACTCACAAATGAAAGCAATCGTTAAGGACGTTGGGATGCGATGATCGCGTCTCCAAACGTCGGTCAATCCCAATCTGGACCGAGCCTGCTCGGAACCTGGCGGCTAATATCGTATGAAGCACGCGATTCGGAGGGTCGGGTCCATTATCCATTGGGCGAAAATGTGTCCGGCTTGCTTATCTACGACGGCGGCGGCAACATGTCCGCCCATGTCATGAGAAACGACCGCCCCTTATTTGCTGCAAAGGATCCGGCTCGCGGTACAGATGCGGAACTCCGTGCGGCCTTTGAGGATTACGGTTCCTATTTCGGCACCTACACCATTGACCAGACGAGGCAAACTGTGACACATCAAGTTCGGGGTGCTTGGTATCCGAATTGGATTGGCCACGATCAGGTCCGTCATTTCAAGTTCGACGGTAGTCGGCTGTTATTGTCCACTCCGCCGCTCATATGGAATGGGCAATCATTCGAGTACGTTTTGACTTGGGAACGTATCTCATGAACACGATTCGCCTTGCAAGAGCTCCGACTGAAGTCGAGAGCTGTCTAACTCTGTCTCGTTAGGCAACTTGAGCAACCTCTGTGCAACGCGTCTGGCCCTCTCCCGAGCATCTGCCGAGCTACGTCGCTGCTCTCGAGCGCGGCTGGTCGGCCGACAGCACGCGCGGAGAGGTAGCCACACGCGAAGAGTTGGCACGAATCCAAATCGACCCAGCCGCGTTCATTGAAAGCTTGATCGACCGCGAGGCAAAGGTTCCGCCAATCACGCTCCCAGACGGATTCGATTCGGTACTGGAACTGTCCGCACTAAATGACTGGATGGCGGGATAAGTTCAGCTTACGAACTGCCCAAGCGACGGCGATTTCAAATGCGCTGCCGACCCCCATCGACTTTACGCACTCTGCGCATTCGCGGCGCTGCGGCTGCTTGATTGACGCGATCCGGTCAAGATGAGAGCAGCCTCGGTCAGACATCACAAGATGAGCCTATCTCGGTAGCGGACACGCGCAATGCTGTTATAGATGCGATGCCATTATGATGTATGTAAAAGCAGAAGGATAACATCGGGATGCCACAGGCCACAAAATACGATGTGATTGTGATCGGTACCAGCCAGGGCGGCAGATTTCTCCCGATCGAATTTGCAAAAGCAGGCCGGAAAGTGGCGGTGATTGAGCGCGGCCCCGTCGGTGGTGTTTGTGTGAACTTTGGCTGTACGCCCACCAAAACGATGGTCGCCAGCGCACGCGTTGCTTATCTCGCGAAGCGTGCCGCTGAATACGGGGTCCACACAGGCCCGATTTCGGTCGATCTGCACGCCGTGCGCAAACGCAAACAAGCTATGGTCGAGGGCGCTCGTAACTACTTTGAGAATCTTCTTGCGCCAATGCGAGAGGTCGATCTCGATCTATTGAGAGGCGAGGCCCATTTTGTCGCGCCGAAGACGCTTAAGGTCTCTCTGAACGATGGCGAAACGCGAGACATCACTGCCCCACTCATTTTCATCAATACCGGTGCACGACCAAAGCAACTCACCGTCAAAGGCGTCGAGAGCGTCTCAGTACTGGATTCAAGCACGATCATGGAACTGGACTCGCTCCCAGAACACCTCTTAATCATCGGTGGCGGCTACATCGGGCTGGAGTTCGGGCAGATGTTTCGGCGTTTTGGCAGCCAGGTGACTCTCATTCAGCATCATCCACGCTTGCTGATGAACGAGGATGAAGATATGGCCGACGAAATAACTAAGATTTTTCGCGAGGATGGGATCACGGTGTTGACCGGTGCTGTGCCGCAGCAGATTCAGTCGCTGAACGGCGTGCGCATTCAGTTGACCGTACGCACGTCTGAAGGTGAACAGAAGCTCAGCGGCTCGCATCTGATGGCGGCAATCGGTCGTGTCCCCAACACTGAAGCTCTCAACACTGAAGCTGCTGGCATTCACCTCAGCAAGCAAGGCTACATCCAAGTCAGTGAACAACTGGAAACCAACGTGCCTGGAATTTACGCACTCGGTGATGTCAAAGGTGGGCCGGCTTTCACCCACGTCACTTACGATGATTTCCGCATTTTGCGCACCAACCTGCTCGACCATGGTCACGCCAGCACGCGAGATCGCGTTGTGCCGCACACAATTTTCATCGATCCCCAGTTCGGGCGGGTTGGGATGAGCGAAAATGAGGCTAGAAAACAGGAGCGCAATATTCGTGTAGCGAAATTGCCCATGAATGCCGTAATCCGTGCGATCGAAACCGGCGAGACCCGTGGCTTGATGAAGGCAATTGTCGACGCCGACACGCAACAAATTCTGGGCTGCGCTATCCTAGGGTTGGAAGGAGGTGAGATTATGACCATTATCCAAGTGGCGATGATGGGGAAGCTGCCCTACACCGCACTAAGAGAAGGTATCTTTACGCATCCTACCCTCGCTGAAGGGCTCAATGCGCTGTTTACGACACTCGATTCCTAGGTTTAAGTTGATCGGCTTGCGGCGGGTGTCGCCTGCAATATTCTCACACAGCGCTGCGACCCCCATCGACCGCGAGTTTTGCGCCGTGAATAAAACTGGCACGATCCGTGGCCAAAAACACGATAGCTTCCGCGATCTCATCTGGTGTAGCCGGGCGGCCGGCCGGCGCCTCGGCGGCCAGTTTCTCCAGCCCTTCACCCATTGCTTCAGTTCCTTCCGTGCGCGTAGGTCCGGGGCTTACTGCATTAACCCGGACGCCCCTGGGGCCATATTCGGCCGCCCACACCTTAGTTAGCAGATTAATGGCGGCCTTGCTCGAGCCATAAAGGCTCATGCCGGGCACGCCGTAATCGGCGACCATTGTCGATAAATTGACGATTGCCCCTTTGCCTTTCTTCGCCATCAGCGGTGCAAGTTCCGCGACGAGGAAGTACGGCGCCTTGACGTTGAGCGCATACACGTGCTCGAACATTTCTTCGGTGGTTTCATGCGTCGGCCCGAATGGATAGATCCCGGCATTGTTGATTAGAATATCAACATGGCCGCCTCCGACCTCGACGGCTCGTCTGGCCACTTCTCGCGCGCTCGACGCGTCCTGAAGGTCGGACGAAATAAAATCCACGGTGCCTCCTGCGGCGCGGATTTCCGCAACCGTTTTCTGGCCGCGTTCAGCATTGCGGCCTACGACTATGACGTGGATGCCAAGCGCGGTGAGCTTATTGGCTACCGACCGGCCGATACCGCTTGTGCCACCTGTGATCAGTGCTGTGGATGGATTTGCACTCATTTAAGATTTCTTGGTTCGTTTTCTTCGACTTATCTTAAGACTCGCGCGCAAGAAATAAACCCGAGCAGTTGGTTTTGACTCGTGTGTTACTGTGCAGCGCAGGATCATGCGTGCTTCGGAAGAAGATGATGAGCAATTTTACCGCGATACCGAGCGTATTGCGTTTCCGGCACTTAGTGACGAGCAGTTGGCGACCTTAGACTCGTTAGGCACGCGGCGCAAAGTCAGGCGCGGCGAGATTATTTACAAAGCTGGTCAGCGTGATGTGCCTTTCAATCTCGTCTTGAGCGGGGAGCTCGAGGTTTTTGAATCGCGCGACGGCGATGAGCAAATTCTAGCTACGCCGGGTCCGCGCGATTTTGTTGGCGACATCGCGATGCTCACCGGTACCGCGGTTGTCGCGACAGTGCGCGGCAAAGCAGAGCAATCGGAAATTTTGCAGATTCCTGCCCCGCGTTTGCGACGAGCCTTGGGAGAGATCCCGAGTGTGAGTGAAACGATCGTGCGTGCGCTAATCATGCGGCGCAAACGTCTCCAGCGCGATCGCGAGTTTACCGGTTTGCGAATTCTGGCGGAGGCGGATTCACGCGAAGGACATCAGCTCGATGATTTTCTCGATAAGAATCACTATCCGCACCGACTCGTGGACACGACGAGCGAATACGGGCAAACACTCGCGCAACGATTGAATCTTGTTTCCAAGGATCTGCCCGCACTTATCACTCCGAGTGGAATGCCATTGCGCCGTCCTTCCCTGCGCGAAGTCGCAAAGGTGGCGGGTCTGCTTCAACCGCTTACCGAGAATGAGGAAGAAGAAATCCGTTGCGATGTAGCGATTGTTGGCGCCGGGCCGGCCGGTTTGGCCGCAGCCGTGTACGCTGCTTCTGAAGGACTCAATACTGTGGTCTTGGAAAGCTATGCCCCTGGCGGCCAGGCGGGAGCATCCTCGTTGATTGAGAACTTCTTCGGTTTCCCTACTGGGATCGGCGGCGGCGATCTCACGCACCGCGCGCAGCTACAAGCGTATCGTTTCGGGGCGAAATTCACGACGCCATCGCAAGCGCTCTCGCTTGGACACGCGCCCGATGGCGATTATCCGCATTTCCTGCACATCGAAGGCTGCAATGCCGAGCTGCGGGCGAACGCGGTGATCATCGCAACGGGCGCAGATTACCGCAGGCTCGATGCACAAGGCCGGGAAGAATTTGAAGGGTCTGGTGTCTATTATGCGGCGACGGCGCTCGAAGGTCAGCTCTGTCACGGGTCAACGGCAATCGTCGCCGGCGCGGGCAACTCGGCCGGTCAGGCGGCGATGTTCATTTCCGAAGGCGCGCAGAAGGTATTGCTCGTAGTGCGCGGGAACAGCCTAACGAAAAGCATGTCGAGCTACCTCTCGCGGCGCATCGAGGCACAGAAGAACATCCAGATCCTGTATGAGACTGAAATCAAACGAATGAGTGGACGGAGGAAATTGGAATCAGTCGAGCTCGAGAATACGTGCACTGGTGAACGACAGACAGTCGCAACACCAGCAGTATTTTCAATGATCGGCGCGTTACCATGCACCAACTGGCTGCCGCATGAGATCGAGCGCGACGCGAAAGGCTTCATCCTTACCGGCGCAGCCGTTGCCCAATCGTCTGCATGGCAGAAGATGAGGCGCGCGCCCGGACCACTGGAAACGAGTCGTCCCGGTGTCTTCGCCGCGGGCGATGTGCGCTCCGGTTCGGTCAAGCGATGCGCGGCTGCGGTTGGCGAAGGCGGGATGGCGGTTGCAGATGTCCACCGCGCTCTCGCGTCGTTCAGAACTCGTTAGGGCCTAAGGAGTAGTAAGTTTTCGTAATACAGAAACCCTCGGAGCCTACCGGGTCCGGTACCTTTTTGTCATTTAACCCTTTTATTTAGCCGGAACGGGAAATCCTCAAAGGCGATTTCTCCTTGGGTCGAGCCCCTGAACCCGACCATTTGGAACCCTTTTGACATCGAGCGGAAACTGACCTCTGACTTCTGACGTCTGAAAAGGAGGTTACGGACCCTCGTTTGATACCCTTTTGACACTGTTCGCCCGCGGTTTACGACCGTTTCGTCGCGCTGGGTGCGTGGTTGGCGCCGCTTTTTTTGCTTCGGTTCACTCGAGCGCAGAGGATCATTGTCGGTGTTCCCTTCGTCCTCGCGGTGCAAGTCGCCAGGCTCGCGATCCGGTATCGCGGAATGGTGCCTTTTCCAACGGCTGTCTACGTAGCCGTGAGGATCACGTATGGCCTGTGCTTCACGCTGCCCTATTTGGGTGACCGTCTGTTGTCGCACCGACTCTCCGTGTTTTCGGGCAACGCTCGTTTTCCCGCTGATCTGGACATCACTTGTCCCCAAAGATGCTGAAACACGGCCATCTGCGTCGAGCCATCGAGAAAACATCCATGATCGAGGAATTTCGCAGTGATTCTAAGCACTTCGCCTTCGTCCCATGGTTTTTCTAATGTTAGTAAATCCTTCGCCGTAACAAGGCTCGCCAGCGTGTTCTGGCGAGCACAATCCCGAGTTCTCTTTCTCCAGTTCTCGACTTCCCCGAAGGTCGGTTTTACAGAATCTTCCTGAAATCGACCCACCAGTCTTTCGCCCTCGTAACGGAGTGCCTTCAATTCATCTATGGCGACGATTATTGGTTGAGGGCTTCTACCTTGTTCCAGTTTTTTCGTATGCACCATTGGTTGATTCTGTCGCTGAACCACGAAAAATATTGCTGCTATCAAAATCACACTGATGCTTCCAGTTACCCATAACGGCGAAAACGGAAGTGTCGGGACGTTATGCCTTGCGAGCCAAGGCACGAGCGGTTCGCTTGAGAAAAGCGACCAAACTGATGCGATCCATTGGGGCGCGGCACCGAATGCAAAAGCTGCAAGAGCGGCAATTAACGGATGCCTCCTGATCCAGTTTCGCATATTTCCTGCTACTATTACGGCGGTCTAACCTTTGCGTCACAGTGAGAATTCTTGTTCGTATGGATTTCACGTTTTCAAGCGACGTGCCCTGAATCGGCGGATTCCAGTTCAACAAGAGCAGTCAACTTTTCATCCGCGCGCACAACGAAACGCTTTCCGTCGTCGCGATGCGCATCCGCAACGAAGATCGTTCGCCCCCCAAGAATCCTCGGCTGAGATGCAGCCCCAACTCCCACCGGCTTTGCTGAGATTGTCAGAAGCTTTGCTAATTGTTGTTGACCACTTGCGGCGTAGCTTTGCTCGCTTCAATTTTGGTCGGTCACTTTCTGTACGCCCGCAGTAAGCGCTTCAATTTGCTTTTGCTGGCGCGCGAGTCACGTTCACTACGGCCAGTACTCACAATTCGTACCGAGCGTTCCGCCTTCTGTTTCGGACCAAAGCTGTTTCTTCCGGTATTAATCGGTCTGACAAAAACCGGCGGTAGCAGTAACAATCGCGTTACCGTTAAGCTGTTGCAGTCGAAGCGCATTGCTACGACTCCATAGGTTATGAAAATAAGACGAATCTCATCAACATTGTTGTTATGCTTCATGAAACGCTCACTGTTTAATCCTCGGAATTTCACAAAAAGCAAAACCTCTGCAAAATGGTTTCCGCTGCTCTTATTCTTAACAGTTCTTGTTTTACCTAGCCTATCGATGGGTCAAGCAGGAAGTCTGGACCCTCTTTTCGGTATCAACGGCATTGTCACTACGGCTAACACAGGCGCCAATGCTGCAGCCCTACAGAGTGACGGCAAGATCGTGGTAGCCGGGGGAATCGCGATCCAGCAGAACTTCCAACAGCCTGGCCTCCTGCGTTACAACACCAATGGTACGCTCGATCCTAGCTTCGGGACCGGCGGTGAGGTGTTGATCGGTGGCACTAACGCCGGCCCCGCGTTTGCCGTGGCCATTCAAACGGACGGGAAAATTCTCACGGCGGCTCCCGGTAATCTTCGGCTCAAGGTTTTCCGCTTCAATACTAACGGTAGCCCAGACACCACCTTCGGCAGCAACGGCGCCGCAACCATCCAAGCAGCCGGACTCTTCCTTCCGCCAGCCAGTGAAGGGTTGGCCCTGCAATCTAACGGCAGAATTCTCGTCGCCACCGGACGCATCGTCGCGCGCTTGCTCACGAATGGCCAGCTTGACTCGACCTTTGGCTTGAATGGCGCAGCCGCCACAGTCGGCGGCGAATCGATCGTGCTTCTGCCAAATGGCAACATCCTGATCGGCGCCGGCAGCGTAGCGTCCCTCTACGCTCCGAATGGCAGTCTTGTTACAAGTTTCGGTGTCAACGGCCAGACTCCGGGGTTCGCCTTTAACGGCGCGGGCGGATTTGTCGTTTCTACCAACTCCACGGGTGTAACGAGGATCATTAGCGCCGGCAGCATTGTTACCTCTCCGAATCTCATGTTTACCCACAGCGTATCGGGTTTCCTGTTGGTAAGCTACAACACGGACGGCACGATTGATAACAGCTTCGGGAATCACGGCGGGGTGGCAACACCATTCCCTGGGAATATCCTGGCACATGCTTTTGCTCTCGCCCTCCAGAGAAACGGCGACATTGTCGCGGTTGGACAAACAGCCCTCACTGATGTGGATGCTGTTCCTGGTCCGTCCGACTTTGCTTTGGTGCGCTATAGTCCCAACGGAAGGGTCGACACGACGTTCGGTAATGGCGGGTTTGTAAGCACACCATTTGGCACCAGCGAGGCCTTTGCTAACACTGTGCTTATCCAAATCGATGGCAAGATCGTTGCCGTGGGCAACAGCAACAGCGGAACCACTCTCGCACGTTACCTCGCTAACTAAGAACTAACCGTGCCGAAACTATTCGTGCTCAGTTAATTTTGGAAGGCTCCCTCGGGGTGCCGCTGGGGCGCTTTGCCGCGCAGGAGGTTTCATTTTGCTCGTTTGTTTACTGATTGGTGCCGAAAGTGACCCGCTCTTACGCGCGCGTGCGGGAGATTCAGACAAATTTAACCGAGCGGAATCAGCGAAGGGCGACTCGTAAACAGGCATTACATAAGTTACTAATGTGCCCTCGTCTTTCGCGCGCGCGCGTGAGTGTTTGTGGAGATAAACGAGCCGGACCTCGATTGTTCTACTTTTGTTCTACTTTCGCCTTTTTTTAGACTACCTTTCGCGATTGCTGGATTGCCGCCGGGAAACGGCTGATTTCCCTATGAAAATTGTGAACCGCATTTGATCGGATTTGATCAGATGAAATCGCCGGTTCCTGAATTTTGAGTCCAGCTCGTCTGCCAATTCCGCCTCGCCGGCGTTAGAAATTTCATCCGCTCTCGCACAAATCCTAGTACAATTGGGCTGTCCCGCAGACAGCCTCGAAGGGAAAAACGCGTTCCCGCGCCAGACTTACACTCGGCTAGAAGGCTGCGCGAAGGTTCCTTGGAGTATCTGCGCGCCGACGTTCCCGAGTACTTCAAGACACTTGGAACGGCGCCAGAGCAACGGCTGCAATATTCGTCAACTTGGCAAGCAACGTAGCGACCATTACGTAAAACCGACAAAGTCCCCGGGAATTGTTGCCAGACATGTTTGTCCGAGCGCGTTCGTTAGGTGAAAGTTCTTCCGTGCGCAGTCTTCTGTTCGTCTCTCTCCCGCTATCCCTTTTATTGATGCTCGGCGGATGCAGAGAACGCGGAAACACGATCGTCATGCGCGATGCCTGCAGTCTTGTCTCCAAAGAGGAAGTCGCATCGGTTCAGGAAGCTCCGGTGAATGAGACAAAGAGCAGCGAACATTCGGACGGAGTTTTCCGGGTTTCTCAATGTTTCTACACCGCAGCGGAATTTAGCAAATCAGTGATTCTGGCCCTTGTACAACCCGACTCGAAGCAGCGCAGCGAGCGCAGTCCAAAAGACTTCTGGAGAGAGAAGTTTGGCCCTTACAATGGAAACCAAAAAGAGCGCGATGAGAAACCGGAGACCAAGAGTGCCGAAAAAGAGCAGGGACCTGCGCCGAAAAAAATTGATGGCCTTGGGGACGATGCTTATTGGGTGAGCAATCGATTTGGCGGCGTGCTTTATGTTCTAAAAGGGGATGCTTTCTTCTCGGTCGGCATCGGCGGAACGGATGACGAAGATGCCAAACTCGAGAAGTCGAAAGTGCTCGCCCAAAAAGCGCTTCAACGGCTGTAAACCTTTCCGACACGCTGGACTTATGAAGTGTTGTGAGGCGACCGCGCTCGCCTATTTTCCCGAATCTTAAGACAGACTTTTATCAACGTTCTGCCTATGAAAAAGATTTCCTCTCCTTCGATGACCGCGCGCGCCACTATCGGCGCGCTTTTTTTTGTTACGGGTATTTTCCTGATTGTGTTCGGGCTCTTCACAGCCCGCTTACACTCGGCGATGCCTAGTTCCGGAACACTTAATCCCGGGGGGCCGACGGTAAATTGGGTTGGGACGGCGGCTGGCGGCAGTTCGCTGGACGAAAGCACCTGCGTCGAAGGCGTAAACTGCGATACCTTCATTCTGAGCTTATCGGGCACGCCAAGTAACTGGACTGGCCTTAAGGCGCGCATTGTTATCAGTTGCACCGATCCTTCCGGCCTGACCGATTACGATGTCTATGTCCACAAAGGCGATAACAATGGGCCGATCGTCACAGGTGGTACATCGGCGCATGGCGGAACACCCCCAGAAGTAGTCGATCTTGATCCCAGCAATCCGGATGTCGGTACCGGTCAGTTTTCGGTTCACGTAGTTTATTTCAGTGCCACTGCGGCCTTTCAGTATTCCGGCAGCGCCAGTGCAATATCAGCATCAGCAGGATCTGCTTTAGCTCCATCGGCTCCTCAGGATCGCGGCCCGAAAATCGGATTCCAGAACTTCGAGGCGCCGGGGACTTTGGTACAGGTTACCGACAGTAGCCAGGGACCGACTGTGCACACCGTCGAATATATGGGATATGACGCCGGCGAACCTTCCATCGGCGTCAATTGGAACTCACCAAACTCAGTTGCAGGCGTGACGAACTTCCAGTCAGACCTTCAAACGCTCTTCATAAAGTTCGACGATAGTTGCCCCGCAAACGCCCAGAGCGCGACTTGGTATAACAGCCCCGCCCCAACATCTCAATTCGTCGATTCCGATCCCATCGGCTTCACGGATCGTCAGACTGGGCGTGTGTTTGCCGGCGAACTCACCCTCACCTCGCCAACGTGCAAAGTTTCATTCACAGATACTGACGGCCTCGATCAACTAGGCCAGCCTAGTTACGCTGGCTGGTCCCCAAACCCTGGACCGTTGGGTTCTGGTATTGATCATGAGACGATCGGTGGCGGGCCATATCATACGCCTGCTCCGTCTCACGGCCCATACCCGAATGCCGTTTATTATTGCTCCCAAGACCTGGTTACTGCGTTTTGTTTGCGCAGCGATGATGGAGGCGTCACTTACGGACCACCAATACCTACCTACACGAGTCAATGCGGTGGATTGCATGGACATGTTAAAGTTGCGCCCGACGGAACCGTTTATCTGCCCAACAACAGTTGTGGCGGCACGGGCGCGGTCGTCGTTTCAGAAGATAACGGCTTAACATGGAGCATACGTCCCGTCCAAAACGCAAGCAGCCAGACCCGCGCCAACGCGAATCTCCAGGATCCTGCTGTAGCGATCGACAGTAATGGTCGCATCTATTTTGCAATGTCTAGTGGCACGGTCGCTGGTAGCGCTACTGGCGGTTCTAGTGCTGTCGTCGCGACATCTACTGATCGCGGTCAAACATGGCAGAACATCTATGATGTGGGCACAGTTTATGGTCTGAAGAATGTTGCTTTCCCTAGTGCGGTAGCAGCCGATGCTGGCCGCGCCGCAATCGCTTTTTATGGTTCGACCATGTCGGGCGATGGTTCTGCAAACAGTTTCAATGGTATCTGGCATCTTTACGTGGCCAGTACATTTGATGAAGGACTGCACTGGACGACTACCGATGTAACACCCAAAGATCCAATGCAGCGCGGTTGCATTTGGATGCACGGCGGCGCCGATATTTGCCGTAACTTGCTCGACTTCTTTGACATGACCGTTGACAAGCAGGGACGGGTGCAGGTCGGCTACGTTGACGGATGCGCCGATGGCGCCTGTGCTCAGGCAGTGCTTACGGCTAAGGGCAACGCCTACACGGCCAGAGGTGTGATCGCGCGACAATCGAGCGGGCGCCGCCTTATTGCCAGCTTTGATCCGCCGAATCCGCTGCATGCCAGATCCGCACCCGGCATGCCATCGGTCACGGTCCGGCGAGTCAACTCCGTCGCTCATCTCGCCTGGTCCGAGGCAGACACAGGTAATGCCAATATCACCAGCTATCGTATCATGCGAGGCACGGCTAGCCGCGCTGAGAGTCTATTGACAAGCGTTTCGGGAAATCAGACAACCTATAACGACACTACTGCCACCGATCCCACCAAGACATATTATTACAAAGTACTGGCAGTAAATGGGCCGGGAACATCATGCGGAAACAACGAAGTCGCCGCACCCTACCTCGGTAATACGTGCACTGGCTTGATTGTTCAACAGACGCCGCCGGGTCATCCGGAACAGCAACTTCAAGGACAAGCGCCTGCTTCGCTCGCTATCGACTACGTTGCTGTCGGTGAGCCTCCTGGGACAAGCAATCTAATGTTCAAGATGAAAGTAACCAATCTGGCGACTGTACCTCCTAGTAGCAGGTGGAGGATCGTTTGGAACTCATACGCTGCCCAATCGTACGACCCGGCAGCCGAGCAGTTTTATGCCGGCATGAGAACGGATCAAAACGGAACCGTGACGTTTGATTATGGGACTATCGCTACTCAGGTGGTAGGGCTGGTTATTGGCGTCCCAACGGAGACCCTGATTGGATTCTTGCCGGGAAGCAGCTTTAACGCTGATGGAACGATTACACTTATCGTCCCGAAATCGGCAGTAGGCAGCCCAGTTCCGGGTGATCTGCTCGGGGCTGTTAACGGAAGGACGTTCACCGGCGACACGGCTCAGACCCAAAACCTAGAGCGCTCGACCCTCCTTGTTGACCACACGTTTGTTAGGGGCCAGCGGGACAACGGTCATCCGGCTGCCACGTACTCTATCGTGGGCAACATAGCTTGTCCCTGAAAATCCATATCGACGCCAACTGGAGGGCAGGCGATTTTTCCGAAGAAAATGTGCCCAATGCTACCGGCTGTGGTGAAAATTGCATCAGATCATATCCAACGGTATCGCGATTTGAGGGCCACGGTTATTTATTGTTGTGGCGAGCATTACCGTCCTATGCTTGCTCTGCACATATTTGTCGTCGACCAGACGATGGAGTCACTGACAGTCCTTGTTCGAGGAGTGGCCAACTGCAGCATCTGATGCCGTCCTCTCGTAGGTCACGGTCACAATACAGGTGGCGACCTGGCGGCTCGCGTTGTGCGAGCTGATCCGCAAGATCAACACGACTGCGATCGTCAATTGGCCGATTGATCCACTCGGTCCGCCTATCCAACCCGGCGACGGCACGCTGGCGCGCGAACACATCGCCGAAGCGGAGAGTCGTGCGGGAGCTTGGCAAGGTGCTCGGACACCTGTTGCGGGAGGATGGCTGCCACATCATTCGTGCCCCGCGGGCGCTCGCCATCGAACGATATGCCAGGCTATGGAGGCGCGCCTATCCGACCGACCAGCACGCGGACAAGATCATTCCGCTCCGAGCGGACGAGCAACAGCGCGAGCCGTTCAGCGCGAGTAGTTCCAAGCTTTCGTAACAATACTTCTGATGTAGTAGGTTCATCGACGATATTACTGCGCTGATGTTTCTTTCATCGCCACTTATTGCCAGATAAATGTCGGTTTAAGGTATTGATTGGCGCTTTCTGGCAATTTCATTTGAGTTTGCTTCCTTCATGCGAGGAAAAACTCGTCGAATTAGAAAATCTTGTATCCCGCAGTCGGACTCGGTAACCAAATTGGTAGCGACTGAGAATTCTCTTGTGGCACTCGACCCAATTTAGAGAGCAATTGGACAACTGGTAACTCAAAAGCGCTACTGACTTTGAATCACCTGATCCGAAGATTTGATTTCGTGTCAGATGTTACGGCTGGTCATTCTTCGTAGTCGGGACCGCCTTTTCGCCGTTGCCCCCTTTTCTTTACAAATCGGCAAAATGTTACAAAACAAGAAAGACATACGCAGCGCAGTAGCGGCGAAACCGAGCCGCCGCCAAGCGCCGATGAGTAAAGAGTCGCCCCAGACCGTGCTCTCGGCTCACTAGGCTAATTGGGTTAATCACGATAGACGAGCAGAACGGACCCTCATTCTTGCACAAATTCTTGTACACCGCATCGGACCTGCCAGCCGCGCAAGATACAGAGCGCCCTGCAGACGCAACGGACAAAGACTCCTGCGGAGACCTGATTCGCCAATTGGCTATACGGCTGCTTTTCTACCGCTAACAATTAATGCCTGTGCTGGGAACTCATTGTTCCCCCTACAAAGTATCTCCGCGCCACATCGGTAACAGCCTGCTTTATTGCTGGTTAGTTGAGCGGGCGCGAGTCCGGCCCCAGACGACAAACGAAACATATCCATCCTGGCGAATCACTCTTAGCGCCCCCCGCATGGCAGCGACCGGATCGACAAAAACCATTGCTGATAACCCGCCTACTGCTGTATCAAATGTACGGTCTGCGAACGGTAGATCATCGGCAGAACATTGCCTGAAGTGGATGTTTGTCAGGCCCCGCCTGCCTGCTTCTTCCTGAGTAGTCTCGACCATACCGGCTACGGGATCTGTGTACATTCCTGATCCTGTTGGCCCGACAATGCGTGAGATTGTGAGCGAGGGTTCGCCGCTTCCACCACTGATATCGAGCACCTTCTGGCCGATCCCGATCCGCGCTTCTTCAACTAGACCGGACGTTATGGTGCGAACATCTGTGCGATCGGCACTCGATACTTGTCCCAATACCGCGCAGAGGTTTGCCACACGTCCAGCGTTTTGTTCTGTTCCTCGGGCGTCATTCTGGTTCGACCGAAGCTGACCCTTTCTATTTCGACACGCTCGATGCGAGCTTCTGGAAGCGCGGATCGTTCCGGAGCGGATTGAACATCGGATCGAGACGTAGTAGCGCAGGAGTAAGCGGCAGGTTGAAAGCCAGTAGGCCTTCATACGGTGTCGAGAGCAGTTTCTGCAAAGCGACGATGGCACGTTCGGGTTCCCCCATTCCTGCTGCTACCCGGGCAAGGATCTCAATCGGAGCGGGACCATCTACAGCGTCTTTCTCGATCGGAAGCACGGCCAGGGCCCGTTCAGTTAGAGCCAACGCAGCGGCCTTGTCACCGAGGCCCATATTGGTCAGCGCAAGATCTCCAATGAGGAGATAGTTTTCCGGCTGTTCCTTGAGGAAGCGTTCCAGTTCGCTGCGCGCCTGACGCCAACTTTCCTGGGCGGCGGCACGGTCGCCGGCAACTTCCTGCGCCCAGCCTAACCAAAAGCGCAGTTCGCCGTTGTAATAACCCAATGCTTGATCGGGGTTGGCCAATATTTCCTTTAACTGAGGAATGATTGGTCCAGGGCGGCCCTCCAGGATCGCTTGGTAGGCTTGTGTTTCCAAGGCCTGGGCGTCGTCGGCATTCGGATGCAGCGGAGCCAGGATCGCCGCGGCCCGCGGCAGATCGCCCTCAGCTTGTGCGATGCCCGCCTTTAGCACAAGGGCATCCACGTCGTCCGGTGTGATATTAAGAACCTGATCAAGCTTCCGCAGTGCTTCGGGGAAACGACGAAGCCAGATATAGGAAAGCGCCTGCTGGGTGAGCAGCGAAACGTTGCGCGGGTCGAGCCGCTCGGCTTCGTTGAAGTAACTCTCGCTCTGGTCCCACTGGCCTCTTCGCCGCGTGACATAGGCTAGCTGTTCAGGAATCAGACTGCTGTTGGGCAGGAACTGACGTGCTTCCTCAAAATAACGCACCGCGGTGTCGTAATCCTTTAAGCAGGCGTAGTAGTAATATCCTTTGGCCAACACTGCTTCGCCGAGATTGGGCTGAAGGCCCAGCGCGGTTTCGGCTGCCTGCCGCGCCTCTTCACGCAGGGCGACCGTTGGTTGAAGAGCCTGGTTGAGGTAGCCGCGCGCGTCCACGTATGACAGCAGCGCCCAGGCAAGGGCAAACTTCGGGGCTAATCTTACTGCTTCTTTCAGATATTTCTGTGCGCCTAGAGAGTTGGCGGTTGTGTTGGTGGTTTTCAGGTTATAAGCCAACCCGCGCAGGTAAGCATCGTAAGCCTCAGGGTTGTCTGTCGGTTTGGCGGCAATGACTTGCTCTTCCTGACCGGTGAGTTTCGCTCGCAACTGCTCGGCGATGGCTTTGGCCACCTCACTCTCCACTGAAAAGATGTCAGTCAGTTTGCGATCAAAGGTATCGGCCCAAAGATGAGAATCATTGGCCGCTTTGATTAGCTGCACATTCACGCGCACGGCATCGCCGCTCTTCTGCACACTTCCTTCCAGGATGTGCGCAACCCCAAGTTGCTTGCCGATCTCGGACAGGTTATCCGGCGCGCTTTTGTAATGCTGCGTGGATGTACGCGAGATCACCTTCAAGTCGGCAATCTTCGCTAGGCGCGTCAGAATCTCGTCCTGGATTCCGTCAGCAAAGTAAGCGTTGTCGGGATCGCGGCTCAGATTTTCAAATGGCAGCACGGCGATACTTTTTTCCACAATCGCCAAGGCCGAGCGCGTCGGTCTCCGCAGAAGCAAGACGAAGGCAGCAATAATCGCGGCAAGCACGAGCAGCGCAACGGCCACTTCAGCCCAGCGCACGCGGGCCCGGCGTTTCCGGACGGTCTCGAGTTTCCGCGGCAGCGTCGCATTGCCGAATTGATCGTCATAGAGGTTCACGACCGAGACGCGCACGCCATGTTTTGCTTCGCATGTGCCGAGATCGTGCAGAAACGGTCGCCACTTCTCGTATTCTTCGAGATCTTCGGCGACATGCTTGGAAAGGAGGATGTGCCCTGCGTCGCCGCAATCCATCACCCGTTTTGCCATGTTGATTCCAGCGCCCGCGAGATTGACCCTTTCATTTACATCAACAACGCCGCTAACCGGCCCGCTGTGGATTCCCATCCGAAGTTGTAGACGCGGATGTTCCTTGAGCGCGCAGCTGATCTCCACCGCGCACTGCGCAGGCGCCTCCGGATTGGTGTAAAAGACAAGCACCATCCCATCGCCGGTTGGGATCCTAATCAAACGGTTCGCGGCTTCGGCTCGTTGAAACTGCTCGGACGCGCGAACAATCTTGGTTAGTTCCTCAATCGCCGCATGCTGGTCATCAATCGAAAGCTTTGAGTAGCCAACGATGTCGATGAACAAAACATGGGCGATCTCCAACTGGATCTCTTTTTTGATCTCAACGGACATCTTTTCGGGCGCTTAAGACTACATGAATTTCATAATCGCGCCCTATTCAGACTGTCGAGAGTGTCAGCGATGATTTTCCAGTAATTTACGCGACGGATTGTGCTCTTTTGCTTTCAATTCCACGATTCCCGAAAGCGAATCGGAATTCGCCGGCTATACTTTACTGGTCTTGGCCGCGAAATACTTGATTCGCTCGATGAGCCGCGGCCCAACGACTGAGTGAACTGACAAATGCCACGAACCTTCCGCATCGCACGGAAATGGGAGCTCGTTATAGCGACGCGTACGCGGATGCGGTGTATCTGCTCGAACGCGGCGCGGATCCGAATCGCGTCGCCGCTGACGGAATGAATTTCTCGAAAATGCTGATTCAGCATTGGGAACATTTCACAAAGGACCAGGCAGCGCCGCCGGAGTTCGCGCGACTTTGGGACTGGGCCGAAACACATGGAATAGTCGGCCAAACGGCCACGTATGGCAGCATGGACGCGTGCCTTTTTTTTCCGCATTACGAAACGCATTGAGCTGCGCGCTGCTCTCGACGCCACGCCCATTAGCTGCGTCTCGTCCATCACCCAGAGGCAGTCGTTATTTAACGAGCCGAAGTGCATCGGCCAGCGGTAGCGGCTCATGCCGTATCCGCGATTAATGGCTGCAGCGCATAGAGCATCCGCGCGGTTTCCATGACAGAACTAAAAAGCCGCGATGAAATTTTCGGCCTGTAGCAACCCGCTTTGCTGAGTTGTCAGCGATCATTACCCAATATTTCACGCGCGGGATGCTACCTGTTTTGGCTATTCGCGCAGTTCATAGATAGGCGCCCACTCGCCGCGAGATAAATTTGTGCCGAAGAAATCCGGCGATACCGGTCTGCAATCCGCCGCAACATTTCGGTGCGCGCCTCCGAGTGGCCGAATATAATGTAACCGGAGTTTTCAAAGGCAAACGCGCGATTTTTGAATTGACGCCCGCGTGACAAACTTCAATTATCGGCTAAAAAGGTGCGCATATTTCGACCCCTCGCTCTAGTTTTAAGTTTGGTTTCACTTGCTCCAGCGCTTTTCGCAACGCAACTCGACCCTTCCCATCAGCTTATAATAAGCGTCCGCGATCAGAAGCTGATGCTTGTACAAAACGGCGGGGAAGTGGCCACATATCCGGTGTCCACGTCGATGTTTGGTGTGGGCGACTCTTGGGGACGAATGACAACTCCTATTGGCTATCTCGCAGTCGAAAAGAAAATCGGCGACAACGTCCCGTCCGGCGCCGTCTTCCACAATCGGCGGTTAACCGGTGAAATTCTGCAGCCAAATGCTCCTGGTCGCGACCCAGTGATCACGCGCATCATCTGGTTGCGTGGATTGGAAGCGCAAAACGCGCATGCATTTCAGCGTGGCATCTATATCCACGGCACACCGCAGGAGAAAACAATCGGTCGCCCTGCCAGTTATGGCTGCATTCGGATGAAATCGAGCGACGTGGCGGAGCTGTACAATCGCGTTCCCGTGGGAGCAGTCGTGCAGATTATTCCCGACCAACTTCCGAAAACGGTACAAGCACTGCCGGTGCAATTGACTCATACTCTCGTGGCTGCGACCGCACCACCTCAGACTGAAACGGATAATCGACGTCGGCTGCCGAAAGTAGCGAAAGCGCCACGGGTACGGCCCACGAACAGCCGTATCACTGCGAGCGCACTGGCCGCACCACCTCAACACTTAACGCAGAACCAGCCACGAGCGCAGCCCGCAACCCGGAATCAAGATCAGCTTGGATCTAAAGAGAATGCGGGCGTTCTGACAGCCGAAGAAATGCAGATGGGCGGAGCGCATGCGGCCGAGCGGCAAAAAACGAAGCTCGCATTGAATAAAGGGTTGTAGCGATCGCACGTGCGACATGCTCGCGAGTGGCCGCGTCGTCTCACCCGCTATAGGCATTTTGTCCGCTAATGGCATCATCGACTTCCACGTTGCGCACGACCAGACCGCTTCCGGTGCGGCTTGATCGGACTGACGCCGTTTGCTACGGACGTCTGCCACGCCCTCAAAGCCTTCCGTCGAAATCATTACCTGAGATTTGTGAGGTGGCTTGAGGGCAGGATGCATGGCAAACACATTTCGCGATAATTGAAGAACCGGCCGAAAAGAGCCTCGGCATGACGCCAGGCGCACCAGCGTTCGTCTTGCCAGGTCAAATCCATTGGTTGCTGATATTTAGTGATGTGGCTCGACTTTCTTCCTGGAATGCTGTAGAAAGCTCGCTTTCAATGGCGACCACGGAGCCAACTTCAGGCTTTGACTTGATAGTGTGCGCGTGCGGAGAACAGGAATATACGGCACGTGATGCAATCGATGCAGCCATTTTCAGGGGCGAGCTGGTGGTAAAGTGGAAAGAATTTCTTGATGAAGTCGAAGCCGAAAAACGCGCGGATGAGCTAGACTTAGATTTGGACGAGTCCGCAATTTCTAGTGCGGCAGAAGCTTTTCGTTACGAATACGATCTGATCACTGCTGAAGAAACGGAAGCATGGCTGGCAAATCGTGGCCTGACTTTCGATGACTTCAGCGACTATTTTACTCGTCAATATTATGCCACCGCGATTCGCGAAAGCGTCGTTCCGGATGAAGTGGAATATCAGTGCGCGTCGGTCGACCTACGCCGATCGTTCCTGACGGAATTGATTTTATCGGGAGATTTGGACCGAATCACGACCGATTTAATGGCGCGCCTCGCGGCGCGATGCGCGGGACAAGAACCGGCCCCAGAGGCGATTGCGGCCGAAGAGCGGAAATTCTTGCATCGGAACAGCGTTAATCCGGGACAACGGCCGAATTGGCTGAAGAAATTGGGGCGTGATTCGAAATGGCTGGATGAAATGCTCGCAATCGAGGCAGCATACCGGACACATTGCGAAAGGCTGCTTGTCCCTGAGGCGCGTCAATACGAATTAATGCCTTTACGATTGCCGCTGACGCGATTCGAAATCGAAGTGATCGAGCTAGAATCCCAGGATGCCGCCAAGGAAGCGCTGTTTTGCGTGCAACAAGATGGGATGTCAATGGAGGAAGTTGCAACCGAGGGACGTTACCCTTACCGACGTTCGCACTTTCTTTTAGAAGATCTTCCCGTGGACGCCCAGCAGAGATTCCTCAGCGTTTCGGCGGGGAATGTCCTCGAACCGACTGCGCGCGGTGACGGATTTGAACTGTGTCGTGTCGTCAACAAAATTGAGCCGCAAGCGGACGACCCAACCGTTAAATCGCGGATCGATCAGCGACTACTCGACCGGCATTTCTCTGAGCTTATGAGCAAATATACGCAGGGGCGGCTGGGCGCCATGTCACCTGGCAAAAAATGAAAGTTCAAGACACCGAAATTCTGCGGCGTTCATCGGTTTTCCGTTTTCTTGCCGATGAACATTTCGCCGCGATTGAGCCGCTCTTGGAGGGAGAGCACTATGAATTCGGTGATGTGATCGTAAAACAGGACGATCCGGCCGATGCCTTTTACGTTTTGACCAGGGGGCGGGCACGCGCTCTGAAGATCAAGCCAGGTGGTGAGGAAATCCCGCTGGGCGTGTTGAAACCCGGTGACTCGTTTGGAGAAGCCGCATTGTCTGAGGGAGGAGCCCGAAACGCGACGGTGCGCTGCAGCACAGCGGTAGATGTTTTGCGGCTCGATCGCGATGATTTTACGGAGCTCGTCCGTCGCGTACCCGATTTGAAGCAATATGTCGAGACCACCGGCCGGGACAGAGCTCTGCAAAGTTTCCTCTATCAGTTCAGCAATTTTGGCCGGCTTCCGACTCCCGTGTTGCGCGCCATGATCGACAGGTTGAAACCTGTCACGATCGTAAAAGGCAATCTAATTATCCGTGAAGGAGACGATGCCGGTCCTCTTTACATAATGCAGAAGGGACGCGCGCGGGCCTTTGCTGGAATCGACGGACAAACGCGCAATCTCGCGTTTTATCGCGAGGGTGACTTTTTCGGTGAACTGTCGGTCTTGAACGGCTCTCCGCGTGCGACCTCCGTCGAGGCATTCACAGATTGCCAATTGCTCTCTCTTGAACCCAAGTCCGTGCAGGACTTGCGGCGACGGTTTCCGGAATTCGATAGGCTCGTGAGCGAACGGCTCGCGCTTTATCAGGCGAAAACCGAAGCGCGTATTCCGCTTGATTTCACGACCGAATTGCTGCCTGCCGAAACACAGGTCCACGACAAGGTTCAGCTGGATCGTGAACATCCTCCAGCCGGGGCCGAAGATAAAGAAGCTCCCTTCGCTAACGAGCAGGGCTTGTTCCGCAAACGCGGAAAGCGAATCCGCAAAGTCGACCACATCATGCAGATCGACGAGATGGATTGTGGCGCAGCCAGTCTCGGAATGATCTGCCGGTATTTTGGCCGCAAGGTAAGCCTGGCACGGATTCGGCAGCTTTGTCACACGGCTACGGACGGCACCAGCCTCAAGGCGCTTTCTCGCGCCGCAACTGAACTTGGCTTGGCGGCGCGCGCATTGAAGATCTCGCTACGCAATCTCTCGCTCATGCCGCTGCCAGCGATAGTGCACTGGGAGGGCAACCACTGGATCGTGCTCTACGATGTCGATGAGCAGTTTGTGCGCGTGGCCGATCCCGCGGTTGGGTTGCGGAAATTTCCGCGGCCCGAATTTGAAGCGAAGTGGACAGGCTACGCGGCGCTGTTCGATTACACGCCCGCATTCGAACAAGCTCCGGAAACCAAGCCAACGCTGGCGTGGGTTCTTCCGTTTCTGGCACGGTTTAAGGTGATCCTGCTCCAGGTGCTGGGGCTGGCCGTCGCTGTCAGTTTCCTTCAACTGCTCTTCCCAGTGTTCACCCAGATGGTGGTCGACAAGGTCATTGTCGAAAACGATGTCGGCCTTTTGAAGACGATCCTACTCGGCGTGCTCGCGGCCATCGTCTTCGTGCAGCTCTCCACTCTCGCCCAGGAATATCTGCTGGCGTTTGCAGCCGTGCGCCTTGATACGACAGTTCTCGATTTTTTGAGCCGGAAGCTTCTCTCCCTGCCGATGACTTATTTCACGAGCCGCCGGACAGGCGACATTCAACGCCGGCTGGACGGTGCGCGGCAGGTTCGGCAATTTGCCGTCCAACAGGGAGTTGGCGCTTTGCTGGCAGCAGTTTTTCTCGTCGGCGCAGTGATTTTGATGGCGATGTACAGTCCATTGCTCACCCTCGCGTTTCTGGCAACAACGCCGCTTTACGTGGGACTAATGATTTTTTCGGTAAAAGTGCTTCGTCCCCTGTATCACGGGGTGGAAGAAAGCCAGGGCAAATACAGTTCGCATCAAATCGATGCCATCAAAGGAATCGAGGCAGTGAAAGCGGCATCCGCCGAGAGTGCCTTCCGTGACGCCATGCTGAACGAGTTTCTCTCCGTCTCACAAAAACTTTTCAAGGCGACCTTTATAGTGATGTCGTACGACAGCGTTCTGCAAAGCATCGGTCTGCTCTCTACTGCGATCTTTTTGTGGGTCGGCGCGACGCAAGTTATTCATGGGCACTTGAGCGTTGGCGGTTTTGTCGCGTTCAGCTCACTGACGGCGATGGCCTACGCGGGAATTTTGCGCGCGCTCGGAGTTTGGGACAACCTGCAAAACGCCGCCGTCCTCCTGAATCGGCTGAATGACATTTTCGAGCAGGAGCCCGAACAGGGCCATGATCGTTCTCGACTCGTCCCGGTGCATAGCCTGGAAGGACACCTCCAGCTTCGCGGGGTTAGTTTCAAATACGGCGGCCCCGAATCGCCCGATATTCTAAAGAACATCAACCTCGACCTGGCGCCAGGGCGCATGGTGGCATTCGTCGGTCGCAGCGGTTGTGGCAAAACGACGCTCATTAAATTAATAGCCGGCCTCCTCGAGCCTACGGAAGGGACCATCTTTTTCGACAATGTCGATCTAAAAACTCTCAATTATCGCGACGTGCGGCGGCACATCGGAATAGTGCTTCAGGAAAATCACATGTTTAACGAAACGATTGCGCGCAATATTTCGTTTGGCGATCTGCAGCCAGATCTTGATCGGGTGCTTGCCGCCGCACAAGCCGCTGCGGCGCACGGTTTCATTATGCGTCTTCCGCTTGGTTATGAGACAAAGATTGGCGAATCGGGTCTTTCTCTTTCAGGTGGCCAGAAGCAGCGCATCGCAATTGCGCGGGCAATCTATAATAATCCGCCAGTGTTAATTTTTGATGAGGCAACGAGCGCGCTCGACACAGAATCGGAGCGCGCGATCCAGGACAATCTCGGTCGGTTAATGGCAGGTCGCACCACGATTGTGATCGCACATCGGTTAAGTACGATTCGCGAAGCGCACTCGATCGTGGTGCTGGAACAGGGAAGCATTGCCGAGATTGGTACGCACGATGACTTAATGGCACAACGCGGTCTATATTATTACCTTTCCAGTCAACAACTGGGGATCTGAGCCAGTTCTTCCATGAGCTCACAATTAACCGAACGCGGTTCACTCGATGTGGAATCCGAGATGCTGCCGCAGGAACCACCGCCCTGGATCATCCGCTCGACCGCCTGGCTATTGCTGGCGGCCTTTCTGTTCGCGCTGCTCGTCGCAATCATAATGCGGTTACCGGAAACCGTCTATTGCCAGTTCGTTCTGATTCCGGCCACCGGCGCCGATCCAATCCAATCGCCTCGGCAAGCCATCATTAGTCGCGTCGCTGTGGAGGAGGGCCAACCTGTTAAACTGGGCGAAGCGTTGTTCGTTTTGCGCTCCGACGAAATCCGCGGTTGGGACACGCAATTTCGGACCCTCACCGAAGATTTACGCACGAAAGAAGAAAGCCTCACTCGATCTGAGACCGCTTACGCTGCCCAACTCGAGATTAAGAAAGCCGAAATTGAGCAGGCAAAGAGCGAAGTAAAGTTCCGTGAGAATCATGCCAGCACGAGCCGCGAACTGGTGACGCGCATGGAGAAATTAGCCAAGCTGGGCGGCGAATCGGAAATTGACCTTGTAAAGCTGAAACTCGATTTAGCCGGTTCGGAAAAAGATTTGAGTGTCGCCCAACGCACTGTGCAGCAGGTCAATCTCGACCGTGGGCGAATGGAAACAGAGCACGCGCGTCAACGGGCTGAGCAGCAGTCGGAAATCGAGAAACTAAAAATGCGGATCGGCGCTCTGAAAACAGACCTCGAAAATACCCACCAGAACTTGCTGACAGTTCGGAGTCCATATGAGGGTGTGATCACTTCCATGGACCAGCGAACCGTGGGCAGTTTTGTGCAGCAGGGACAAGTGCTTTGCCAGCTCGCACGGAAAGACGCCAAACCGCGAGCTCGGATGACCTTAAACGAAGCCGGCCTCCCGAAACTCGCCATCGCTCAGCGCGTGCGGTATTTCTTCGAAGCGTTTCCTTACCAGCGTTACGGCGCTGTGACCGGAAAACTCGATTGGATCAGTCCGTCAGCGGTTACTACCACTGATGGCTCTCACTTCGTCGCGCTGGGCTCACTCGACCGCTATGAGATATCCCCCCACGCAGGACAAGTTTTACCTCTGCGAGTTGGGATGAGAGGACAAGCGCACATCATCGTCGGTGGACGCACGCTGATTGAATACGCGTTCGAACCCATTCGACAGCTGCGTGAAAGCATAAAGCAATAAATCCTCGGGCCGCAATGCAAAAGCCGCGTTTCAAGCTGAGAATTGAAGACCTGACCACAAGCGACGAAGCCATGGCGCGTTGCTTGCAGCTGGCAGCGCTGAGCGAATGCTCACATCCAACGCGCGGATCATCTGCGCATCAAACTGCTCGCTGCGGGAACGAGTGCGGCAGGGAAAATTCAGGGAAGACCTTTATCAGCGTCTGAACGGCCTCACCTTGCTCATTCCTCCGCTGCGTGAGCGGCTGCAAGAACTGCCGGCATCGATCGTTGAAAGCGGCTGGATTAAAAGAAGGCAAAAGCATCACGGCAATTCGTCCCGAAGCGATGGAGAAGTTGCTTCACCATCGGTGGCGCGGAAACCTTCGCGAATTGAGCCACACCGTGCGAGCCATGACGCTGTTTTGCAATGGTTCGGTAATTCTGCCCGAGCATGTCGTTTTTCCTCCAGATCTGGAGCCAGATCAGAATGCGTCTGAAAGGTGGTAAATTGGTTTCTTCGTTGGCCAGCAATAACAACGAACGCGCCCCTAGTATCGATCTCTCGCTCGCAAGTGACTGTGAAAAGACGCGTACGGGTCGTTTATGAGCAAGCAAATCAAACCCAACGTCGTGCGGCAAAACTGCTCGCTATTTCTCGTTCGACCCTGGCGCGCCATCTCCGAGGCGTGGCCCAAGAGTAGGGCATTGTTGGTATAAAAATGAGCTCGAGTGGCCTTAGAATAAACTCAGACATTCTCTCCGTCTGCAATCGCAACCCTAATTTTTAGGGAGCGAACACGGCATAAGCCCCTCTCGTTTAAGAACAAGGCAGCGACAACTGATTGTTTGATGGCTTTTCTTTAAACTGGGCGGATACTGATAACAAAGAAAGCCAAAGTGAGTGCACCGAAGAGCAAAAGAATGCGCCCGCCGGAGAGTCAGGAAATCAAAGGCCCAAGCGCAGGAAAGATAAATTGATTCGTCTGGATGACCTGATTCCAAATACAGGACGAAACGGGCGAGCATCAATTGCTGTTCGGTGCCACATAAATCCAGCGAAGGACAAGTAACAAACATGCAAGACAAGAAAAAGAAAAACATCAAAGTTCGCGACCTGAAGCCAAAAAAAGATGCTAAAGGTGGCACCGGCTCCAGCAAGAACCTCACCGGCGCGGGCCCCGGCGTCACCGGGGCGGGTCAGACCAAGCCGGGTAACTGAAACACCAGCAAGAATAAGGTTAAACAGTCGCACCGTGGTTCAATCCCGCGGTGCGGTTTTTATCTATCCCTTCCGCGACTCTCCACAAACACTCTTACAGTAAAAGGGCGGCGGGCTCGCTCCAGACTCGGAAATCGCAAAACACGATAACGCTGCAAAATCGGTAGCAGGATTTATTTCGCACCGTGGCAGCTCGTTTGGGCATCTGACACGAAATCAAATCTTCGGATCAGGTGATTCAAAGTCAGTAGTCGCGTTCCGGGTAATCGCGATAGGTCGGTGGCTTATCGGCCGGCTAGTTTCCAAACCGGGCACCAGCTTCGGCGCAAGCTCCTCATGTCGATCTTCGGCACATAACGTTTCGCGGATAGTTCGATTAGTTCGCGTTCGATCCACAGTGCATCATCACGGCGGCAAGCCAATCGGTGGGCATGAGCGAGGTAAGCCCGCCGGGATTCGATCGTTGCTAAATTGGCGAGCCTTTTCGTAAGCAATGATCGATGATTTCCCAATGCTTCACGGGCTACAGAAAACATTCTTACTAACTGACTGACTGATTAGATGTCGCTAGGTGTGACGGATTGAATCGCGTTTGCATCCGCAGGCGGAAGCGAAGGGTCAATCTCCACTGACCAGCGATGTTGACCGTGATTGTCCTGACATTCGCACGGTGATTCAAACGTGACTGGCGGCGAGTTTTCCGCTGCGATGCAAACAAATGCAACTGCGGCAATCCTAAAGGTCTGGCCCGCGCCATTGCGCCCATTCATATCACTTTGTGGTTGCCGTGTGTAGAACAAAAGAACACAATCCGTCGCGTAAATTGCTGGAATATCATCGCTGACACTCTCGACAGTCTGACTAAGGCGCGATTATGAAATTCACGTAACCTTAGAGCGCACGACGAGATGTCCATTGAGAGCAAGAAAGAGATCCAGCTCGAAATCGCCCATGTTTTGTTCATCGACATTGTTGGCTACACGAAGCTTTCGATTAGCGACCAGCACGCGGCGGTTGAGGAACTAACCCGGATTGTTCGCGCGTCCGAGCAATTTCAACGAGCCGAAGTTGCAAGCCGTTTGCTTAGAATCCCGACCGGCGACGGGATGGCACTTGTCTTTTACACGAGCCCGGAAGCGCCTGCGCAATGCGCAGTGGAAGTCAGCTGCGCGCTCAAGGAACACTCTCGCCTGCAACTCCGGATGGGAATCCACAGCGGACCCGTCAGCGGGATTGTGGATGTAAACGAACGGGCCAATCTCGCGGGCGCTGGGATCAACATGGCCAAACGGGTAATGGGTTGCGGGGACGCCGACCACATTCTTCTCTCCAAACACGTCGCCGAAGATCTGGAAGAATACCAGAAGTGGCGACCGCTCTTGCACGATCTTGGTTCGTGCGAAGTGAAGCATGGAGTGCGCGTCTCGGTCGTGAACCTCTATAGCGATCAATTCGGCAATCCGAAGCTGCCGCAGAGGTTTGAGACTGTGCAGAAACGCCTGACGCGGTTACGCTGGGCGGGGACGGCGGCAGCATTGCTTGTGCTCGCGGTAGTCATTGCTGCGATTGCAATCTTTTCGCGTTATCGCGAGCGATCCGCGCTACCTGCGATGGAAAAAAGCATTGCTGTCCTTCCGTTTGAAAATCTGAGTCACGATCCTGACAACGCCTACTTCGCCGACGGCATCCAGGACGAAATTGTGACGCGATTATCGAAAATCGCCGATCTCACGGTGATCTCGCGCACATCGACGCGGCATTACAAAAGTGCACCCGAAAATTTGCCGTCGATCGCCAGGGAACTTGGCGTTGCTCACATCCTGGAAGGAAGCGTACAGAGGAGCGGCGGCGCCGTGCGCGTGAACGTGCAGCTAATCAAAGCAGCCAATGATTCCCATCTCTGGGCCGATACGTTTGATCGCAAACTGACCGACATCTTTTCAGTTGAAAGTGATATTGCCAAAGCTGTCGCCGACCAGTTGCGAGCGAAACTCACGGGTCGAGAAGAGCGAGAGATTGCCGCCAAGGCCACCGACAATTCTGAGGCTTACGACGCTTACTTGCGTGGTCTCGCTTACACACTGAAAACTATCCCCTCAACCGCCAATGCCCTTGGCGCACAGAAATATCTCAGAGAAGCGGTGCGGTTGGATCCGAACTTCGCGCTTGCCTGGGCACTGTTTTCATTCGTTAATTCACGCGCTTACGGCACACAGAGTCTTCAACCAACTGTCGCGCTGCGTGAAGAGGCGCGGCAGGCAGCCGAAACCGCGCTCACCCTTCAGCCCAATCTCGGCGAGGCCCTCTTGGCCACGGGATCTTACTACTACGCTTGCCTGAAGGATTACGACACCGCAGTGCGCTACTTTGAACAAGCGCGCCAGCTCCTACCGAATAGCAGCCGGATTCCTGAATCGCTGGCCTATATAGCACGGAGACGAGGCAAGTGGGACCGGAGCGAATTGTACTTCAAAGAAGCCGAGAAGCTTGACCCTCGCGACGTCTACCTACTTACCCAGCACGCGAGTACCTATATCTGTCTCCGTCGTTTCCCGGAAGCGCTGCGAAAGCTTGATCAGGTTCTCGACATTACGCCGGACGACCTGGATACCCTTGTATTAAAGGCGGGTATCGCACAAGCGCAGGGCGACCTGCCGCGGGCTGCTGCGCTCCTCGCTCCACTGCATCCGAGCAGCGACAACACCGGGGCCTTGCTAACACAAGTTTACCAAGCGATCCTCGAGCGCCGTCCTGGACCGGTAATCCCAGCGATAAAGGAGATACTTACCAAGCCTGATCCAGCGTTAGGTTACTTCAACGGGGAGCTGCACTTATGGTTAGGTTGGGCACAAGAAGTCGCGGGCGACCATGTCGCCGCCCAGCAAAGTTGGCGACAGGCGCGCAGCGAAATGGAACCTTTCCTCAAAGAACAGCCGGAAAACTATCTCCTCATTGGCGAGCTCGCGCTGACCAATATGGGTCTCGGTGACAAGGCCGCCGCGTTAGCTCTGTCGGAACGGGCCATGGCCGCGAATCCGATCGAGAAGGACGCCTTAACTGGTCCCATTCCGATCGAGATCTTCGCCCGAGTGGCGGCGTGCATGGGAGAGTCCGACCGCGCTATCGCAGCTTTACAGGAACTACTCTCGATACCGTACGCTGGCTTAGTGGCTTTAGGCTCGCCGCTCACTCCTGCGCTGCTCCGGCTCGATCCGATGTTCGATCCGCTCCGAAAGGATCCGCGATTCCAAAAACTCGTCGCTTCGTCCGCGCCGAGGTGATCCCGCCTCCTGTTATAATTCTTCAACGCGAGATTTGTGGAGGCTAAGGGTTCAGGTCGATCTCAAATAGTCGGTGCACGCCAGCCAATTCGAAATGGCCGGATTTAGACGCTCCAATAATATTAAAACAAAACATCTTCACGTTATCATGTCAGCTCAAAATATCGTCACCCGTCACGTACCCGTTAGTAGCTGTCTTGAGTTCAAGCTGAGGTTAGATGTGGTTGGAGGATGCCCTTCAAGACGGCAAAAGTTTTCGCACCCTAGTAGTGAAGGTAAGCTTAACGCGGTGCGCAGACGTTGATAAAACTCCGCCAAGCTGCTGACACTTGCAATGCTAAACGTATCTCATTGGCTTGGGGGCGGTGGGGGCGGCGCAGGCGGTTTTGGGGTTTCAGGGCCGGGTGTCGGCGTGGGGGGCGGTGGAGGGGTTGTGGGCGGT
The DNA here is from genome assembly GCA_003219415.1 of Verrucomicrobiota bacterium. Lineage (GTDB taxonomy): Bacteria > Verrucomicrobiota > Verrucomicrobiia > Chthoniobacterales > UBA10450 > Udaeobacter. The sequence continues at coordinate 20,689 of QHOS01000030.1, read as the reverse complement.
TTTGTGCTCATACGCCATACGTTGACTCATTTCTGTATCTAACGTCAACCCTTTTAAAATGTTTTGAGGAGTATGCACTTCACAAAGGTAATAATTAGGATTGCCCTTAGTTTGACCGGCACGAGCGCATTCCTCATTCATTTTTTATTCATTCTAGCTCCGCTCGCTCTTGTTTTATGCGCTCCTGTTTGGCGGCTTCAAGCAATTCTCTTTCGTTTGCAATCGTTTTATACCAATCCGAAACCGCCAAAGTCAACCTGTGGATGCCATCGCATTGTCCAGTAGTTACCGAATCTATCACTCGGCTTGCTGCCTCTGCCAATCGCGTTCCAGACTGTCGAAATTCTACGCATAATCTGGCGAAGTATTCCTTGTCGCACTTAGCGTCGAACATATCGGAAAAACTCCACTTTTTCATTTTAACGGCTTGTCGCGCATTTTATCGCTCCAATCGTCGGTTTCTTCGCTTCCGAGGGCTGCTGCAATCATAAGATGACCTGAGGAAAGGTAAGGAAGCATAATAGCGCGTTACCGCTGTTTTTTCCGCCAAATCTTTTTCCGCTTTGCTTTCTTACTAGATAATTACGGCAGTGCTTCACAATGAAGCGCAGAAACAGTTCAGCATTTCCCCACGCGAAAATGTTCTCTCCGATGTTCAACCTCGGCTCCAGCGTACACACACGCGGCGCCCTGCAACAATTCGACCATGCTGGTTCCAAAAAATCGAACTACATGCTTGCCGATTATGATCGGCCAGTTCTCGCTCGGTCCACGACGTTTTCATTTGCGAATGGGTGTGCGAGTGGCTTTTTGTCTTTGGCAGTCTGCATGTAATCCTTCTGCCAGCCTTGTGCAACCACCTCCGGCTTTCCCTTTTCGAGTCCTGAGAGAAACCGATCCCTGCTTGCAGACCATTCTCGAAATTTATTTTCAAATTCCCGATCTGCTTTCAACATACGCAATTCCCCCCGGAACATCTCAAGCACACCTCTTCGAATTGGAAAGAATAGGCAAATGGGTTCTCTCAGCGCGAACTCGACCGTGCATGCTCTCGTAAACCGCCAGTTCATCGTGAATGTTGAATGAGCCCAGTCTGTTTCAATAATGCCATCTAAAGCTACGATCCCGTCTTTCGGATTGTTTGTAGGACCACGAACCATCAAATTCCAGCCAACGGGTGTCTTGAACAGGAATGGAATTTGAAAAGTTAGCACTCCTTCGCCGAAGTGAGAGTGGCAGTGCGGGCGGCCATCCCCGTATAGGCTTTCGACGTACAAACCCTCCGGTCCCGACGTACCATCCCAACTGGCACGGACGTGATGGGTAGATAGAATTTCCCAGCCGTACTGATTCGCGATGACTAATGGAAGGCATCGATAGGGAAACTTTTTGTCTGCATCTTCCATCCACCCCCGTTCGCGCGGCGCAGGGCGTATTGGGGCGGAATCATCCTCATATATTTGATAGGCAATTAATTTATGGCGTGATTCTGCCGGAGGAGGTTCTCCTTTACGCCTCGAATATGTCTTCATGCCGACTTTTGGGATGGTCTCACTACCGTGGCAGTCGTCGCCTTAACACAAACACACAGTAAGCCACCTTATCATTCAGGGCGAATGGCTGCTCAATGTCGTACCGGGAATCGTAGATGTTGCACAGTTCCAGCGACGGAACCGAACCGAGCAGCCGTCGAAATTGCCTTGCCGTATATGTGCGGAGCTGAAATTCGTGCCGCAGGCGAAGTTCCTTCGACCCGCGGCGCACAAGCAGGCAGACCCGAAGGTTCTCGAGCCGGTGGCGGAGATCGGTGCGCAGCATGCGCAGCGTTACAGTCACTTTTGTCTCTCCTCGCCACTGCGTCCAGCGCGCGTCGTCCTCTGGGTCGGTGTCCAATGGCAACAGATGCAAGCCCAGGAGGTAAATGCCGCCAGAACGAAGACTCCCGGCAACACACTCCAAGTGGCCGCGCGCGGCCTGCTCCGTCAACAAGTGGCGAAACGTGTTGACGGTACAGTAGGCCGCATCAACCAGTCGACCGAGGCGAAAATTGGACATCTGCGCCTCGAATGTCTCAGCGTGGAGCAGCCGCCGTGCAACCCGCCGTCGAAGGTACGTTAACGCCGGTTGGCTCAGATCGAATCCGGTCACTTGGTAACCTCGGGCCGCCAACTCGGTGATTAGTCGTCCACTGCCGCAGGCCGGCTCCAAGAACCGGCGAGGCGCGAAGGGACAATACTTGCGGCATGCGGCTTCGATGAAGTCGGCCTCCCGCCGGGTGTGGGCTTGGTAAGCAATGTCGTAATACTGCGGATAATTGAACCAGTTTGCTACGAGGACGCGGCTTCTTTCCATTGTTATTGGGATCAAACTTGCATGGCTTTTGTTGGATTCAGCGTAAACCAGACTGGCAGAGAGTATCGTTTTCCAGAAAGAACCTTCGGGACAGCATGCACAAATTTATGATTACTAGGAAACCCAATGAATAAACCTGGCTTCGGGACGATAACTACATCACGATCTGGAAAGACCAATTCACCTCCCGTGAAGTCGTCATTCAGATAAACAAGTCCTGTGTAATCTCGTTGAGGGGTGTGATTCGGAACCCATCGCCCATGTTTTCTTCGCTCATTGTCCGCATGGGGAATATGCGAATCTCCCGGTAATAAACACGCCAGGAACAACGATTCGACAAATAATTTCGGAGTACGAAGATCGATCTCGATCTTTTCTTTGCATCGCACGCTTACACGATACATCCAGCTAGCTGACTCGCTGTCCACGTCTCGAAGCGTGTAATAATGGAGAAGGGGCCGACGACTATAATCTCTCCTAAGTGATAGCTCGGAATAGCGATCGTAAAGATCAATTATGAACGTACACTCCTTTAAAGTAAGAGTATTCCGTGAAACGAGGATCCTACTTATAGGCTTTTTTCGCGCCACGGATATTATTATGATTTATGTCCCCGTCTTTGTTTCTCGCCAGGCATTCCCCTTATCGCAGCTTTAGCAGAAAGAAGGGATCGTTGTAAAGCAGAACCGCAGGGATCGGCTGCGGTTTTCAACCGACGCGGAAGCGACGTCGCGAATGGTTTTGCTTTCCGTCATCGCCGATGCGCATCAACAATCCATATTGTTCGCCCGTTGGAATCAATCGCTGGGATAGAGCCCCAACTCCAACCAGCTTTGGTGTGGCAAAGAAACAGGGTGGCGGAAGGCAGCTCTCCTAACGACGAATGGCCGGCAGTAACCAATCTAACACCAAATCAGGTCTTCGGGATCAGGCGATTCAAAGTCAGTTGTACGATCGGCTATAACTTGCAAACGCGCGAGATGCCAGAAACAGGCGCCAAGCAAAGGCTTTAGCAGTTAACGTTCCAAAATAGAATCGGGGATTCTTACGAGCGAATCTCAGTGGTCAGAACACGCCACGCTTTTAAAATCATAGTACGCGTAGCGAAACGAGGCGACGCACAAAGGGCGGGCTCGCGCGAGCTACCGCTAGGGCGGCAGAAGCGGCAGCTAATGCCGCAGATCCGCTACGGTTAGCAACACGGCGTAGTTGCGGGATCTAGCTGCCTGTACCGCCCTTATCTTTGGGTGGAGTAACAACAATAAGCCCGGAGTCCAGTTAAACCAGCAGTTTGTGATTAGCCAGGAGCAGCTAGAACGGGATCAGGCGGATCAAGGAGACAGCAGAACAATGAGCGTTGAATGAACAAACGCTGTGCCGCGTTTCCTCCGGGATAGTCTGCATCCGGTGCGGGACTTACCGCTTGCGCTTTTGGCAAAAGCCCAAAGCAGCCAATCAGGAGTGAGACAAAAAGCAAAGCAATCAAGGTCGTGCGGGCCGCGCTTGTCCCTGGGACTGAAGGCACTTCAAACTCAAAACCTGGCGCGGCCTCCGATCGCTGCGGCGTGTGAGCCGTTAGATGACTTTGGCAACGTATCACCAACCGGACTTCTTGCTGCAATATCTGTGCACCGTGAGAGCTACATTCGAGGCAATAATAACAAGAAGAAGATCAATCAGGCCGATTTTCCAGCCGAAGCGCCAGTAAGCAGCTCCGACAAGTATGAAGGAGGCAATGCTAAACACTCCCTGCACGATTTGTCCTCCGCGTCTCCGAGAGAATTCTCCCTCACTGGAATCAGCGAATCCTGTGATCGCGCCAAGAATGATGGTGGTGCCAATCAAGCGGAAAAGCATAGCGCGCAGAAAGTACTCCAAAAAAACTTATCATTCTCTGCGCCGGCCAAGCTGACCGGTTAACTCATTAGGAAGCGTCGCGCTATACCAAGGACGCCGAGGGCTGCCCCTAGCAACATTACCGTGGTGCCGCCGTCCGGAACAGCACCCCCTGTGCCAAAGAGCGTCCACCCGGAAAGGAGACACCCTCCACCTATGGCAGGAATCTTAATGATTCCACTCAAATTACCGACGTACCAAACTTCAGAACCAAGTAATCCGCCAGCGTACGTCGCAAATAGGTATGTATATAAACCGCCGTTACCAAGATTTATGGTGGTACCAGTGCCACTATGATCAACTATGGCAGTGGGCAAGGAACCTAAGACATTGGTTGAGCGATGGTAGATCTGGCCGTTGGCGGCGTCGATGGTGCCAAGGGCCATGCCAATTAAGTGATTGACATAAAGAGCATTGCCGGATGGCACGCCAGGCCACACGTAGCCGAGTTCGTGGGTGTCCCCTATGCTAAGGGCACTGGCATTGTGGGCGAATGCAAGCATCACCGCACAAAATATCGCGGAAAGCAGCGCAAATTTGCGTGGGGCAATCGATTTCATACTTGCAAAGGGGAAGCAGAGTTTATGCCAAAATAGAAAGACGTTATCCAAGACGTTGTAGGCATCTATTTACTAGTGAGTTATGAGGAGATTTAATCTGACGGTTTGGTCTGCCCTGGTTGCCTCCGGTGCGGAATCGTAAGATATTCCGACCGCTTCGTAGGGTTTTGCGACGATTCGGCAACAAGCCCGTAGGAACAACAGCAAGCCGCGCAAATCGAAAAGTGAGCGCACAGCTCGAACTGATCAAGCTGACGCCGCAGTGGTCGCGAGCGATCATTAGAGCTTTGTTGCTTGCGCAATCACAGCTTCGGATTCAGCTCGTTGAACCCAATCGTTCGTTCGGGCTCGCCCGTCGCGTCCAAAACACCAATTTCACCCGATCGGAAGCTCTTGTTGTCGTCGGAAAACCTTACGGGCCATCAAACATCCAGCCGCATCCGTGCTTTTAAACGAAATCTTAAGGAGCAACGACTGCACCGGGCTCAACGGTGCGGAGAGGTGGCCATTAGAGGCCGTGCTAATTCATAAGACACCGGCTGGGTTAGTCACCGTTTAATTCCTAGCTCCCAGCAGTCGTTGAGCCCACTTCTTTCAAATTTCCTTTATAATTACCTACGCGATCCGGTCAGCATTCTGCAAGCAAAATCGCGCGGGGGGCACTAGAGGGCTGGACCAAGACAGGGCTTGCGCAAGCAACAGCTGAGACATCAGAGCACGCTGCGAAATTACAAGGAGCAGTTTTTCGGGAACTTGGTTCCGTCGTTACCGTAGAACCGAAATGGAGCTTGGAAGGCGTGTTTCCTTCCCGCGCGGTTTTCAAGGTGGCCGCGCGTCACGAACCACGCCGCGAATGGGTTGATCTCAAGGGGCTGATTGCATTAATTGCAGCCCCTGACGGCCCGAATCTGATCGAGCGGTTTGCTTATCGTGACCTTGGCGGCATCATGAAACAGAAAAAGATCGAGACGCACAAGATCGGGCTGGTCGGCCAAGCGCCGTCGCGGCGAGGCGACCCGCGCAAACCACTCGCCGGGCCGAATGGCCAAAAGATCGCGCGGCTCGCCGGAATGAGTTACGACGAGCTGATCGCGTGTCGCCGGAAGCACCTGAACACGCACCATAGCGGTAAGCGCAGCAAAGGCGATGCGTTCGACCGCGCGAATGGCTGCGTCAACGCCGGGGACATCCTCCTGGATTGGCGCGTCGAGCGCATCGTTCTGCTCGGTAAGAATGTCGCGCACTGCTTCGGCTTCCGCGACGTGCCTTTTCTGGCGGAGATACACATTTATGGACGCCGGTTCTTAATCTTTCCGCATCCTTCTGGAATCAATCGGTGGTGGAACGAACGACGAAACGAACGACGCGCTCGACAACTTCTGCAGCGGTTCCTACGGGGCGAGACGGTTTCCGCCTGGGTTCCGAAAGAGCGGCCGTTGACGCCATGTTGACGGTATCACGGTCGTTTTTGTTTTTCACGGTCATCCATGTTCGCAACCGTGCGAGGGAGCGAATATGTCACGAGGGGCAAACACTAGATTTTCAGTCCACTGCTCTGCCAACTGAGGCTGCCTTCTGCAATCCCATTTGTGTAGCTATCTCGGTAGCGGCGGAAGCGTCACGTATCAAAATCGTCTGATCTTAAATCAGTTGATCCGAAGATTTGATTTCGTCTCAGATGTTGCGATTAGCCATCCCTCATAAGCGGACCGCCTTCTGTCGTCACGCTGTTTCTTTACGAATCGGCCAAAATGTCATAAACGAAGAAAGACCCACCCATGGCAGCACTTAGCGAAACCGAGGCCACCCCAAGTGCCGAAAAGTAAAGAGCCGCTGTCCATCCACGGCTTTGCTTACCCCGCAAATTGGGTTCATCGCGATGGCACCAGCAAAAGTCCAGTCGTTCTTGTACAAATCCTTGCACACCGCACCGGATTTCGCGTCCCCCAATATAGACAGCGTAGAGAAGGTCCCATAGACGCAACGGACAAAGACTCCTTAAGCTCACCCATATTGGTGGTTTTCCCCAGGGCCACTATTAATTTAAGTATCAGAGCAACGGAGCGAAACCGCTACAATGGTCCATGACAGGTGCTACGCCGGCTCAAAGCATTCCGTCAAAATCACCGCCTCGGATTCGTTACATTTTGGGCCAAAATGTTACGGGGCAGGAACGACTCATTCAGAGCAGCAGCGGTGAAAATGAGCCTGCTCCCAGGCGCTGAAAGGTAAAGAGTCGCGCCCCTTTTTTCATGTGATGGCGGCGCGTGGGTACTGCATGATCCTCGCTGACAGCCTCAGCAAAGCGATTGGAGTTGGGGAACAGAAAACTTCTACATCGGGCAGTTTTTGATATTTTCAACGTGCTCATGGATGCGGATGCTACGACCGATCCGAAATTCGAGATCGGACATGTTCTCTTCATTGACATCGTCGGCTATTCAAAGCTGCTCATCGGTGAACAGAGCGAGCTCATTCGTGAGCTGAAGGAGGTAGTCGCCACGAGCGAGCAGGTCCGGGTTGCGGAAGAACAAGGCAGATTGGTCTCATTACCCACTGGCGATGGCGTCGCGTTAGTTTTTCGCGATGCCGCCGAAACGCCTGCGCAGTGCGCCCTCGAGATCGCGCACGCGGTGAAGAAGTATCCGAAGCTGCGACTGCGGATGGGAATCCATAGCGGTCCAGTCAATGTGATTACGGATGTCAACAATCGAGCGAATGTTGCCGGAGCGGGAATCAACTTGGCGCAACGCGTAATGGATTGCGGCGATGCCGGTCACATTTTGGTTTCCAAACACGTCGCTGAAGACCTCGAGCACTACGCACGCTGGCGGCCTTATTTACACGAGTTGGGCGAATACGAAGTTAAGCATGGCGCTCGAATTTCGCTGGTCAACCTTTACGGCGACAGCATCGGAAACGCGGATGTTCCTGAGAAGATTAGGCAAGCAAAACGCGAACAAGCTAGAGCTAGCCGCGACGGACGTAAGCCTATCCTGGTAGCAACCTTCATCGTGGCTGCGGCCGTGCTCGGCATTGGTTACTGGGTTTTTCACCAGCGCCGCGCAAACGATTTCGCGACCATCCCAGTTAAAAGCATCGCCGTGCTACCGTTTCAAAATCTTAGTCCGGACCCGCAGAACGCCTTCTTTGCCGACGGCGTGCAGGATGAGATCCTGACGGACCTCGCCAGAATTGCTGATCTAAAGGTGATCAGCCGAACCTCGGTCATGCAATACAAGGCGGGGATCGCGCGCAATGCACGCGCCATCGCTCAGGCTTTGGGTGTTGCCAATCTTCTGGAAGGCAGTGTTCAGCGCGAGGGCGGCAAAGTGCGCGTGAACGCGCAGCTCATTGACGCACGCAACGACACCCACGTCTGGGCGCAAACGTACGACCGCGATTTGGCCGATATCTTTGTCATTCAAAGCGACATCGCCAAAGCAATTGCCGACGAGTTGCAGGTCAAACTTTCGCCTGGTGAAAAAGCGGCGATCGAAAAGCGCCCCACTTACGATGTCTTTGCCTACGATCTCTATACGCGTGCTAAGGAGCTCGTCGTCGACCTGACCGACCCGGTTGCCTCGCAGCAAAACCTAGCTAGGGCGGTGATGCTATTGGAGGAGGCGGTCGCGCGCGATCAACATTTCGTGAATGCGTGGTGTTTGCTTTCGCAACTTCACGCGCGGATGTATACCGCCGGGTACGATCACACGCCGGAGAGACTCGAGAAATCGTATTCGGCGGTCGAAGCCGCGTCGCGCTACGAGCCTGATGCCAGTGAGGTTCACCTTACCTGGGGAAACTATTACTACGAGTCGTTACGTGATTACCGACGCGCTGGTAGCGAATTAGCTATAGCGCAAAAAAAACTGCCGAACAGCGCGCAGGTTCTCGAAGTGAGCGGTTACGTTCTGCGGCGTGGAGGAGATTGGGAAGAGGCAACGCGCAGTCTCGAACGCGCCGCCGAGCTTGACCCGCGAAACGTGCACATACTTCAGCAACTGGCGCTCACGTACCAACCACGGCGCCGCTACCAGGATGAAGCGCATGTTTATGATCGCGTGCTTGCCCTTGTTCCTAACGATGGACTCACCCAAGGGCTAAAAGCTTTGGTCGCCGTAGACTGGAAAGCCGATCTTCGACCATACCAAGCTCTGATGGCAAAACTGACTGCCACGGACCCCAAAAAGGCCGCAGAAGCTGATGACATTAACTACACAATCTGCGAGCGCACCCCGGAAGCCTTTGCTCGCGGATTGAAGCATTACCCGCGAGGCGGTTCGGTAAATATCGCTGTTAATTACCCGCACGCTTACTTTGAAGGCGTCATTGCAATCTGCGAAGGCGATCTGGAGAAAGCCAAGAGCGCCTTTAACGTTGCGCGTGCCGAAGTTGCTGCAACCGTCGAGCGCGACCCAGAATTTGCGCCGGCAGTTAGTTTTCTAGGAATGATTGATGCCGGATTGGGCCGAAAAGAGGAGGCTCTACGCGAGGGTCGCCATGCGTGCGAACTCCTACCCCCTTCCAAGGATGCGATCGACGGCGTGGTGCTGGCTGTCAATCTCGCGCAGATCTACGTCTGGACCGGCGAGAAGGATCTGGCTATCGCGCAGATAGAAGCCGTGGAGCGTTTGCCGACGTATCTAAGCTACGGTCTTTTGAAGCTCCAGCCAATCTGGGATCCGCTCCGCGGCGACCCGCGTTTCGAAAAACTTGTGGCCTCCCTTGCGCCGAAAGACTAAGCCTGTGATCCACAGCACCTGTGAGGGACATGCCGCTACAAACCCTTGAATAGAATTTCAGCGATACACATGATCACTTACATGAAAACATTAATGTGCAGTTTGGCGGCGGTACTGAGTGTGGCGCTGGGCAGCGGGACCCTCGCCGTCGCCGAGGAAGAGCAGCAAATGAGCGGCACGGTTGTGGAATATCACCCCGGTTTTCTGACAATCGAAAACAGCAAAAAGGAACGCGTCGAGTTTCATGCCGAGCTGGGGGACCAGCGTTATAGACCGAAAGTAGGTGACAAGGTGACGGTGCATTACGAGATTAATTCGCGCGGTTGGTGGTTTACCTACAAGGTCGACAAGGCCGGGAAGACCGAGAAAGGCTCGAAGGAACACTGAAGACGGCGGCGAGCGCAACCGTGCACGCCGCCCTGATGTCGCGGACTGTGCCAATAGCCTAATAATTTTTGTTTGATCTGAGAATCGGACATCCTTTCGCCCGCCGGGGCGAAAGATGTCACGCATAACAGCAGAGTTAGGGTTGTTACTGTTGTTTTCATACATTTTCAGCGTTTTTATCTCACAAGTTTTGGGTTGCTTTATCAGTTCGACAGCCGTTGTACCCAAGGCGCAATTGGCTCTGAATCAGCGCACCTACCGAGCGAAGACGAATTTCAGGTCGAGCTACGGTTCATTCCGGATCGACCTCTTCTTTCGTGCTTCTAATCAGCGTAAAGGTTTCTTCCTGACCACCGATTCCACCGATTTCTCGGAACACAAACTCCTCGTCCGTCAGAGTGACGATTGTGTAGGGTACACTCCACCAGTAAAACTTGCCGTCTTTAACGTTCCAGCGCTCTGTAGTCACATCCTTTCGTCGGCCGACATACATTTTGCCGTCGGCAATTATGTGGTAAACCTGCGACGGACTTTTCCAGTAGCCGAGCAGTTTTTGCTCAATAGCCGAGTCAGAGGGTTTGTCGCCGTTGCCGCTGGAAGTAGGGTTGGCTGTTGATACTTTCCAGTCGTTAATCATTCTTAAATTCAATGGCTCGACAGTGCCGTCAACAAAACAATGAGTTTCTATCTCGCTAAGCCACACGTCTAGTCTGAAGCGTAGTCTGCCTTCGCGCCAACCAGTTGCTGTTAAAGTAAGAAATACCTTCCCGCCGGCTTCGCTGAGGTGCTTCTCGTCTATGCACGCGTCCGCCCTTTTCTCCAGCTCATTCCACAAGGCGTCATCCGGTTGGCTTAGAACCTTTCCCGACGGCAGTGCAACGATCCACATTTCATCTCCACCGGACCGCGAACTCCTTTGCTTGTTAATTGCGACGTAGCGCCCATCGGGACTCCACAGCGTCTGAAAAAAGGAACCTTCCGGCCCAACAGGTGTTGGCACTTTGGCGATGACCTCTTCACCTTTTGAAATGACCAACGAATCTTCGCTGGGTCTGCCGCGAACGACTTCGACGCTGTATTTACCGTCAGGTGACTTTATCTTTTGAGTTACTTGAGCGTCGGCAGGCGAAGTCGTTATCGAGACCAAGCAGACTATGAAAATAAGGCAGGGTCGCTGCAGCCATCGGAACCGGCGCGCACTATTTTTCACGAGCTATGCAATTTCGGTTTGGCTGTTCGGCGACAACGCAAACTACAATGGAGAGAAGCAGGAGTATTTCAGGGAACCGTTTTCATGTTGCTTCATCGTGAAACGGAGAGCCAGGAATCACTCTTTCACTCGGAGGTGAAAGAGTAGCGCCTCCTTTTCGCTGTAGATGAAGTAATCGTGATCGATCAGGATAATGGTGCCGCGCGAACCATCCTCGATCAGCTGGTTTCCCTTGATTCGCCAGCTATTCGAGACGGAACTGTCCTTGCTGCCCGATTTGCCGTTGGCGCGAAAGATATAAACGCGCCTCGGAGATTGCCAACTGCCGACCAGAAGCCGGGACAACTTCTTCGAGTCGGCGGTCGCCGGAGCGGGATGCTTTTGTAGTTCCGAGTTCACGTCTCCGACGACCTTTTCGTATTCCGGACTCTGCTCGCCCTTCCAATACTCCTTGAGCTGGCGTTCCCGAATTTGCGCCAGCTTGGTCACATACCTCGACCGCGCCGGCTCATCGTGCGAGCTTGCCTGGTATTCCTTCCTGGCGGCCTCGAGGTCCTGTTCTTCAGTGTGTTGGGCAAAGGCGGCCCCAGCTACCAACGCGATGATGAGTCCGACGATAGTTTGTTTGTATTTAATCATGGTTATCGACTCCGGCGTCGTTTTCATTGCAGATCATAGGCCTCGAGGTAGTGTTGGTAATAGACTCCGTTGCGCACGTCCCAGTGGTTGGCGTTGTGCCACCCAGCATGTGAATGATGCCGTCACTTGTGTATTGGTAGCCGTGCCGTGGGCTTTTCCAGTAGCCGATCAGTTTTTGTTTAATCACGACATCGGGCATCTTTTCACCGGCCGAGGCGAGACAGGTGAGGGATAAGAGGAGACTTAGGGTGGTTATCGTTAGTTTCATATATCGTTTTCGGTTAGTGGGATCGTCCTTGCTTATGGCTGAGTTCTTTCCTGCTTCATGTGGGTGCGGCACTATTTGCAAAGCGGATTTGGTTTCCGGCAAAGTTTGAAAGAATTGCAAATCCGAAATCGACTTTCCAGTAGCCGAGCATACATAGTTTCAGGGTAAACGATCCAATTTATCAACAACTTTGCCGAGCGACACCTTCACCTGTTTAGACGGCCATTCCTCCCCCGGCGTCGAGGGAGCCTGATCATCAGAAACCGTCAGCACCGCAATGTCTGGTGACTCAAAGTGGAAGTCCGGGGCGAGGACATTTCCGAACACATCCTCAAGGTCGTCCCTGAAGCTATGGTCGCCTGCACAATAGACGAACGTCGCATAATGCCACCCTCCATGCGCTCCGCGAGCAAGGCTCGTAGTGAACAACAAAAATTGTGAGTCAGGACTCCAGTGAGCGCACTGAAGGAAGCAGCCGAGAATGGCAGTTGCTGCAAGAATTTGCCCCGGCTTGCCGTCTCGCCCGGGCCGGAACACAGTAATCTTGAGCTCATCGCAAGCGCGGCAGTTCTGGTCGGGGTTTGGCACGAAACGGATCGTCGCCAACAGCCTCTTGTCTGGCGACGCTTCGCTCCAGACGCTCTTTGGGTCGGATGTGCAGTCAGGAGAGCCGGTCTGAGCTTGGGCAGGCGCATTCGTCTGTGACGGATTTGCTACAGGTTGTTTTTTGCTTGCTTCGGCTTTGGCTGCCTTCAAGTCCAGGTCTCCCGACGTTTCCTCGTCAGATTGGCTGCTGCCCTTCTTACTCGTCTGCTCTTTTTGCGAGACAATCTTCATGGCGCCGCTCGCATCAGTGGCCATTATCAATGTCTCTTTTGCGGTACCTGACGTGTGTTTGTTGGTCTGCGGGTTACTCACGTCGTAGCTTGCCGAAAAAATCATTTTCTTCTTTGTTTCCAATGAGACTGTGTTGACCGGTCCAACCAAACTCCAGCGGCGCACCGGCCAGCGCGCGAAATATTTTTCCACCTGCGCGCGCACGGCAGCGTTGCTGATCACACCGCTACTCGTATAATCGATACGGTCCGCGTAAAGGCCGGCCAGCGCATCAACGTCCGCTCCTGAATATGCCTGGACAAATGCCTCCGCGATAGATTCGGGAGTCGCCTCGCCTTCATTAGACGATTGTTCATGTTTGCGATTTGCCTCGGCTTTCGCCTTCTTTAGCTTCTCCTTGTCTTCGTCGAGTTGAGCGTACTGGACCGCGTGTTCGTAGTCGGCAATGGCTCCCCAGAGGTCACCGCGGGACTTCTTGATGTCACCACGTCTACTGAAGGCACCCGCTTCATAGGTTGGTTTGATCGTAATCGCTTGGTTGTAGTCCGATACAGCTCCATCAAGGTCGCCTTTCAATTCCTTCGTGTAGCCGCGCTGATAGTAAAGCAAATCTAACCGGTCGATAGGCGGCTCCCGTCCGCTGATTTGCTTATCAAGGATCGCGATAGCTCTATCGTACTCCGCCATCGCTCCGGCGGCATCGCCCTGAGCCTTGCGAGAGTTACCTATCTCGACAAAGCTCACGCCGCTCCGTCTAAGCTCGGCCGCCTTGGTAAAGTCGGTCATTGCGGCTTCAAAATCGCCATGCTGTTTTTTCGCGGTTGCACGAGCGTAATAAGAACCTGCGTTGTTTGGATTGAACGAAACGAGCCGATCGTAAGCTGCGAGGGCGCCGGCCCAATCCCCGCGTTTTTCCTTCACCGCAGCTAGGTGTCCACACGCTTCATCTCGTCGGTCTGGCTGGTGTTCGATCGCTCGTTCCAAATCTGCAATCGCTCCATCGATGTCTCCTTGTTGTTCTTTATCATAGGCGCGACCGATATAGTTAGTTCGCAAAGCCGTGCGGGGCACGATTTGTGTGGTCGACTTGATCGTTATCTGCGGCGTCCCTGCGGCCAATTCGATTTTTCCGGTTACCGCGATTTGCACGCCCCGAACTGTTTCGGGATCCAACTCGGGTCCCGAAGCGTCGAGAGGTACAACAATCCATAACAGCGCCTTTCGCAGATCACAGCCGCCGATCAGCACGTCGGTGTGCCGCCTCCCGTGGTCGATGCAACTTACCTTCCCAACGATCGTACTCCTCTCGCCGATGTGCTTTTTCGCTTCCGCGGCCGTGTACTCGGGTATTAAGCCGGTCGCCGAAACCGTGCCCAGTAAGGCCGCGATGGCCGTCACGATAATATAAACTCGAGATCGTGCGGCTGCGATTCGTTTGCTGTTCATGGCCTCGGAAACCCAAGACCAAATTCTCAGGGATGCGGGGGCATCGGACCACCGAAGTCTTGCCACGTCCGTAAGCCGCGCAAGATTTTTTCGCCGGTGGATTCTTCTTGCACCGGTTGTGCGCGAACGGGCCGTGACTTGTGCTTTGCGGTCGCAAGCTTGGCGTCACGACAGCGACCAAGCACTTTGAGGTTCTGTTTCTCCAAGTCGCTGAACTCAGTTTCAATTTCGTCAGAGCTCAGCCCGGAACGCGGATTGTACCACGAAAATTGCTCGAATTGTTTAGTAACCTTCTTGTCCTTGAATTCGGCACCGTGCCGCGCAAACATCTCGTTAATGGCATAGGTGATGTCGCTTAAGCTCGATTCGCTTACATCGCTCATGGTCAATTCGTCCAGGCGAGTCGCGGGAAATCTTTCACCGGGAAATTCGTTGTCTTCAGTGTTTGCAGTCTCCGAATTTTGCCCATTATGTGCAACGGCATCTGATTGCTCGCTGGCTTGCTCGATCGGGAAATTATCGGCCACTTCTGTCGAGGCTGGTTGGTCTGGAGACGGCTCGATTTGCTTCGAGGCGACGTCGTACGTGCACCTCCATGGCTCAGGCACATCCGGATTGCCAGGTGTAGCTAGGAAAAGCACTGCAACATCCACTTTTCGGGAATCGTTCTCCCAGCCGGTCGCGTCGATAGTAGCGCCATGGCGCGGCGTGCCAGGATCTGCATGCATGGTGCGCAAATAACTTTGCCAGATCATCTCCTGCAGTTGGGAATTTTGCTGGCCTGTACCCTCACCCGGGTCATACTGAACCGAAGAAGTGCTGCTGCGCCGGTAGAGCCGAACGCCGCCGCCTGCTCCCTGGCGCTGGTTCACTGCAATCCATTGATCGTCCGGCGAGATGAGTGCCCAGGCAGGCTGTTTCGACTCACACAAAACGGTAGCGGCACCAGGCCGATGTGCGTCTTCTACCGCAATCCGTCGGATTTTCGTCTTGCGATCGCGAAGATATTTCATCTGAAGATTGCCACTTGGTGACGTGAATTGACGTTCCAGCACCAAATCCTCCGAGGAGGGCGCCACCGGTACAGCAGAAGCAGGCGGCGTCTTGTTTGGTTGTGATGGCGTTGCTGGCGAGGAGACAATTGTCCGGTTCGCGGATTGCAAATTGCCAGCGCGGCCTTTCCAACTCGGAAGCCAAACACTAAGGACAACGATATTGCCGGCCAGGAGAACGCCAAGGAAAACCACGACTAGAGTTAATGCGCGACGAGACATGAAGCGATTGCGGCCGGCATAGCTCAGCTCTCCTCTGTGACGAGGCCCAGTGATTGTACCGTCGGCTCGTCTATAGCTGCCGTGATTTCGAGCTCGTGATCACGCTGGTAGGCTCCCAGAGCATCTCGCGTCTGGTCGCCAAACTGCCCATCAATGTTTCCGGTGTAATAGCCTTGATCCTGCAGCGCTTCCTGAATATTTATAACTACTTCATCAGGCGGCAGATTGTTATAGGCAAAGATCGGGCCGTCATAGAGGTAGCCGACAAACGCAGGATCGTAACCCCACGCTGGAAACCAGTAGCCGCCGTCCCAATACCAATTACCGCCCCAATATGGCCCACCTACATAGGCGACGGTGCTGTAATGGGAGCGCCAGTACCCGCGATCGTGCCAGACACGATGGTATCCCGCGTACAACGCATGCGTATTCCGGTAGCGTAACCCGCTTCGCCAATGAGCGGCCGGCTGACTATGGACAGCAAGGCGATTGTTAACCGGATGAGTGGCCGACAGTTTGGCCGCGCGATTATTTTGGCGGCTGGCTTGAGTAGGGGCGTTCACGTGAGCGGCAGCCTGATGGTGCGAATTAAGACCGTGTTGGCCGCTCTGCTGATGTGCGTTTAAACCGTGTTGACCGCTAGATTGACCTGCGCTTAACCCATGTTGCGTGTGAGCGGCGTGTCCTGCGGACTGAGCATTGTTGTTGCTGAAATTGTGCTGCTGTCCCATGCCTGCGCGAGTGGACATTCCGCTCCCACTGGCATGTGGTGCTCCTGCACTTGAATGCGGGAACCCGCCACCAGGATGCGCTGCTGCTCGGGAGCCGCCACCGCCACTAGGATGCGCTGCCGGCTTGCTGCCGCCTCCCGATTTTTGTTTACCCGCCAAGGCGAGTTGTGGCGCGATCAACGTCAGGGAAACACAAATACAAATAAACGCTCTCATGAATTGCACCTCCACTTCTTTCTACGGGAACGGCGAAACTAAGTTTGCCGATCCGACTCAGATTTTTTTCGCGAAAGCTGTAATTTGGTCTTGCACTAGCTGCCAACATCAGTTGCAATCAGGCGGCTAGATAAATTGTGGAACTGCACAAGCTCCTGCAAAGGAAACCGGCGCGCGTCCGAGTCGGCTAGAGCTTCCGTATGCCAACGAACCTGACCCCCAGATTCCGAATCGGCCACGTCCTGTTCATCGACGTGGTGGGATATTCGAAACTGCTCGTTAACGACCAAACGAGAGTGGTTCGCCGATTGAATGAGCTTGTACAGGGAACGGAGCAGGTCCGCCTGGCCAGCAAGAAAAACAAACTGCTGCGGGTCGCAACCGGGGATGGGATGGCGCTGGTTTTTCGCGATAGCCCTGAATCTCCCGTGCGATGCGCATTAGAACTTAGCCAGGCACTAAAGAAGGAGACGCCGCCAATCCCTATCCGAATGGGAATCCATAGCGGCCTCCTGAATGAAGTCATGGATGTGAACAATCGCATGAACGTAACCGGCGCCGGAATTAACATCGCCCAGCGCATCATGGATTGCGGAGACGCTGGCCACATCTTGCTTTCGAAGCATGTAGCTGAAGATCTCGAGCACGACGAGCGTTGGCGACCTTGTTTGCATGACCTGGGGCAATGCGAGGTTAAACACGGTCTCCGGGTTGAGCTGGTCAACCTCTATAATTCGGAAGCTGGCAATCCGCAGTTGCCTGAAAAAATTCGGCGGACCCGCAGAAAGCGCGTTGCAAACTCAGCGTTAGTCCTAAGCAGCGCTGGCATCCTGGGTTTGGCGGTTCTCGGAACCAGTTGGTTTGTTACGGCGCATTTTCAGAAACCCGAACGATGCCGGATTCAAGCCCGTAGCTGAAACCACGCCGGCAGCAACCCCAGTGGCAGCGACCACGAGTACACCGGAAGTCACTTTGGCAAATATGACTTTAGGCAATTCAATTTGGCGACAACCCTTGAAGACTGCCCCCGCATCACGCACACAAAAATTGTTTGCAGGCACATGGCGGGGAACCATTCACAGTGTCGGGCCGCAAAGCACATGGGATTCGCAGATCGAGCTGAACATCGACCCATCGGAAACACACTGGAGTAACATGAGCAGCGGCTCGGTCTCTCGTCAGAACCGGACATTAATCTATAAACGCTCCTATAAACTTGGCCGAAGCACGAGCGTGCAAGTGCAGGCGAGCTTAACGGTCAACGAGGATGGCAGCACAGCAGCCTATTCGACAACCCAGGTAAGTGTGACAGGAAAATCTGCGTCCAAGACGTCAGGAAAAGGAATTCTCGAAAAAGTTCGATAGCATTATCGGCACTGCGAATGTCGATTTTCGCGAAATCGGTAAACATAACTGGGCGGCTTTCTAATACTATTGGGCCATCGGAAAGTTTGCACTCGCCAGAGTTCTGTCGAATCACGGGAGTTTTACAAACCGACCAAATTGTTACACGAGCAAACGCGCGACTCCGGCAGCTGCGGCGAAAACTGTGCAAGAATTTGTGCAAGAACGAGCCCATTTCTGCTCGCGCTCTGACAAACAGAAAAAATTCGCAAACTGGGGCGATTTACCTAGGTAAACTGGACGAGATTTGATAAGCGCAAAAGCTTCAATTTTAAGTTCTTAACGTCTGTACCGTGCTGACATGAACTCACAGCATTCCTCTGCTAACGCACAAAAGACCATTCCGCCTGAGTACATTCCACCAATGTCGTTACACCGCTTTTGTGAAATTACAGGTTTATCCAAAATATCGGCATTGGCGCTACGAAAAGCGCGGATGGCTGCGGACACATTTAATCACAAACAGACGATACATCTTGGCTGTAGACGTAGCCGAATTTAACAGGAGGTTAGCCTCAGATGAATTCGCCGGAAGCGTTTCAAATTTGTCCGACGCACGCTCAAAGAAAGAAACGCAAAGAAAACTGCGGAAAAGTCAGAGCATTCCTGGCACCCGCCCGTGATGGCTCCGTTCGGCACTTGGCGTAGCCTCGCGTTCCCTCCATGCGACATTTTGGTAGCGTATTCGGTAGCATCGGGCTAATTACCCAGCGATGATCGTAGTTAAGAGTCAGTTGTTCCCACGAGAGAAGACACTCTTAGCCGAACATCTCGAAAAAGCGTGCTTCGAACAACGGGCATTGAAACATTCATCCCACGTTGCATTTACAGGGACTCCGCAGGTCAGAATCGGCCAGTAAGATTGGTAGCGTATTCGGTAACGGGTCAGACCGCGCCCATGGCAGGCTTACGATTTTGTGCCTAACGAATTTTGGGGCGCCGAAAATTTTTTTGATAGAAAAAACTCGCACCATACACGGGTTCCGAAGCCTCTCTTGAACTGCGCCCCACTCACGCTTTAATCGCGCGCAAACAAAGGGAAGTCTGGCGCGTTTGTGCTAGAATTTGTGCTAGAACGAGGCGCGTTCTACTCACCCTTCGCGACCGCAACGATTTCGTACGAAAAACCTGTTTTCCATTCGTGAAGCGCGTTCGCTTTGAAATGAAAAGCGACGCTCTGAAATCAATGATTTCGCAATCCTAAGTCTGGCGGGTCGGCAACGCAGCACGCACTTTGCCGCTTGATCGACTTCTTGCGCT
This sequence comes from Verrucomicrobiota bacterium, assembly GCA_003219415.1. Taxonomy (GTDB): domain Bacteria; phylum Verrucomicrobiota; class Verrucomicrobiia; order Chthoniobacterales; family UBA10450; genus Udaeobacter. Next base: position 1,464 of record QHOS01000030.1, on the reverse strand, counting down.
TTTTCGCCGTTTTCGCGTAATTCTATCCGGAAATTTTCAAGCGCCGCCTGCGATGCTTTTTGCGCGCTCAAATGAATGTCTACCATTTCATGAAATTCATTACACTTTTCGTCCGATTGTATTGGGACATCTCTGATCCGTTCTAACAAACGCACTCCGAAGTTCGCCGTAATCAAATACAACTATTTTGGATGCATCGTTTTCTCGACTCCCTTTCCCTCGTGTTTCCACTGCCGATTTGAGAGGGGACTTTCGATGCGCATTTCAAAAGACCCGGTTGCGTGCGCGAATGCCAGGGGTGACCGGTCCCGGGGGCGGGGGCCTTTCTAATAGGTCTAGGCTCCGGTGAATGCATGGGTTAAAGGTCCTCCGCGTGAAATCGGTCGGTGTTCGTCCAATCGATGCGGTGTTCACTTTTGAACATGCTTGCTGGCAGCACATTACAAATTTTGTAATCATACGCTTCATCATGTAACCGTTCGTCCAACCCCGTCCAAATTAGCTCCCAACTGTTAGACGAAGGTTTGTGTAACCGCTGCTCACCCCGCGTCGCACGCGAAACTTGGCGATCACTTGGCGAATAGTGCCTTTTTTTGTGTTCAAAATCGCCTTGGACGCTTCGCAACCCCGACTGTACACACGCCAGCGCCCGACCACATCGAGGCAAGGCAGAGCGCGACGGACGCTGGCTGATAACAGACACCTAGTAAGTCATTCGGGCACGCTGGCGGGGCGCGTAGGCGTTCCCACTACAGAGGCAAGCCACGCCGGGCCGCAAAGCCCCTAAACTTAGAGTCCGCTTCTCCGGCTGTTAGGTGGTCAAGGTCGCTCCGCTTTCACATGGTACACAAACCAAGTAGTCCGATGCTTTGCCGTTCGCTGTGAGTGTGCTAGAGACTGCCAATTCTGCCATCGCGCTGCGATTCGGCTGATGCTCCTGCCCTCGTGAAGCAATACCAGTCACTTCGAGTTTGTTCCCCGATGCTTGACGGGTGACCCGTCCCCGGGGGCGGGGGCCTTTCTAATAGGTCTAGGCTCCGGTGAATGCTGGTCTGCGAAAATGTAGTGGAAATCGAAGCCGGGAAGATGAAAAACCTTTGTTTTCTGTTACCACAGTACGTAATCTCCATGGCGTCGAAGTTCAGGCGCTGCGAGAGTGGTGAACGCAAGCACGAGCGAAGCGTTGTACGCGTTGGTTTGTATCAACGAAGTGATGTATTGCGGTAGAGTTAACGATTCCCCCGTATAATCCGTTCTCCAACCGTCATAGTCTGGAAGCAAATTTCGCGGAATCATCCTTACTTCGGCTGGATTGGTGGCAGGTCCGGTGGAATTTCCTCCGGTTTCGCTGGCCGAACAATCGTAGTGGTGCTTTGCTTGCCATCTGGACCCGTGAGGAATTGGGGTCGTATCTAAACATTTAACATTTCGAGAGTGCGCTTCAACTTCTTGTCGGTTGCAGCC
>QHOS01000029.1 GCA_003219415.1 Verrucomicrobiota bacterium | reverse complement strand
ACTGGCGCGACTCCGGTCACAGTCGAGCAGGCGGCTCAGGCTGGTGAGCTAGTCATTGTTACGATACCGCTGAGGAACATTCCATCCTTGCCAGCGGGTTTGTTCGCGAAAACACCGGACAGCGTGGTTGTGGTGGACACGGGCAATTATTATCCGCAGCAACGTGACGGTCGCATTGATGGAATCGAGAACGGTATGACCGAAAGCCGCTGGGTAGAACAGCAACTCGGTCGTCCCGTAGTTAAAGCGTTCAACACCACTTATGCCGAGCACCTTTACGAATTGGGGCGGCCGCCTGGCAGCCCTGGGCGTATTGCCTTACCCGTCGCCGGTGACGATCCCGCAGCGAAGGCGGTTGTGCTGCGTCTAATTGATGAGCTCGGATTTGATGGCGTCGATGCTGGTGGACTGGATGAATCCTGGCGGCAACAACCCGACACGCCGGTTTACGCCACAGACCTCGACGCCGATGGTGTGCGAAACGCGTTGGCGAAAGCGAGTAGGGAGCGCAAACCGGAGTGGCGTGCTACTCCTAAGAGTCCTGGCACGTACGAAGGTCCGGCTTGAACAAGCACTAGTAAGACTAAGACAAAGAGGGAAGAAGAAGAATAACAGGGACATTTATGAGCAAGACTATCGACGTTATTCAGCACCACATGGGACCTCCTAAACTAACTCCTGCGGCAAGTGTTAAAACGAGACCTGCCGCGAGGAGCGGCACGTTTGCAATCGGTGGTGACCTTCCCGTTCACCGGCTAGGCTACGGCGCAATGCAACTGACGGGCCCTGGTGTTTGGGGCGAGCCAGCTGATCGAGCGCAAGCAATCGGAGTCTTGCGCCGTGCAGTCGAGCTCGGTACCAACCTCATCGACACAGCAGACTCCTATGGGCCCTACGTAAGTGAAGACCTGATTCGCGAAGCATTGCATCCTTACCCACGAGGACTTGTTGTTGCCACTAAAGCGGGTCTTACCCGACCTGGCCCTGGCAAGTGGGTTCCGCTAGGAAGACCTGATTACTTACGACAGGAATGCGAGATGAGCCTGCGACGCCTAGGCGTCGAGCGTATCGATTTGTTCCAGTTGCATCGCATCGATCCCAAGGTTCCGGCCGACGACCAATTTGGCGTGCTGCGAGATCTCCAGAAAGAGGGTAAGATCCGGCATGTTGGACTTTCAGAAGTCAACGTTACCGAGATCGAAGCAGCGCGTCGCATCGTTCCAGTCGCTACCGTGCAAAACCAATACAATCTCGCGCACCGCGATTCCGAGGATGTCTTAAACTACTGCACGCGCAACAACATCGGGTTCATCCCTTGGTTCCCGCTCGCGACTGGCGATCTCGCGAAACCGCATGGAGTATTAACAAGGGTCGCCAGGCAGCTCGGCGCTCAGCCTGCGCAGATAGCTCTGGCGTGGTTACTCAAGAAGTCTCCGGTTATGCTGCCGATCCCCGGAACTTCAAAAGTAAAACATCTCGAAGAAAACACCGCTGCGGCGCTTCTCAACCTTGATGCTTCTACCATGAACGAGTTGGCTAACGAATGACAACAACTCACTGTTTAAACGATTTGTCATGTTGAGCGAAGCGAAACATCTCGGATTTATTGCCGTGGGGATCGATCCAGAAGTCCCAGAGATTCTTCGCTTCGCTCAGAATGACAATTTACAGATGGCATGGAAACAAATGACAAATGGCGAAGACAATGCGACTGACAGAATGACTACCCGAAGTCGGACGCGCCTTGTTCAACTTCAACAGGAAATTCATGGCGCTCTCAGTGTTCAGCATCCAGATTGGATTGAGCCCGACGGAGATTGTCCTACCTGCGAATCTTACGAATCTCGTCTTGCCAAGCTCCTTGGGTTCGCTTCAGCGAGCGACACTCGCTAGGCGGATCGAGTGCCTTTGCTGTTAAAAATATCAATAGAAAGAAAACGAAATGCAAACGAATACGAAAAAACTTGATGGGAAAGTTGCAATTGTAACTGGAGCGTCAAAAGGAATCGGGACTGCGATCGCCAAACATCTCGCTGCCGAAGGCGCGGCCGTGGTGGTTAACTACTCCTCTAGCAAGGAAGGAGCCGATCGTGTCGTGGACGAAATTACAAAACAGGGTGGAAAGGCGGTCGCTGTCCGCGCGAACATGGCTAAAAAGGCCGAAGTTGAACGCCTCTTTTCCGAAGCGAAAAAAGCCTTCGGCAGGCTTGATATCCTCGTTAATAACGCCGGCGTCTACGAGTTTCTTCCGCTGGAGAATGTCACGGAGGAACATTTCCACAAACACTTCGACGTGAATGTTCTCGGTTTGCTTTTAGCAATCCAAGAAGCAACGAAGTACTTCGGTCCCGAAGGCGGAAGTGTAATCAACATCAGCTCTAGCGCCAGCATGTCGGCGCCGCCGACTGCATCGGTTTACAGCGCGACCAAAGCAGCCGTGGATACGATCACCAAATCGCTGGCAAAGGAGCTTGGACCACGCAAAATCCGCGTGAACGCCATCAACCCGGGCATGGTGGAAACGGAAGGCCTTCACGCAGGCGGCTTCGTTGGAAGCGATTTCCAAAAGTTGTTTGAGGCACAAAGCGCGCTTGGAAGAATCGGACAGCCAGACGACGTTGCTCCTGCCGTCGTGTTTCTTGCTTCACCAGATGCTGGCTGGATCACTGGTGAAACACTGGTCGTCTCCGGCGGTTATCGCTAATCAGAATCAATCTGGTGAAGATAGGGACGGACTGCCAGGCCGTCCGCCGTTCGCGGCGCGCCCGGCGGTCGCGCCCTACCAAGTAGTGTGCGTTCCTTTATTACGATATGGTTCTCACGAAGCTTACCAACCCGTTCTCACTCGAAAGAGGGAGCATCAATCAACTCTTCGGTGGCATCGCAAAATCCCACACACGCGCATTAGCCGGAACGGAATCGTCATCGAGTGTTGGAGGCATGAAAGCCACTCACTCCCTTGATCGATTAGTGCCGCAGGAAGCATCGGGCCATTCAACAGTTCAAATCACAAGTGCACACTGGCATCTACGACGACGAGATGCGCTGCCATTACGCGAGGCGATTCCGCTTTGGTTCGCCATTTCCAGCCCTTTGATCGGTTTAATAATCGGCTTTCTCGGCGCCTGGTTTGTCACATGGCTGACTAGCTAGGAAGCCACCAGAAATAACAACGTTATCGAAAGAGATATGAACAAGGTAATCGAAGCGAATTTCCTTCCTCATGAACCCGAGGGTGATGTCTCCTGGCCAGATTCAACTGCAATCTCCAGAGTCAACGGAAAGAGGCGAATCCTGATCGTTGATAACGACACGAACGCCACTCACCTGGTTAGAATCCTTCTCGAAAAAACAGGTCAGTATCTCGTGCTTGAAGAGAATAACTCAACTAAGGCTTACCGGAGCGCCCGGATTTTTCGGCCAGACCTCATCTTGCTGGATGTAATCATGCCCATCAGAGACGGAGGCGAAATCGCAGCGCAAATTCGGGCCGACCCGGAATTGCAAAACACACCCATCATTTTCCTCACGGCGCTCGTTACGCCGAGCGAAGCCAAGGCTGGCGTACACATCGACGGGCATCCATTTCTTGCCAAGCCCATCAATATTCAAGAGTTGATCCGCACCATCGACGAGCATTTGTTCGCGCAGCAGGCAAAACTCTTCGGCTAAAGCGTGCGTGATTTGTGATTCGTTACCCCGCCTCAGGCGGGTTACACGGAAATCCGATTCAACGGTCCAACGCTCTAACGATTTAGCGGGGCGAAGCCATTCGTCATTTTAGACGACGCACCTGCTGGTTACTGCATCTCTCCAAAGAGAGACCGCAAAATCCCACGGAATCGCAATGGCAGCGCAGCCAATCGGCCATGAGGTTTATGTCATGAAAAGAATTACATTATTAGGGTTAGCAGGGATCGCTTTTGTTAGTCTTAGTCAGCCAACGTGGGCAGGTCCGCGCGGCGGAGGCGGTGGCCAAGTTGGCGGTGGCGGCCACATTGGCGGTGGCGGCCGCGCCGGGGGCTCTGCTGGTGGTGGTTCCCGCGCCGCGCCAGCCTTTTACGGTGGTGGCTTTCGAGGAGCACCGGCTTTCCGTAGCAATGGGGCATACTTTGCCGGGAGAAGTGTTGGGGCCGTAAGTCGCGCGCCTCGATTCTACTATGGTGGTAATCGCATGACCGCCGTGCGGCCGCACGGATTCACTCGCTCAGTCGGACCCACAAGGCCATATGCTGGCAGAGTTGCTGCGGCAAATCGTCAGCCGGGTCGCGTTGGCTCAATTGCCGGTGCGGCACGTCGTCAACCAAATCGCGTTGGCTCAACCACAGGGCGGAACCGGGTTTCGGATCCGCGGGCTTCGACGGCAGCCAATCGTCAGTCCTTTGTGAGAAACCACGCTTCCGAGCGGCACGACGCAAACAACTGGCATCGCGATTGGGACAGGCATCACTCGCACTTTGATCACAATCGGGTGTTTGTTTTTGTCGACGGTTTCTGGTGGGGACTTTACCCATCGGATTACGATCCTTACTACGCCTATGGCGATTACCCGGATGATTACTCCGGCTATTATCCCTATGATTCCGACTACTCCTCCGGTAACCCGTACGATTACTATAACTACTCTCCATACAACGATGATGATCAGTCTGGTTACTCCAATTCAGGTCAATCCGCGGCCAACGCGGCTGTAAGCGCTGTTCAGGCGGAGCTTGCGAAGCTTGGTTACTATAACGGCACGATCGACGGAACAGCTGGCGACCAAACAGAGGCCGCTCTTGCCCGTTATCAGGAGGACAACAATCTCAGCGTGACAGGGACAGTTGATGCTGCCACGCTTCAGTCGCTGGGAATCAGATAATGGGATTACATCCTCGTTTTTATCCGGAGACGTGGGACAAGTGGAGGTGGGCACTGCTAACGGTGCTCGCTTCCAGTTCCGTTGTTCCGAGAGCCCCCCAAGTGACATCATCTAGTTGCTGTCTAAGCCTGTGAATCTGCTATTAGAAGGAAAGAAAGCATTGGTCACGGGCTCGACCGCTGGTATCGGCTTTGCGATTGCACGCACCATGGCGGGCGAAGGAGCTTCCGTTGTCATTACCGGCCGCACTCAGAATCGAGTCGAGGCCGCGCTTAAGAGGATTCAGAAGGATATCCGCGATGCAAAGGTCAGCGGCATAGCTGCCGATCTTGCAACAGCGCGCGGCTGCGCGAAATGCATCGAGGCTATGCCTGTGATAGATGTTCTTGTTAATAACCTTGGCATGTACGAACCGAAGCCGTTTGAGAAAATCACCGACGACGAGTGGCACGCCATCATCGAGACAAATTTTATGAGCGGGGTACGGCTATGCCGGCGTTACCTGCCGGGTATGAATACGGCAAATTGGGGGCGCATTATTTTCATTTCCAGCGAGTCCGCTGTGAACATTCCTGTTGAGATGATTCACTACGGGGTAACCAAGACCATGCAGGTGGCCCTGGCTCGCGGCCTCGCGGAAATGACATCGGGCACCGGCATCACAGTGAATTCAATCCTCGCCGGTCCAACACGATCCGAAGGCGTCGAGCAATTCATTGCCGACGTCGCGAGGACAAGGGGAATCACGCCTGCCGAAGTAGAGAAGAATTTCTTTAAAACAGTGAGACCGAGTTCTCTCCTGCAACGATTTGCCACAATCGAAGAAGTAGCCGCATTAGTTGCGTTTGTGGCGAGTCCTCTTTCATCTGCTACCAATGGTGCCGCTCTGCGCGCTGAAGGCGGCCTGCTTCGCTCGATCCTGTAGTCAATTCCAGGAAAAACAAGCGTTGTAGCCACGGCGCTCTGTCGCCGTGCTGGAAGGTGCAACATCCCAGACGCCTCGACACTTGCCGCGAGTAAACTCTGAGGCGGGTACAACATTTGCGGGACCGCTTCTATTACAATTTCATCGCTGCCAAGACCAACTCCGACCTTTCTTGCGTTACCTTAACGCGAGAGAACTGCGCATGACTCAAAAGCACGATCTTGTTCAGCCCGAGCAATTGAATTTCAAAGACGACGGTATTTTCCCAAATAGTCCCCTTTCTTTGCTGTTTTATCGGCAGGCAATCGCAACCGATGCCAAAGATTCGGCGTCCATTTTCGAACAGCGTTTTGCCGAAAACGATTGGACCAACTCGTGGCGAGACGGAGTCTATTCCTTTCCCCATTATCACAGCACGTCGCATGAAGTGCTCGGTGTTTATTCTGGCGCTGCCACTCTGCGACTCGGCGGCGAGCATGGCAAGAACATCGAGGTGCATGCGGGCGATGTGATAGTCATCCCGGCCGGTGTGGCACATCAGAACATCGGTGCTAGCAACGATTTTGGCGTCGTAGGAGCTTATCCCGAAGGTCGCCAGTGGGATTTACTTCGGGGTCTCCCGGGTGAGCGCCCGAAAGCCGATCACAATATTGCGGCCTTGCCAATGCCGGAGAACGATCCGATTTACGGAGTCGAAGGCCCATTACGACGGATTTGGAAATCCAACGACGCAAAATCGAAATAATTCGGGAAGACGATAGACAGATTGTAGGGCAAACGCATCGCTGGCCATTCCATTCTCGCACTCGAGCCAGGGCAGAATAGGTTTAAGACATGAGTTCACCGCAACAATCTTCTGCAACGTTTCGCGCGATGCACGAGTCCGGGTGTTTCGTGCTTCCAAATCCGTGGGACATCGGAACGGCGATCTATCTGGAACATCTCGGATTCGAAGCACTCGCCACCACTTCAGCAGGATTCGCTTTTTCGCGGGGAAAACGCGATGGCGGTGTTCCGCGCGATGAAATGCTCGCGCACATCCGCGAAATTGTGGAAGCAACAACGCTGCCGGTAAACGCAGACTTCCTGGCCGGCTACGCCGATCAGCCAGAAGACGTGGCGAACAATGTGCGACTTTGCGTTTCAACCGGAGTTGCCGGTCTATCAATCGAAGACAGTACCGGTCGCACTGACAAACCGCTCTACGAAAAAAAATTGGGCATCGATCGTATTCGGGCGGCGCGATCTGCGATTGACGCTTCGGGCAGTGGCATCGTCCTAACCGGCCGTTGCGAAGCGTGGCTGGTGCACGATTCCGATCCGTTCAATACCGCCCTCGACCGGCTCGTTGCGTACGCCGAAGCCGGTGCCGATTGCGTCTACGCGCCGGCCGTCAGTAAACCAGATGAAATTGCGCAGATCGTGAAGACAGTCGCTCCCAAGCATGTCAATGTCCTCGTCTCCGGATTCAATCACCAGCTTTCGCTTTCCCAATTGGCCGATCTCGGCGTGCGGCGGATTTCTGTCGGCTCCGGCCTTGCTCTGGCTGCGTGGGGCACATTCCTGCGCGCCGCCAAAGACATCAAAACAAACGGCACATTCCATCTTCTGGCGAACGGCGCTGTGTCTGCAGATTTGAACAAATTGTTTCAGGAAACATCGTGATTGCAGTCATACGCTGCGCCCTTGGAAGAGCTGATCAAGTAGACGTGGCGACAAATCTTCGTCCTGGAATTCACCCGCGGTCTCGGGATCGCCCAGCTGTCACCGACTTAAGTGGCGTTAGTAGTGCTTCGGAGCTAGCAGCGCCCATCCCAGGAGTACAGCGGCCCAAAGACACACAACGCCGATCAGGCGCAATTCAATAAGATATCCCGGCTTCTTCACACGGCGCAAAATCATGTTCCGGCCAATCCAAAACCCCCAACGGCCGCTCTCGCATGCATTGATAGTGAATTCCCGCACGAGCTTCGGCCATCCCGTTAACAATAATCCCATTGTAAGAAAGAGTAAGAAGCCGAATACGAAGGGAATCATTTTCTCGAGATGGAGCGCCTTAGGGCAAGCTCGGGGTCGCTTTGAGCCTTCTTCTTCGGAGCTCCATCGCGCAAAGTGCGACGATGGTGAGCAGGTCGCTGATGATGTGGGTGGCCTTGACGCTTCCAAACGTGGCGGGCGTAAGAGTCGGCTCGAGCAGATCGCGCACTTGCTTTGAGGGAGTGGCCGTGACGCCGCCAGAATCGAATTGTTTGATCGCTTCGATCGTGGCGGAGCGTTGCGCGGTCGTGTCTTTCATCGCATCGAGATTCTTATAGGCAAACAGGGCGAATAAAATGCAGACCAGCGCGGTAGTAATTGCAGCCGGCTGTTTGCGCAGAGAGGAAAACGCCAGAACCCCGCCGACGATGATGACGTAGAGGTTCCAGTATTGCTGCATCGCAGTCGAACGCTCGAAGTAAAGCTGAATCAGTTCGTTATAGTTCATAAGATTCCCGCGATCATGGACGCGCGCCATAATCTAAGGCGAGGAGAAAAGAGTCGGTGCCATCGGGGGAAGAACGAACTCGCGGAGCGAATTCGGCCAATGCAGAGATCACCTCGGGTCTAATGACAACGGATGGTCGAACCCGGCGAATGATCGCGAATGCATCGTTCGCGGTGTTCGCTTTTCCACTCATTATTAAATAAGCGGCGACCGCGGCCGCACTTCGCGAGTAACCGATCTTACAGTGAACATAGACGGCACCGTTTTGGGAGTGATTGCCGATTAATTCACCCATTTCCGCGAGCTGCGCCTGGGTAGGAGCAGTTAAGTCGAGGACGGGGATGTTTCGATAATTGATTTTGCGGAATGGTTTCGCTTCGGAAAACTCAGCGCTTAAATCGAGCACAGCAGTGACGCCGGAGCCCAAAGCTTTGTTCGCGGCCCGGGATCCCAGTTTGCCGCCAATCCAGATTCGCGGCGTGACCTCATTCCAAGATCGACATTGGCTGCGGTAATACAGCAGCGACAAATATTGACCGAGCAAGCAAGGCGCCAGCACAAACCGCGTGCTCCAAGGCAACTTCCCTCTCGCCTTGTGAAAAACGACCGGACCCGCTCCGAAGTACGCGATCGCCACGATGCCAAGCGCGATCGTCGGCCAAAGAAACAACACACCCCATGGCCAGAAGATCGCGCCCACGAATAAGACGACTGCCGCTCCCGCTGCGTAATAGGATCCGATGCGGCGATTCACCACGACTGGCAGCACGAGCGAAGGCTCGCGAAAGAGGTAGAAGCAATATCCGGCTAGAACAAAGCCGCCAATAATATCGATGATGTGGTGCTGGTAAGTGAGTAACGGTGAGAGACCGATAAGAAAGAACCAAAGCATCGCCGCGAACAAGAAAATGCCGCGAAGATTTCTCGCGTAGAGATCGATCAGGAGCAACAGCAGCGCGGCGTGCAACGACGGGAGGAGATTGAAAGGCGAATCCATTCCGCGAAACCAATCAAAGATTGCGCCGAGCCATCCGCTGGCATGAGGGCGCGGGAAAGCAAAGCGTAACGGGAAAAGCAAAAAGCAAATGCCGGCAATGAGAATTGCGGCTACGACCCGCCGTGAAAAGACTCGCAGCTCCTGATCCGTTCGACAAAGGAACGGCGCTGCGACAAAGAAGAGGTCGATCGACATGTAGGGGAGAATCATGAAAGGAACGAATGGGATGGCGCGCTCCCATTGAAAATAAAACGAGCCGACGTGACTGCGTTGCCCAGTGATCCAATTGCAACCGCTGTAAACGATCAGAAACAGGACCGACAATCCGGCAGAAACCGCGAATGCTTTAAGGCGAGAGACGCTCACGCGATGGTTAAGGCTCCGCGCGTCGTGCGATTGAGACGGTGAACATGCCCCACTGATCCACTTCCATCGCCATTTTCCGGAAACCGGCCACGCACACCAATTCATCGATTTCGGCCGTCGTCCGGCGACGCATGATCCAGGGTTCCCCTTCCCGATTACGTAACACGCGCGCAATAAACTCGACCTGCGGATGCCAGGGTTGATTCGTGTAAATCAAATACCCGCCCGGTTCGATCGCCACCGCAAACCCGTGGAGTGAATTCAAGACTGGTTCGTTCCTGGGAAACAATTCGTAAAGCCCCGATACGATTCCGATCGTCGCGCGCGGCGCGATTGCGGCAATCGAATCGCGGTCGAATGCGTCGCCTCGCTCCACGATCACATTTTTCAATCCAAATTCCTGCGCCAACGCTCGCGCCGCATCGACATTCTCCTGTTCATAATCGCGCAGGGTCGCATTTATCGAGATGTCTGGAAGCTCGTGCATCGTTTCGATGACATATCGCCCGGCCCCGGCAGCTATGTCCAAAAGGCGAACGGGCCGCCCTTCCTGATGAAGCTTTTCGATTACGTTTCTCAGCGCATTCTTAAGATTCGTTTTGCGCTGCCGAATGCCACGCCAACCGATGCTGTTGAGATACGATTTGTCGATCAAACGGCCGACTCCTAAAGATCCACGCGGTTTATTTTCGTAAACGTAATCGAGCGAAAGCCCCGAATCGAAGCCGTTCCGCCAGCCGAGATCTACGCCGCGGCTCAAGCGGCCAGCCGCTCTTAGTCCAGCGCGTGCCACGGCAAACTTCATTCCGCCGCGCGACTTCAGCCGCTCATATTCATCCCACGTGTAGCCAACCTGGTCCGCGTTCAAAAGCGAAGGCTGAGTCACCGGCTCGGCGAAGCGCTCCCGGACAAACTTACGCACGCGATGCACAACCAGATGTCGATCCTGGTCATGAAAGATGGCGTGATAAGCGGCAGGATAAATCTCCATTTCCTTTAACGACGACGAAAGCCGGTTAAAAAATTCACGTTGCGCTTTCAGGCTAACGACCCAATCACGGCCGGCTCCGATCATCAACGTCGGTGTTTGGAGTGCGCCCGCGTCCGCAACCAATCGGTCCGCCGTATCGTTGAGATCAAGTAGAACATTGACCGCAATTTGACGGAAGATAAGCGGGTCGGCGTCGTACTGCGCAGCCTGCTCCTGGTCTCGAGTCAGGAGCTTCGATTTTACGTAACTCTTCACCTGGCCCGGGCCGAACAGTTTTTGTTTCATTCGCAGAAACGGGATGGCGAAGGGGACGTAAAGCTTCACGTGAAACGCAGCGGTAGCCAGAATCATTGCGCGAATCGGCGGTGCGTAATCGTGCACCCAGGCCGCGACACTGACCGCGGCAAGGCTGTGAGCGAGAACGATCATGTTCTCGAAAGGGATTTTGTAACGCTCGGAAATATGGCGCGCGAAAGCGTCCACATCTCTGATTACGTCAGCAAAATTATTCGCGGCGCCGCGCTCGCCCGACGATCGCCCATGCCCGCGCGCGTCCCACGCGAAAACGGCGATGTCTTGAAGCCCGAGTAAATCGACTGTCTGCTGCCACCGGCCCGAGTGCTCGTGGCCGCGATGAAAAAGTAAAATCGTCTTATCGGTCCTTTCGCGAGGAATCCACGCTCGATAGAACAGCTCGGCGCCGTCCCAACTCGTCATGGCATGCTCAGTCGGTTCCATTGCTTTCTCCCAATTCCTTCACCGCGCGATGCAGTTCCGCTGCGATCGCGCAGATCTCGATCTTGTTTGCGTTGCGCGACGAATAATTGCGAGGCGCGCCAACAATGAGTCTAACTTTTTTTGGACGCGGCAGACGTCGGCCCTTCGGCCACGCGCGAAAAGCGCCTTGCAAATAACAGGGAAGAACCGTGACGTCACGCCCGGCGACGAGGGCGCCGATTCCCGATTTGAACTCCCGAGTCTCGCCCGTTTCCGATCGCGTGCCTTCTGGGAAAATGATCAGGATATTTTCGGGATCGTTGAGGAGCTCCGAGCAGATGGAGAGGCTCCGGCGCACGCGAACTCGTCGCGCAAAGGGCAGCGCATTGGTAACCACGGCAGCGACAAGAGTGCGCGGCATGCTTTGGAAAAAATAATCCGCAGCTGCAACCGGGAAAGCGCGATGCAATTTGCGCAAGGGCAGCGCGGCGAGAAGGCAGAGCGTGTCGAGATGGCTGGAATGATTTGCTACGATAATGAGCGGTCGATTGGTCCGAAGATTTTCATGCCCGATAATTTCGAACCGGTGATAGATGCGCAGGCATCCGCGGATGATCACTGCGATCAGCTCGCGCACTCCGTAAACCAGCATGTCGGGATCGCGCGGAAATCGGCGCAAGCGATCAACCAATGGTTGGTCGAGATCGCAGGCGGAATCGTAATGCCAGGTTTTCATCGTAACCGGTAATAATATCCCGCCATGTGCATGAACAGCGGCGCAACATAAATCAAGCTGTCGATGCGATCCAAGATTCCGCCGTGCCCCGGAATCGCCGCGCCCATGTCCTTGGTTCCGATGTCTCGTTTGATCAGGCTGATGGAGAGATCGCCCAGCAGTCCACCGATTCCGACGATCAACCCCGTAAGAATCAATTGTGTCGCACCGAAAAATGGAAACGAAAATCGAAGCACCCAGGGCAAAACCATCGAAACCGCGAGCGCGCCAAGCGCGCCTTCCCAGGTTTTGTTCGGGCTGATTTCGCCGCGAAGCGGATGCCGTCCAAATAATCTGCCAAATGTAAACGCGGCGACGTCATTCAATTCGGTCGCGAAGACGATGTAACAAAGAAATCCGTAGGCATTCGTCGCGTTCGCGAGAAAACCCAAATGCCCGAACATCCAACCGATGTAAATAAAGCCAATGATGCCCAATGACATTTTTTGCAGTTCGCCCCGGGCGCGGTTGCGCAGGATCGGAATGAGCAGGATCAATGCGATAGCGAAAACCGGCACGGCCATAAACAATCCATACCAACCTGCGCCTGGCTCTTCGCCGCGCGGGTGCGGTATCCAAGATGCAATGCCGACCGCAACGACGCCGGCGTAAACGGCGCCCGTCATCCACCAGTCGCGATGCAGTCCGGAAGAGCGCGCGAATTCCTTGAATCCAAAGATCGAAAGCAATGTCACCCCGAAGATGACCGGCACCCGTCCGGCGAAAACAACCAGCAGTCCAATCGGCGCCATCACCAGCCACGAACGATAGGTTCGCCAGATCGCGTCGAGTTTCTTCTTTAACCCCCAATGCAGGAAACCGAGAATCCCGCCACCAATCGCGAGCGACAAAGGAACGATGAGGAGGTACGCGCGAAACACTGAGTCGTTCAGCGCAGTCTGCGGGGACATCATCGCGCTCTATCTTGAAGCGCGATCACGATTCGTTTCAAGCGAACGATTATCGTTTGTAAACAGCCTGCGATGATGAACAGACAAGTCCAATCGAGAATGGTTAGCCTGCCAAAATCGTGTAAACCGGTTTGGCAAGATCGGCACACAAACATCGCCCAAGCCCCGAGGCTCAGCGCAACCATCCGCCACGGCTTCGACATGATTCCGCCAAATTCGCGCCGTTCTCCGATTGCCTGACCGAAAAGTCCCACGTAAGCAGTGAACAAGGAAACGATTGCCGTCCAATAACCAATGAAAGGATTCATGAGACCGCTGTGCGCAACGCCGACGAAAATAATCACATCTGAGATTCGATCCGGCAGGTCGTTAACAATCTCTCCGCGCGCACTCGCCTTTCCCGCCGCGACTGCAACCATGCCGTCCAGCATGTTGAACCAAAGCCGGAGATAACAAAACAGCGGTGCAATAATCAGCAGCCACGCGTTTTTGCCTGATTTCCAAAAACACAGCGCCGCGGCGAGCGCGGCCAGGATCGACAAGTACGAAATCGCATCGGGAGAAATACCAAGACGCACGCACAAATTCGTCGCCCAGTGCCCCGTGCGACGGAACATCTGCGCGATCGGCCGGTGTGATCTCGGTAGGTATTCCGCCATTCCTTACGCTTATCGAAAGGCCAGGCGCATTGCGCGACAAATCTGGCGCTCTTCAAAATCCGGACAGATCTGAGTAGTTCCGGAACTTCGGGTTTGGAATTCGCGCAGGATCACGCCACTATCCTCGGATGAAAATCTTAACCATTATTGCCCGAATCCTTCTTGGATTGATCTTTCTTTTTTTTGGTTCCAATGGATTACTGCATTTCCTTCCGATGCCGCCTCTCCCACAAGGCGTGGCCGGTGAATATTTGCACTCGTTTTTCGCCAGCGGCTACGTTTACGTTATCAGCGGCTTTCAGGTCATCGGCGGCTTGCTTCTCTTGATTGGTAAGTTCGTTCCGCTTGGCCTAACGATTCTCGGCGCCATTATCGTAAATATTTGGATCTTTCACATTTTGATGGCACCCGAGGGATTGCCACCGGGAATCTTCGTTGCCATCCTTGAATTGTTTCTGGTCTGGCGCTATCGCGATGCCTTCAAAGGAATCGTTCGTCCCTGATCCGGCGTATGAGTACACAGAACGGCGATCGAAAAGCGGACGTCGTCGTGCACGGCGACGCGAGCAGCTTTAAGCAAGAGATTGTTGCAGGCAAACATCGCCTCCTCGCTGATGAACCGGTGAACGCAGGCGGAAGCGACGCTGGTCCTGATCCGTACGATTATCTGCTAACAGCGCTCGGGGTCTGTACATCTATGACGATCGGCTTGTACGCGCGCCGGAAAAACTTGCCGCTGCAGACGATCAAAGTCTCGCTCCGGCAGTCACGTATTTACGCGAAAGATTGTGAGGAATGCGAAACGAAGGAGGGAATGCTGGACAGAATTGACGTGGAGATCGAACTGACCGGTCCATTGAGCACAGAACAGCACGACAAACTGATGGAGATTGCCGCCAAATGCCCAGTCCATCGCACGCTGACATCCGAGATCAACATTCGCTTACGGGCTGCTGAGAAGAAATCACCCGCGTAGCAACCGCTGCTGTAGCCGCCTCGCTACGTCGAGGCGCTTGGCGCTGTGCCGCAGGCACTGCGACACAGCGCCGTGGCCACAACCGGGGCCGGCGAACCGGGCTACAGCATTTTGAATACGCGCGACGAGCCAACACCACGCGAAGAACTTCGGAAAGCACTTGCCCAGAGAGCTCAACCAGATCAAGACCTGCGCGAAACAGATGAAATTCCTGGCCGTTCATCCCAGCTGCCTGATGTACTCAAAGATCTATCTTCGCCTCGAACCGCTGGGCCTCGAACTTGTTGCTGCCGCGGCGCGGGGCGCCGGTCACTCTGTTCGCTTGATTGATTTGCAATGCGAACCGCACCAGAATTTTTTCCGCCTGGTCAAACGATGGCAACCGGACGTCATCGCGTTTTGCGTCAATTACCTCGCTAACGTTCCTGAAGTCATCGATCTCGCTCGCTCTGCGCGGGGCTTATTGCCGGAAACATTCATCTGTGTCGGTGGACACAGTGTTTCGTTTATCCCCGAAGAAATTTTGCGGCACGCTGGCGGCGCCGTGGATTGCGTGCTGACCGGCGAAGGCGAAACGGCGATCACCGGGCTGCTCGATGCGCTAGGCGAGAATCCGCCGAACTTAAACAATGTTTCCGGTTGCGTAACGCTCGATCATCGGGGTCCACCGCCCGCGTTCGTGAAATCGCTCGACGATTTACTCCCCGCCCGCGACCTGCTTCAGCATCGCCAAAAGTATTTCATCGGCGCGTTGGACCCGGCTGCTTCCATCGAGTTTAGCCGGGGCTGCCCCTGGGATTGCGTCTTTTGCAGTGCGTGGACGTTCTACGGACGCAACTACCGCGTCAAGACACCCGAGTTCGCCGTTGAGGAGCTGGCGCAAATACGCGAGCCCGGAATTTTTATCGTGGACGACGTAGCTTTTATTCAAGCCGAGCACGGAATGCAGCTTGGCGAGGCCATTGCCCGTCGCGGGATCCGAAAACGATATTACCTCGAAACACGCGGCGACGTGCTGCTGCGTAACAAAGAGATCTTCCAGCTGTGGAAGCGGCTTGGTCTGAATACCATGTTCCTCGGCCTTGAAGCGATCGACGAAGATGGACTCAAGCGTTATCGAAAGCGTGTGACGCTCTCAAAGAATTTCGAGGCGTTGGAGTTTGCTCGCTCGCTCGATATATCGGTAGCTGTCAATATCATTGCCGATCCCGCTTGGGACCGCGAACGATTCAAGGTCGTACGCGATTGGTGCCTCGAAATTCCGGAGGTCGTTAACATCAGCATTAACACGCCTTATCCTGGGACAGAAACATGGCGCACCGAATCGCGTCGGCTTACTACGCGTGACTACCGGCTGTTCGACATCCAACACGCTGTGCTGCCAACCAAGTTGCCACTTCCGGAGTTTTACAAGGAGCTTGTCGACACTCAGCGAGTCCTTTCCCATAAACATCTTGGATGGGCCGCCCTTCGAGACTGTGCGCGCATCGTTGCGCGGCAATTACTTCGCGGACAGACCAATTTCATCCGGATGCTTTGGAAGTTCGA
The DNA here is from genome assembly GCA_003219415.1 of Verrucomicrobiota bacterium. GTDB lineage: Bacteria > Verrucomicrobiota > Verrucomicrobiia > Chthoniobacterales > UBA10450 > Udaeobacter. Next base: position 27,755 of record QHOS01000029.1, on the reverse strand, counting down.
CAGCGTCTATCATCCGGAGCTGCAACTCGCAGATCACCGTCAACCGGTGAAATACGAAATCAATCTACCGCCGCCTTCCGTCTCCACCGTGCAACGAGACGCGCTTTACATTCACCAAAATCGGGGACGCGGCGGTCGGCAGATCGATCATCACACGGAAGAGTTTGTTAATGTGACGCGCATGGGGGTGGCCGACTGATTACACTCGGACACTGAGCTGAACCATCGAGACCAAAAAGAAACGCCCAACGCTCAACGTCCAACGCCCAACTACATAATCGTGAGTGCGAGAGCTAGGAAGTCACCAAAGAAGGGCGCGCCCCGCAAGAGAACTCGCCGATGGTCGGCTAAAGTCACAAAGCGTAGCGACGCACTCGATCTTGAGTCGGACGTCTTCAAAGGAAAAGATTCGCATCGCATTGCGCTGTCATTAAAACGTTCTGCCCAGCGGAGCAAAAGACGCAAAGGCACGCCTTATCAATCGGCGATGTCGATGTTGAATTTTTACATCAACCGCGCTGGGAAAAATTTACCGCAGAGCCGAAAGCGCGTTCTCGAGCGGGCTAAAGACGAACTGCGTGACGTTTTTGGCCGAAAGTGAACGCGCGAATCTCTATGAATTAAGAGCGGCGGAACACCGCCGCATTTCAAAACTTATCCATCATTCCTGGCCATCGTACGCGCTTGCGTCTTGGAGTGCGGCAGCGCCCTGCCGCTTTCAATCCCACTCTTCAGTTAATAGAGCGCGCGTTTCTTCCACGCCTGTGCGCCAGATCTTCATCATCTCTTCGTCGTCGCGCTCATAAAAACCGCCATAGTTGCCGTCCTTTAGATACTCCCGCAGCGATTTTGCATCTAGCCGACGCAACTTATCCAAATCGCTCATCGGCTTTTGCTCACGCGGGATGTCGATCTTTGCCAAACGCGTCCAGGGAAAATTTTCCATCCATGACGCGTGCGATGCGACAGGATCGATTGCCTCCACTTGTGCCCAAACGTTCGGCGCGTTCCACCAGTTGTGAAACTTGACTCGCAAGCCAGGATGGTCCGCCAGCCATTCGCCCACCAGCCCTTGCGCAGGCGTATTGCCCCCGTGCCCGTTGACGATCAGGATTCGTTTGAACCCCTGCTCTGCCATCACGTCGAGAATGTCGCGCAAGAGCGACAGATACGTTTCGACCCGCAACGTGATGGTTCCTGGAAACGCGCGAAAGTACGGGGTGATCCCGTAGGCCAGCACAGGAAAGACCGGCACGCCTGATGATTCCGCTGCTTCGACGGCCAGGCGTTCGGCCAAAATGCTGTCGACGCTCAGACTAAGGTATGCGTGTTGTTCAGTACTGCCGAGCGGCAACAGCGCTCGATCGTCACGCTTCAAATATTCTTCAACCATCATCCAATTCATTTCGCTGATTCGCATGCTGTAAGCTGATCCATTGATTTCGTGAATTCACGCACATTTCGCGAACAGGATAGACGCGCACCGATCTCGAATTTCGCAGCCGCACTTCGAAGGCGTTCACGGGCGGGCGGTTGCCGATAGTGGATTCGTTAGCTGATGCGGACAACGCGCGGATCGTCAGGCCCGCGTGTAGTGAATTCAGGAAATTCCCGTGGATGCAGGATTCCGGCGAGAATCTCGAGGCCGTCGACAATACGCGGCCCTGGGCGGGCGAAATAAGCGCTAGCGTCCACGAGATAAATTTCGCCGTCATGCGCGGCTGGAAGTGACTCGAAATCAGGAAAACTCCGGAGCAACTCGTAATCGCGTCGCGCACGACTGATATTGTAGCCGCAGAGAGCCAGCACCATGATTTCGGGACGAGTGTCGACTACTTCCCGCCAATCGATTTGCGCCGAGGGCTGATGCTTGCGCCCTAACGAATCACGGCCGCCGGCGATCTCCACGAGCTCCGGTCCCCAATGACCCGAGCAAAATGGCGGATCCACCCACTCCATTAGGAAACAACGCGGTCGATGTGAAATGCGATCCACTCGGAGCTGCACGCCTTCAACACGCTCCGACAACTTGGCTATGATGCCACGGGCGCGTTCTGGCACACCGCACGCTTTCGCGACACGTTGAATATCATCGAATATATCCGAGAGGCTTGTTGGCTCGAGATTCACCAACTGTGGCGGGCCTGGCAGAGTTTCGGCAAGTCGTGCAACCGTGCCATAACCGACGGCGCAGATGTCGCACAATTTTTGGGTGAGAATTACATCCGGGCGTAGCTCACGCAGAAGTTGCTCATCGATCGTGTAAATCGTCCCGTTATTACACAACGCGCGACGAACCCATTGATCGACTTCGCCACTAGTCAGGCCCGAATTGTGGACTGGACAATGCGTGACACGTGGCCGCGCATTTGCTCCTTCCGGAAAATCGCATTCATGCGAAACACCGACCAGTTGGTCCATCAAGCCAAGCGCGGCCGCGATCTCGGTCGCAGCGGGCAAAAGCGAAACTATGCGGGGCACTTCTAATTTTACTCAGTCTCTGGCCCTCACAACAGCAGAAGAAAGTGGGGATGAGCACGAGTAAGAGCAGAAAGACAAAAACGCCGAGGGCGCTCAGAGCATTTCAAAAGTCTCGCAAATAGTCAGGCTTGCGGAATGCCTTACAAAATACCAACGGCTCGCGAGATGAGTAACACCACGATGCTCAGTGAGATGAAGACTTGACACATCGCGAGAACCTTGGCCCAGCGCGCCAGCAACGGTGCGTCCGTTGGGCCGAATGTCGAGCTTTGCGTAAACGCGACAAACAGATAATCGACAAAGTGCGGCCGCCAACGCGCGCACTCAAATTGCGCACGCTCATCACGCGGGACTTGCATCTGCGGAAAGAGAAAACTTGTGCTGCCGAACTTGTTTTGGTCGTGGCGCACGGACGGCCCACCGCCGTCGAGCCGCCAGTACCAGAGCGCAAACACGATGACGTTGGTCAGCCAGAGGAGCCCCCCTGAACGCAATAGTCGCGATGGCGTTTCCTTGTGGGATGGCAGGGTCGTCACTAACAAGACGACTGATCCAATTAAAGCGATAGTGATAATGGCGTTAATCAGGATCCCGAGCGCATGATTGAGCGATTTACGCCCTGTCCGATGGGTCATGATTGTCGGCACTAGCAATACGATGATCACGCCTGGCAGCAGCCAGATAGGACCAACGATGAACCACCGCGGCAATGCCAGGTGAATTCCACCGACAGCGAGCAGTGCAAGGATCACCTGCCACCGCGGCTCAGGTTTATCGATGCGATCTGATGGGGCAGGCATGACCCTTGGCTATAATTGAAATTCGCATATGACGCCATCCCGGAAAACCGCCTCTGTCATTCCGAGTGGAGCGAGGAACGACACACACACTTGGATCACACTCCGCAATTTGTGTACGAAACTCCAACTGCGCGTTCCCTCTCTTCGTTCGGGATGACAGGATGATCGTCTGGCGTTGAGCATTGGGCTAACCCGTGTCGGCTATGTACACTTGATAAACTTCTGAATCCAAAGTGGACAACCGCTCCATCATAGTTAAGGAGGCGTTCCAACACTGACGCGAGCTCATGTTTAAGCGAATTTTCAAGTGGTTCGGCGCAATAATTGCCGTCGTCGCAATCGCGATTGCGGTCTTCCTTGTTAATTTAATTTGGTTCCGGCCATGGAGTCTGAATCTGTTTTACGAGAAGGTCTTTGCCGAAATTCTCTTCGATCACCCGGAGATACTCTCCACGCTCGGTCTGGTGGAGCAATTCGGGATCACAGGTCACAATGGAAAGCTCGACGACGAATCGCCCGCGCATCAACGACGCGAATTCGACAGGTGGAAGCGCGATCTGACGCAGCTTCGCAAATATCCGCCCGATCGCCAATCGTCTTCGCAAAAGCTTTCGACGCATGTGCTCGATTGGTTTTTGCAAATACAAGCCGAAGGCGAGAAGTGGCAATGGCATGATTATCCCGTTAATCAGCTCTTCGGAGTCCAGAACCAGTTTCCGTCTTTCATGGCGAATACGCACCGGCTGCTGAACCGGAAGGATTGTGATTACTACGTCATGCGGCTCGATGCTTTGCCGAAGAAGTTCGATCAAACGCTCGACGGCCTGAAGGTCCGCGAACAAAAACAGATTTTGCCGCCGCGTTTTGTAGTTGAAGAAGTACTCAAGGAGATGACCGAGTTTATCGGCAAACCCGCTTCGGAGAATATTCTGGCGACATCATTCAAAACCCGGGCTGCGAAGATTGAGAAATTAAGCGAGGCAGATCGCACCGAGCTTCAAGCGCGTGTGGAATCGGCGATAACCAGCAAAGTCTATCCGGCCTATCAAAAACTAATCGATTATTTCCAGGCAATCCTGCCAAAAACGACAACAGACGATGGCGTCTGGAAATTGCCGGATGGCGACGCCTTCTACGCCTACAAGTTGCACGAGAACACGACCACCACGCTGAAGCCCGATGAGGTGCATGAACTTGGTCTGCGCGAAGTGGCTCGCATCGAAGGCGAGATGCGAGCAATTCTCGATGCAAACGGCTTTACAGGTCAACCGATCGGTGAGGCAATGGACAAACTCGCCAAGGATCCGCGTTTTCTTTATCCAAACGATGACAAAGGCCGTTCTGATGCCCTGGCGAGGTACACGGAGTTGATCACGCAGGCGACAGAACGTTCGTCGAAAGAATTGTTCCTTAGTACGCCGCATGCGAAGATCGAAGTTCGCCGCGTTCCTGAGTTCAAGGAATCAACTGCACCGGGAGCGTATTACGACATTCCCGCCATGGATGGCAGCCGTCCCGGGATTTTTTTCGCGAACCTGCGCGACATGAATGAAGTGCCAAAATGGAGCATGCCAACACTCGCATATCATGAGGGCGTGCCGGGACATCATTGGCAACTCTCCACCGCGGAGGAGCTCAAAGGCATTCCGCAATTTCGCAAAGTGCTGCCGTTCACCGCGTACATAGAGGGCTGGGCGCTTTACTGCGAATGGCTGGCGAAACAAGTCGGGTGGTACGACAACGATCCGTTCGGAGATCTGGGACGCCTTCGCGATGAACTTTTCCGCGCGGTCCGATTGGTCGTCGATACTGGCATTCACGCAAAGCGCTGGAACCGCGAACAGGCGATCGCTTACATGCGCGAGAAAACCGGCATGGGCGAGAAAGAAGTTAAATCCGAGATCGAACGTTACATCGTCGCGCCGGGTCAGGCGTGCGCCTACAAAATCGGCATGTTAAAGATTCAAGAATTGCGCGCGCGTGCAGAAAACGAACTGGGCGAAAAATTTGATCGGCGCGAGTTTAACAATGTCGTGCTGAAAAACGGCGCGTTACCCCTCGAGATTCTCGAAGAACAAGTGAACGATTATATTCAGCGGAAAAAACATAACCTTTAGTCAACCGCGGACTTCGCGGATGGCACGGATCAGCTGCTGTTTTTCGTTGTCATGTTGGGAGAAGCGAAACATCTCTCGATCTTGCGCTTTCCTTTTGTTGGAACAATCTGTTCAGAGATTCTTCTCTCCGCTCAGAGTGACAAATCCCCACAAGTTTTATCCGCGAAATTAGCGTAGCCTGCGGGGGTAGAAAAGAATGCGCAAGATCCTCATTACGCTTGGAGTTCTGGTCGCGTTTGTTATTGGCATAGTAGCGAGCTGGATTTTCGCCGGCCGCCAGATTTCACTTTTTCTCGATCGCTTCGGGACTATTGAGATGACCTCAGCACGAATTAATTCGATCGTGTATGAAGGGCGCGGCACTGGTGGCATCCTTCACGTTAATGACCTCGCCCTAAGTCTGAACGACAGGAATGGTCCGAGTCCAAACATCGGTACAACGAAGAATGGTCAGCTTGGGCTGGCAGACGGTGGAAAGGTTTTCGCATTTGGTCCACCGCGATCAGAGGCAGAGAACCTCTCTACAGTGCCGCCAGCAGGCGACGATGCTTCCATCGAAATCCGACGGAGCGTTCTTAACTGGCCAACGCCATTCGAAGTCAATTTCATGACCGGCCATTCGCCGTCATGGAAACGCCATTTGTATTACAAGCTTCGCTGGAAAAAAACTACCGGCGCGACACTCGATATGATTTGGCGTTACGAGCAATTCTTCTACGGGCAACGGCTCATTCCAGGCAACGGGGGCTGGGGAAGTGGATTCATGACACGCGAAGGCTCAACCGGTCTGATCCAGGTTACTATCAAGGAGTGACGGCTTCGCGGCCGTCGCCTTTATTTCGACAACTGCCAAGCTGTCGCTCCCTGGGTCGGCCTTGTGTGTCACGCACTTCGCTGCATCGTTATTGGGTGCGACTTTCGCGGAAATTTCAAAAACTGTTTTCACTCGACGCAGGCCAAAGCCTGTGGGAACACGTTTGCCGCTCCACTCACCCAGTGAGCGCTCGACGAATTCTCGGGACGATTGACAGGACCGAATTAGAGAGATTGCGTGACAGTTATCCCTGCCGGCCAAATGCGCGCAAGATCAATGCCTACGAAGATGCAAAATACTGGATCGGCGTGAACGTTAGGCGCGCGCAGGATCTTTGGCTCGATCGTTCTCCACCATTGCAAATTCTCGATCTCGGTTGCGGCGCCGGTTACTTTCTCTACCTCTGCCGGCTATTTGGTCACGAGGGACTGGGGTTTGACACGGATGAGGAGCCGTTCTTCCGCGGCACAACCGAGTTCTTCAACGTTCGCCGCGTGATCGGGCGCATTGAGCCGCAAACGCCGCTGCCCGATCTTGGAAGAAAATTCGATCTCGTAACAGGCCACCGCGTTTGCTTTCACCGGCTCACACGTACCAACAACGGAGAGTGGCTCGAATGGACACCCGCCGATTGGGAATTTTTTATCAACGATATCCGAACACGATTTCTCAAACCCGAAGGGCGTCTCTTGCTGGAATTTAATCCGCGACCGGACGGTTCCTCATTTTTTACGGATGAATTGCGCGCCTTTTTTAAGTCGCAAGGCGCGCGAATTTTCCGTTGGAAAGCGCTGTTGGCTTCGGATCCGAAGCAGCGTCCACGATTCAAACCTAAATAGTAGAGAGCCCGCGCTACGGCATTGGACAGCGGTGGCGGGCTGTCCTATCCCAAGCGGGTGCGTTGTGGGCCCGGCTGTGCCAGCCGCATAATTTCAGAGATTGCGCGTGAAGCCATGTGCCACTACACCTCCCGCTTTTATTGATTGCTCTCGACCATTTGCGGCCCGGATTTGCTCGCTTCCAACTGCGCGCTCACCTTCTGAAGATCCGATGTTAAGGCTTCGATTTGCTTTTCCTGTTCAGTGAGCTTGAACTGAAAATCTGTTTGCTGGTGGGCGATAGTCGCTTCCTGCTCTGCCACACTTACCTTTAACTGGTTAATAACATTTTTTTGTTCCCGCGTCTCACGGGCTTGCTCCTCAACCTTCTTGTGCTCCTTGAGAAATTCATTGAGCAACATCGCGTTCACCGCGTCGTAGCGCACAGTGTAAATGTCGCCATTCTTGTCACGCACAATCAGATCCGGGTTCACCTCGGCTACGTCTTCGGCGATTAAGCCAAATTGCGGGATATTTGTATTGTCGCTCTTGTAATGAAACGTCACTGGCTTGAGCGCTAGGATTGTTTCGCTGGCTTTGTCCATTGGTTTGATCTCTTTCTTGAACCGGGCCGAAGAGGGAGCGGTGCCGAGTTGACCGGAATCAGACACAACGACTGGCAACGTTGTCGCGCTTACCGTAGTTGTAGCATAAATATTGTCGATCCAAGTCGTGTCGCTCACGTTCGCACCGGTGGCGCCGATAGAAATAACGTTGTTAGCCGTGGCCACAGAACTCCCCGCGGCGACACCCAAAGCGATGTTGTCATCGCCGGTGGTGTTGCCATCGAGCGCACCGTTGCCGATGGCTGTATTGCCAATGCCGGTGGTGTTGCTAGATAGCGCTTGATACCCGTTAGCTGTGTTGGTGCCGCCAATTGTGTTGTTAGTGAGCTCCAAAACCGATGGCTGTATTGGCGGGACCTGTGGTGTTGCTAAAAAGCGCGGCCGCGCCAGTAGCCGTATTTCGGAACCCGGTGGTGTTACTCGAGAGCGCGGAATCGCCGGTGACTGTGTTTGCGCTGCCCGTGGTGTTGCTAAAAAGCGCAAATGCCCCGGTGGCCGTATTGGAGTCGCCGGTCGTGTTGTTTAAAAGCGCTCCGGCGCCAGTGGCGGTGTTGTTGTCTGCCGTGTTATCAACCAACGTCCCGGCGCCCATCCCTGTATTGAACTTGCCGTCGGTGACGCTCGGAAGGGAAAACCAGCCAACTGCCGTGTTGTATGTGCCGTTCGTGAGACTAAGAAGGGCGTCTTGTCCTTCTGCCGTATTTCCCCCCTGGATAGGCTCCGTCCGGGACGGGGACAACCGCTTGCATCACTGGGCAAAGTGCAAAGCAGCCAAGCGCCAAGAGAACCAGTGGCCAGCTGCGCTGTAAATCCCCGCCTGAGCATTGCTCCGGCGCGACAAGTGAGCGCGGCTTTCGATGAATCGTTAATAGATTTGTAGGTGTCATAGTGGCTTTGTCCTTTTTCGCCGGCAAGTTGACCTTATAAACTCTTCTGAAAAGGGGAAAGAAACTGCCGGGAAAAACTTTCTGCCCTGCCCTGATCCAGATGTCCGAAGCAGACATTGTTTTGACAGCGGCGAAGAGGTCAAGTCTAAATCTTGATCGCGCAGTGTATTGAACCACGGGCAGGATTTGATGCAGCCCTGTGACGTTTCGCGAGGGCGCCGGAAGTCTGAAGCGAACTGCCACCGCGCGCGCGAGTACACCCGCACACCGGTGGGCAAGCTGTGCGCTCCCTAATTACAGTTTCCAATCCGAACAATCCCAGTTTAACAGCTGCTCGACCTTTGTGATGTCTTCCGCGAAAAGATTGTAGAGGAAAATTCGCTCCTCCCAATTCATCGCCCGTTCGTATGGAACGACGTTTCTGTCTTTACTGCGCACCGAACGGAGCGGTTCGAGACCGAGAAACGAAAAGATCGAAGTCAGCATTTCTCGCTGCTTATCCCTAAACTCTTCAAACTTTACCGCGTTGACTTGGTCGCGTGGGAAGAATTTGAACAGACGCGCGAGTTGCTGTCCGTAAAATCCTCGATCGACATAAGCAAAGCGGCGTGCTTGAGCGGGAGGCGCTCCGGCAATACGCGTTTTTTCCTCTCGAACGGCGTCAAAAAAATCCAGCGGTTCGCGACCTCTAAATCGTTGCATGTTCCAGTGAGCAAATGCGCGGTCGACAGGATTTCGCAAAAGAATCAGTAATTTGATCTTCGGATTGTATTTCCAAATCCTTTCCGCTGCTGTCTCATGATAGATGTAGCTGGGCGTGCAATCACCGGCAATGGTGGACGGCCCAAGCGGTCCATAATGTTTGTGTAATTCCTCGTAATCGGGCTCGGAAACAAAGAGCGCGTCGTCATCAAAAAAATGTATCTCCTGCTGATCGCCCATCGTTATGTTCGGGTGTTTGCTTAGAAAATAGTGCAATGCTGTGGTGCCGGATTTTTGCGCACCGGCCACAACGAAATCGAGCCGCTCAAGTTTGCAACGCCTAGTTCCGAGCATCTGCGCAAGTTATTCAAGAGTGAGCGATTGGCGAGATGTTGATATCTGCCCAGCAGAGTTGTTCGAACCGCCTCTCCCCTTGTTAAAGGGGAGAGGATTGAGGTGAGGGGTCACCGTGTTCCTCCAAGGCAAACTCATCCCTCATCCTCCCCCTCTCCCTTCGGAAGGGAGAGGCGACCTTCAACACGCTGCCATACCTCTATCTTGCCCGATGTCGTTGCGACTACGAGCGCGAGCATGAGTAAGGGAAAGGACCAGCAGTTGTCGCGCGCTTTTCGGTGTCTATGCTAAGCGATGCTTACTGGTTTTTCGGCATCGCAACAACTAACGATATTCGCCATCATGTGCGCATTCGAATCTGCCGCATCAGGGTTTGCCGATGAAGGAATGTGGCTTTTCAATGCGCCACCGCTCAAGCAGCTCAAAGAGAAATATCAATTCGAACCGACGCAGCAATGGTTGGAGCACCTGCAAAAAGCGAGCGTCCGGTTTAATTCTGGCGGCAGCGGCTCGTTCGTATCTGCAAATGGTCTTGTGATTACAAATCACCATGTTGGTGCCGACACATTACAAAAGATGAGCGACGCGCAGCACAATTATTTGAAGGACGGCTTCTACGCGAGAACCCAGGCGGAGGAAATCAAATCGACCGATCTCGAGCTCAACGTGCTGATGTCAATCGAAGATGTGACAACGCGAGTGAACGGAGCGGTGAAACCGGGAATGACAAACGACCAGGCTTCCAGTGCGCGCAGCTCAGTCATCGCTGCGATTGAGAAGGAAAGCAAAGACAAGACCGGGCTGCGTTCGGATGTCGTCACGCTCTATCAAGGCGGAGCGTATCACCTTTATCGCTACAAGCGTTATGATGATGTCCGGTTAGTCTTCGCGCCGGAACAGCAGATAGCATTTTACGGAGGCGATCCGGATAATTTCGAGTACCCACGCTACGATCTCGATGTTTGCATTTTTCGAGTCTACGAAAGTGGGCAGCCCGCGAAGATTGACAATTTTCTTAAATGGAATTCGCGCGGCCCGAGCGACGGCGAACTAACCTTCGTGAGCGGCAGCCCTGGTAAAACTGACCGGCAGCTCACCGTCGATGAACTGGCCGACACGCGCGATCGGTGGTTGCCTTACCTCCTGCGTTTGTTTAACCGACGCGAAGTGCTGGAGCTGGCGTACGGTGCGCGATCGTTCGAAAACGCAAGAAAAACACGCGACGATCTTTTCGGCGACCAAAATAACCGGAAACGTTACGACGGTTATCTTGCCGGGCTGCTTGATCCGCAAATCTGGGCACAACTCCAGGCGCGCGAACAAAAACTGCGTGACGCGATTGCGCGCGATCCGAAATTGCGGTCGACCGCCGGCGCGTACGATCGGATCAAAAATGCTCAGGCCGAAATCGCCAAAAACGCGCCACTGTACAATTATCTTGAACAGGAACGGCCAATACCCGTTGGTTATCGCGGCCCCCGAGCGTTCTTCGGAAATCTGTTTGAATATGCCCGGTTGCTGCTTCGTGCCGTGGACGAACGAACCAAACCCAATGGGGAGCGGATTCCCCAATTCCGCGACAGCGCGCTCGATTCGCTGGAACTCGAACTTTTTTCGAGCGAGCCGATTTATGACGACTACGAAACCCTGCGTCTGACGGATTCGTTGACCGATTTCGCCACCCAATTTGGCGCCGACGATCCGCTCGTAAAAAAGGTGCTCGGTGGGAAATCGCCGCACGATCGCGCCGTCGAGCTCGTCTCCGGGACCAAACTAAAAGATGTCGCCGTGCGCAAAGATCTTTACGCGAAAGATGCGGCCGCATTGCAAGCAGCACATGATCCGATGATCGATGTCGCGCGTCTTTTGGACGGCCCAGCGAGAGAAGCGAAGAAGATCCACGATGCGCAAGATGAAATCAAAAAACAAGCGTATTCGGAAATCGCCAAAGCACGTTTTGCGATCGAAGGCACGGGTAGCTATCCGGATGCGACCTTCACCCTTCGCCTTTCCTATGGGACCGTGCGCGGCTACGAACAGGACGGGAAACAAATTCCGGCCTTTACTGATTTCGCCGGTTTATATCAGCGTTCTGCCGAACACGACAACAGGCCGCCGTTCGATCTGCCGAAGCGTTGGGTCGACAAAAAAGCCAGTTTGAATCTCGCGACACATTTCAATTTCGTGTCCGACGCGGACATCATTGGCGGCAACAGCGGCAGCCCCGTTGTAAACAGGGCAAACGAATTCGTGGGCATTATTTTCGATGGCAACATTCAATCTTTGGTGCTCGATTGCATTTACACAGACACTCAAGCGCGTGCTGTCTCGGTTGATTCTGCTGCCATAATCGAAGCGCTGCGCAAGGTGTATGATGCGCAGCCGCTTGCCGATGAATTGGAAGGCGTAAGGAAATAGTTCCGAATCCTAGTGCGGCAGGTAATTGAGCAACTTGAGGATATCGGAGAAAACGCCCATCGCCGTAACATCCGCGCCGGCCCCCGGGCCCTGAACAACGAGGGGGGTACGCGAATAACGCTTTGTCGTAAATGCGATAATGTTGTCGCTGCCCTTGGTAGCAGCGATTGGATGACCATGCGGGAACTCTCTGATTCCGGCGCGCGCGCGACCGCCTTCGAGCGTGCCGACGTATCGCAGCACTGCGCCGCGCGATTGCGCGCGTTTCAATCGTTCTGCCATTTCGCAATCGTGCTTAGCTAATGAGCTGAAAAATCGGTGCGAAAATGGCCTCAGCGCCAAACTTCGAGGAACCAGGCTCTCAACATGGACGTCCGCGATTTCCAATTTCAATCCGCTTTGACGCGCGAGAATAAGCAACTTTCTGGCCACGTCCTGACCGGAGAGATCATCGCGCGGATCCGGCTCAGTCAGCCCCGCCTGATAAGCTTTTCGCACGAGAGCGCTAAATAGCATGCTCCCATCAAAACTATTGAACAGATAGCTCAGCGTGCCCGAGAAAATGCCTTCCACCTTCCTGATCACGTCTCCGCTGGCGATCAGATCGCGCAACGTCGACATGATAGGCAGTCCCGCGCCAACGTTGGCTTCATCCAGAAAGTACTTCTGCCGCTTTCGTAAAAGCTCCATGAGGGCCGCGTATTGTCGCCACGGCAACACGTTCGCGCGCTTGTTCGGCGTGATGATGTGCAGATTCGCTCTGACAAAATCGGGATACGCCTTCACGATTGAATCGGCGGCAGTGCAATCAACTACCGCTGCGTCGGTCAACTCGAGTTTTGCGATTTCCCTTGCCAGGACCTGGGGATCCATCCGTCTTCGCGAAACGGATAATCTCTCGCGCCAGCGTGCGAGATTGATGCCGCTACCGTCGAGCGCAAACCACTTGCTATTGGCCACGCCGACCACCGTGACATCGAATCCATGGGCAAGCAGATACGCGCGCTGCTCGTGCAGTTGTCGCAGTAGCGTTCTACCAATATTTCCGACGCCGATCACGACAAGCGCGAGGCGTTTGCGGACTTCGAAGAACGCCTGATGGATGATATTCAGCGCACGCGCTTGCTGCGCCACGTCGATTACGCAAGAGATGTTGCGCTCTGACGCGCCCTGGGCAATTGCGCTGATATTAATGTTATGCCGGCCAAGCGCTCCGAACACTTTGCCAGAGACACCGGGGTGCCCTTTCATCTCATCGCCGACGACCGCGACGATCGCTTGATTTGGTTTTTCATCGAGCGATGTCAAATGGTTCTGGAATTCGAAGCGAAATTCGTGACGCACGGCCGCAATCGCCAAAGCGGTGTCGGCCTCGCGGACGGCGAAACAAATCGTGTGCTCGGATGAGGCTTGGGAGATGAGGATGACGTTGACGCCGCGAGATGCCAGCGCACGAAATAATCGCTCGGCGATTCCGGGAACTCCAACCATGCTCAGGCCCCGAATGGTGAGGAGCGTCAGTCCCGCAATTGAGCTGATCCCCTTCGCAAGTTGATCGCCATCGCTGCGATCACCTGAAATGAGCGTACCCGGCGCCTCTGGATGGAACGTATTCTTGATCAGAAGCGGAATTCGCCTGGCCACGGCCGGAGCAATCGCGGCGGGGTGAAGCACCTTCGCGCCGAAATACGACAGCTCCATCGCTTCTTCGTATGTGATCCGCGGCAAAACAAACGCAGGGGCGACCGCCTTCGGATCGGCGCTCAAGACGCCGTCGACATCCGTCCAGATCTCAATCACGGAGGCGCCAAGGGCGGCGCCTAGAATGGCGGCCGTGTAATCGGATCCATTGCGCCCGATTGTTGTAGTTTGGCCGTCGCTCGTCGATCCAATAAATCCGGTCACGACAGGTATTGGCCGGCGGCGGCGAAGTTCGAACAGGTCTGTAAAGTATCGTCGCACCGCGCGATTCGTTTTGCTAAAGATCACGTTCGCGTTCGTGAACTGGTTGTCCGTGACTACGAGTTGTCGCGCGTCAACAAACCGGGCGGGATGAACCCGCGCAAGATGTGCCGCCACGATTAGCGCGCACAGCCGTTCGCCGAAACTCACGATTAGATCGAGCGCACGTGGTGGACTGTGACCTAAGAGCTGGACGCCGTGAAGCGCGTCATGCAAATCGCCGAGAAGCGTATCGACTTGCGCACGGATTCGGATACCTCGACGTCGACCGACCAGACTGTCGACCGCCGAGCGGTGGCGGCCGGCGATTTTTTTCCACGCCGCGTCGTAGCGTCGATCATTCTTTTCCGCCAGCCGCGCACAATCGAGAAGCTGGTTGGTCACGCCCTGAAAAGCGGAAAGCACTACGATGAGCGGTCCCCGCCGCGCTTCCTGAAGAACGATCCTGGAGACACCCCTGATGCAATCGCTTGTGGCAAGCGAAGAACCACCAAACTTAAGGATTTTCATAGCACGGAACCAGTGTAGCCGCGAACGTGACGAGGATCGCGGCCCGCCACAAATTTTGTCGGCACACGTCTGACGAATTTCTAGCGATAGCCCGCGGAGAATCCTACCATCGACTTATGGCAGCTGTTTCAGCAGCGTTTTCCAACGCGCCCAGGCTTCGTCGCGCGCTTTTTTATCAGCTTCGCGAACTGCTGGATTGGACGGCTCACCTAGTCGCATGAAACCGTGGCCGGCGCCTTTGTAGATCACGGGCTCATATTTCTTGCCGGCGGCTTTCATTAGCTCTTCGCCCTTGGGAATGGTTGCGTTCACGCGCTCGTCGTTCTCGCCGTAAAAGCCGTAAACGGGACCCGCGATATTCGCGACTTTGGAAGGTTCATCGGGCGGGGTGCCGTAAAAAGAATAGGCGGCTTTTAGTTTTGGGTTTTCATTGGCGTACGCAAACGCCACTCCCCCGCCCCAGCAGAATCCGCAGATTGCCAGTGTGCCATTGCACGACGGAATCTTCGTTAGGGCATAATCAGCCGTTGCATCCAGATCCGCTTTCACCTGTTCTTTCGACAGTGCAGATATCGCTTTGCGCGCGCCATCTACGTCCTCGAATTTTTGGCCGCTGAGCAAATCAGGCACGATTGCAATCACGCCAGCCTCGGCAAGCTCGTCGCACAAACTGCGGACCCAATCGGTTACGCCAAAGATTTCGTGAACAACAAGCACGACAGGCGACTTGTCCTTGCGCTCTGGATAAACAACAAACGCCTTGATCGTTCGCTCGCCCGATTTGATATCGACCCATTCGCCGTGTCGCGGTGAGTTGTTCAACTGTTCCCGACCAAAATCTTTCACTTCCTCCGCCCTTGCGTTACAGGCCGAGTCGCACATAAGCGAAGCAAACAACGTTCCAACAAAGAAACGCGCCAGGAGAAATTTTTGTTTCATAACGCATTCATCTTTTCGCCTTAGAGGTGGCGATCTCCACTTAAGCCGCAGGCGAGGCAGTAGCTTTACCTTTGAAGAGAACCGAGTCGATGCTCCAGCGTCCCGGTCCATAAAAGAGCATGAATAAAAACAGCCAGCAGAGAACCACGGCCAGTTCGCCTTTGTTTAGAATTGGAAAAAATTGCTCCGTCGGAGTTGGCGCATGACCGATCGCTTTACCCGCAGCGTGTACCATGAAGTAGGCAACCGCCATTTCACCTGCAGAGACGAACGCGGCGAGGCGCGTGAGAAACCCAAACGCAATCATTAACCCGCCAACGAGCTCGATGATTCCACCGATCAGCATTAGTCCTTGGGCGCCACCATGCCCGCCGCCAGGAAAGCCCAGCATCTTCTGACCACCGTGACATGCGAACATAAGACCGACTATCAGTCGCATAATACAGTAAACGGGATCCGCAAATCGATTAAGAGAATTCATAGCCGTTCACGCTGAACGAGGCGGAGCTGCTATGTCAAGCCCGTTACGATATCAACGATGAAACGCGTTGTCCTTAACATGTTGGCTAAACAATGCGGCTTCGCCGCCTCATATTCGCGCCTTCGGCGATTTTCTTCGCCATCGTCTTCTGAGAAGCCGATCCACCTCACGCTGCTTTCTTTGCAGGTTGCTTCTGTTTCCTGCCCGATTTGCCAGTCGCCTTTTTCTTTCCGCCGGTTTGCTCCAAGCTCTTCTGCAATACGGAAACCAGATCGATTACTTTCGTCGGCTTGGGGGCTTTCTTCGGTTTCTCTTCGATTTCTTTCCCGCCGGCTTCCACTTTTTCCTCGATCACTTCCATTAGCGCTTCCCGGTAGTCGTCCTTGTACTTTTCCGGGTTCCATTTTGAGCTCATGCTATCGATGAGCGATTTGGCCATGTTCATCTCGCGTTTGCCGACCTCGGTTTTTTTCGGGACATGGAGCTTTTCCGGGTCCGCAAGTTCATCGGCGAAATGCATCAGCTCGAGAACGAGCGTGCCATCTTCCGGTTTTACCCCGGCGAGATATTGGCGCGTCTTAATCACCACCTTGGCGATCCCGACCTTGTTGCTATCCTTTAACGCATCGCGCAGAAGCGTGTACGCTTTATCGCCGCCTTTCTGAGGTTCCAAATAGTAGGGCTTATAAAAAAACATCGGATCGATCTCTTCCTGATCGACGAAGTCTTGAATGTCCACTGTCTGTGTGGCCTCCAGATCAACGCGCTCAAAATCCTCGTCCTTGAGCACGACGTATTTTCCCTTCTCATACTCATACCCCTTTACGATTTGGTCCCAGGAAACCTCCTTGCCGTCCTTTTCAGCGACACGCTTGTAGTTTACCGGACTCAAATCGCTCTTGCGCAGCAAACGAAACTTGAGTTCCTCACGTCGCGTGGCGGGATACAGGGCGATCGGAATGTTAACCAGACCGAAACTGATGCTGCCTTTCCAGATTGCGCGCGCCATACAAACCTATTCGTGTGGCGGGCAGGAACCGCGCGCCCAGCTTTTGTCATGTGGAGCGAAGTCGAGACATCTCTGTTCTTAACCCGACCTTGGCAGCGAGGACATAGTTTGAGATCCCTCGATTCGCTCGGGATGACAGACGGGGCTGTCGTCGTCGTTACGCGGCCAGCTCGAGCTCGTGGCGCGAGATACCGCGCAATTCAAAAAGGCGGATCAATGTCTCTTCGATCAGATTGTTCGGACACGATGCGCCCGCAGTGATGCCGATGACGGCGGGTCCATTCGGCAGCCAGAAATGCGAAACCACTTCGCGCTTTTCGTGCAAGTTGTAGTGCTTGATCTCCGTAGCGGAAACCAGTCGCGAAGCGTTGAGCACGAAATAGGTCGGCAATTTTTCTTCGCCCATCTCGGCCAGATGAGATGTGTTCGAACTATTATAACCACCTACGACCAGCAGCAGGTCCATTGGCACATCGAGCAATTCGCGCAACGCATCCTGTCGCTCCTGCGTTGCGCCGCAGATCGTGTCGAAAAACCGAAAATTTTGCTCGGCGAGGTCGGGCCCGTCTCGATCGACAATCGCCCGTCGAACGCGCCGCTGCACTTCTTCGGTTTCCCCACGCAGCATGGTGGTTTGATTTGCCACGCCAACGGTTTGCAAATGCACGTCGGGATCGAACCCCGGTGGATAGGCCCCTTTGAACTTCTCGAGGAACGCCTGTTTGTCACCACCGTTCCGGATGTAATCGCAAACGTAATCGGTGTCCGCGAGTGTCAGAACGACCAGGTAATGCCCGCTGCCGTTACCGAGAGCGCGCGAGCTGGTGGCCTTTGTTTCTTCGTGTTCAGCCTTCCCGTGAATGATAGAAGTGGCCGATTCGCTCGCGTACTTGCGCACTCGCTTCCAGACGCTCATCACGTCTCCGCACGTGGTGTCGACAATCTGGCAGCCGCGATCCTTGATCTGTTGTTGAATCGATAATTCGGTTCCAAACGCCGGGACAATAACAACGTCATCGGGACCGAGATCGGAAATGTCGGCCTCCTTGTTTTTGCCGGTCAAGTTCTTAATGCCTAACGACGCGATTTGATGATTGACCTCCGGATTGTGAATGATTTCCCCGACGATAAAAAGACGACGATCCTTAAAGACCTTGCGGGCTGCGTACGCCAGATCGATTGCGCGCTCCACCCCGTAGCAAAAACCAAACTGTTTTGCCAGACGCACTGTAGTATCGCCCACTGAGATGATCCCACCCGCCCGGCGAACTTTTTCCACGATGTCGCTGCGGTAGTGCGATTCCACCTGTTGCTGCACGGCAGCCATCACGTCCGGTGTGCGGAGGTTTACTTTCTCCCGCGCTGTTGTGCCGCTGGAAATCAGGTTCGTGCTCATACAATTGTTGTCATTCTGAGCGCAGCGAAGGATCTCGGATCAGTTTTGTCCGAGGGGCGTCGAAACAGGAGCCAGAGACGTTTCGCTTCGCTCAACATGACACGGTAAACGGCCCGGGGCAACGCCCCGCAACCTGCTATTGAAGCAATGGTCCGCTCGGTTTTTCGAACGCGCCGTCGCTGACCATTATCCGCGGATCGGGATCAGGCGTTCTCGAATCATCCACACGCTGCACTTTCGATGCAAGAGTCGCGTCCTCTGGTTGCGTAGTGGCGATGTTCACCGGGGTCCCGACTCTTACGAGCGCGAAAAATTTCGGCGCTGCTTCGCCGTGCAGTCGAATGCAACCGTGTGTGCGGGGAGTCGGATGCACAAAGCCCTGGTGAAAGCCGTAGGCAGGAGCGAATTCGCACCAATAACCCATCGGGTATCCGACATACCGGCCTCCTCCTCCGCCAGTTGAAGGAATTATGCGATCGCCTTGCACGCTAAAGCCGTACGATCCCGAACGTTTGTGCTCCTGTTTGGAGTAGACCTTGAAATTTCCTTTCGGCGTCGGTTTCGCGGCAGTCCCAACCGAACATGCCACGGCCATCAGGCAACGGTCGCCCTCCATGACATAAATGTTTTCTTTTGAAAGCGAAACGAGCACTCGCACGGCGGAGGGATTGTTCGGACGATATGCGGTTACGTGATAGGGGCCGCCTGCTACGCGCCCTGTTTGACAACCAGTCAGCAGCAGAAGCGAACCGCCAGCACACAGCAAGAGTAATCGGGAGATATGTCGCATATGTGGATACTGGATATGATTGGGCGGCTTTTTGTCAACCTTGCGAGTTAGATTGGTTCCACCACCACCCAGCCAGAGCAATTGCCAATCCGTAGGTATACTGGCGTCAGCGACCCCGGCTAGAGTGTCATGCGGTGAAGATTGTGAGGAACGCGACTTCGATTGCGAGCGCTTCGTGGATATTGCGATTCAAGTGATCGCGCAATTCTTCAAGACACCGGATGCGCTTCAAGATTTCGGCTGTGCTGAATCGGCCTGCCAATGCAGCGGTTTCTTTTCCCGCACCAGGAAGACTACGTTGCGCCACACCGTTACTGGAGCGCAGAACGTCAGACCACCAGGCGAATAATGTCTCGATCAATTCTGCGCGCCGTTGCAGGTAAAGACTTTCGGCACGGGCTTTGTAGTATTGTTCGCGTTCCTCCAGCCACGCGCCATCGGTCGCATCCCTGTAACGTATTTGTTCCTGCCTCAGTGCTTCATCTGTTTCGCGCTTAACCTCTTCACGAACAGAGCGGAGCAAACTCTGAAATTCCTGAGCCAGTCGGTAGGCAAACTGAATGGTCCAGCTTTGTTCATGGGACACCTGTAATAATTTCACGAGCTTCTTTTCTTCGTCGCTCGGCTGTCGCTGGCCGTCTCTTGCAAGGGGAAGCGCAATGCACCGCGAAAGAATCGTCTCCGGTAGCGCTTCCGGCAAAGCACTCAGCAGAAGCAGCAAAGAATCTTTGGGCGGTTCCTCCAATGTTTTGAGAAACGCGTTTGCAGCCTGCGGCTGTAGCCGATCGGCATCGGAAATGATCGCCACCTTGCGCCGCGAATTACTTGCGCGCATTTGCAGCGCGTGCTCAAGACGACGAATTTGCTCGATAACAATTCGGCGCGATTTCGATTCCGGCCGGGCAACAAAAATTTCACGGGCCTTGGCGGAAAAAACGTCACCGACAGGGGTGCCATTCACAAGACTGGCCAGGTCTGCGGCGAGCTGCTGCTTGCCACTGCCTGGCGGCCCTGAAATCAAATAGGCATGCGCGAGTCGATTCTGTTCGTGGGCGCGACGCAAATACTCCAGCGCTGTTGTACGTGAGAAAGCCATATCACTCAAAACTGACGAAACGGAGAATCGGCGAATGGGCGAATCGGCGAAGCCGCCGTTTCCCTATCTCGCAATTGCTCTGTTTTGTGGCGATTCATAGACGACGCGGCGAATTTTTGATCAGCCACTTATCGGGTTTGTCGATCATCTTAACGAGCTGGCCGATTACTTTTGCGTAGGCGTCATCGACGCTCAGAAACTCATTGTGCGAAAGATATCTGTGGTGAAATGCGAATTCCAAATGAACCTGCGTTTCCGCGGCTTCACTTTCTGCATCGCTAAGTTTTGCGATGAACGCTGCTTCGTAGCGACGCTTCCGCCACGCTTCGGCAACATTTGCACAAACTGAGCGCGATGATCGACGCGCTTGATCAGTCAGCGCGTAGCGTTCTTCGATTGGAAATCGCTTCGTTAACTCGTAAACACGTAGGCCAGCCACGAGGGCATTCTGGTACACGTCCAAATCGCGGAAATGCCGAATCGGTTTTCTCGCCGTCTCGCCGTCTTCCCGTCTCGCCGTTTCGTTCGCCATTGTCACTGGCGAGTGTTTAGAGTTGGGAAGCGGCCACAAAGCGTTTTCCATATCTCATTCTCGATCACGTCCGCTCCACGTGAGCCGTTGATTAGTACAACGCGATTCGGGTCGCGCGTGGCCAGTTCGCGATACGCTTCCCGAACGCTCTCGTAAAACTCCTCAGGCTCCTGCTCCATCCGATCTCGTCGGCGCGGTTTCTGCATTCGCGACTTCGCGGTAGCCGCATCGATATCAAGAACAAAAGTAACGTTTGGGATGCAATCGCCGACCGCAAATACATTCAAACGTTCGACCGTCTCACGATCTAATTTTCGTGCCGCGCCTTGATAAACGGTTGTGGAATCAAAGAAACGATCGGCAATCACGCAAATGCCACGTTCAAGCGCTGGCTTGATAATCTCCCGCACGAGCTGGCTGCGACTCGCCTCAAAGAGAAGCAGCTCCGCTTCCGGGGTCATACTCGAATTGTGCGAAGCAAATTGCAGAAGTTCACGAATGGTTTCGCCGATCGGCGTGCCGCCGGGTTCGCGGGTGACCAGATGTGGCACCCCGGAACGCTCCAGTCGCGCGGCCAATCTCTGCACCTGCGTCGATTTTCCACTGCCCTCTGATCCTTCGAACGTGATGAATGGCAGCCGGCGCATGATGTCGATTGTGAAACAAGCCGGCGTGATTGTCGAACGCGCGCAGTTGGAGGGGCGAGCTTCGCGAGCGCAAGTCCTTCTGGCGTCGCCGGAGCTCCGCCCTCCAGCACAGCCGGGAAGTTTGCCCCACACAAGTTAATTGGATTAGTTTCGGCATATGAAAAATTTCTGGCTCGTGAAACAGGAGCCATCCTCATATTCGTGGTCGGACTTTGTCGCGGAAGGCCAAACCAGTTGGACCGGCGTACGCAATTACTCTGCCCGAAACAATCTTCGTAGAATGCAGAACGGCGATGAAGTTCTTTTCTATCATAGCGGCGACGACAAAGCGGTCGTGGGGATCGCGAAAGTAATTCGAACCGCATATCGAGATTCGACCGCAAAGGAAGGCGACTGGTCGACTGTTGATCTTGCTCCGGTCAAACCGCTGCACCGGCCAGTTACACTTCGCGAGATCAAAAGCCATCCGCCGCTGAAAGGAATAGCTTTAGTTAGGCAATCACGTCTGTCCGTTATGCCGTTGGCGGAATCGGAATTTCGCGAAATTGTAAAGATGGCTTCGCCACGTTAAATCGTTAAATCGTTGAACCCCTAGAGGGTCGGCAATTCGCTACGGCGTAACGATGGAACGTTTTAATGAGTCACGATATCGATTTGCCTTGTTCAAAGCTATGTCGAGGCCGAAAATTCCCCAATGAGTACAATTGCGGCAACGGACTTTCTTCCCCTTGTCGCAACCGGCGCTGCCACAAGGGATTTCATGGTCGTGTCTTTGCATGACGTCGCCCCCTCCACTCAGCAGATCGCAAACACAATCATTTCAGAACTGGCTCGGCGCGGGGTGAGCGTTTGTTCTCTTCTTGTCGTCCCGGATTATCATCATCAGGGGCTGTTCGCGAGAAATCAACAATTTGTGTCCTGGCTACGGGGCTTGGAAGCGGACGGTCACGAAATCGTTATTCACGGATATTTTCATGAGCGCCCTTGCAGTGCCAAAGAGAGCTTCCACGACAAGTTCTTCACGAGATTTTACACGCAACAAGAAGGTGAATTTTACGACCTGAACTACGATGAAGCGTTGCGTCGAATTACAGCCGCGCGAGATGAATTTCGCGCGAATAATCTCAAGCCGCGAGGTTTTGTGGCTCCAGCATGGCTGCTCAGCAAGGAAGCTGAGCGCGCCGTATGCGATGCCGGGATGGAATATACCACGCGGTTACACAAGGTGTGCGATCTCCGGGCGGGCAATGAGTTCGCCGCGCGATCGATTGTCTACAGTGTTCGAAGGAACTGGCGGCGCGGAATTAGCCGAATCTGCAATGCCACTCTCTTTCGATATCTAGAGGGAAGGCCACTTTTGCGCATTAGCATTCATCCACCCGATTATTCGCATCCGGCGATTTGGCGCCAAGTCACGAGTATGATCGAAAGGGCGATGGGGTCGCGGACAGTTACGACCTATCAGGACTGGATCGCGCAACAAAGATTGAGACGGGGGATGTAGCTGTGAGCAGGTGCGATCTTCATATTCATTCGCGCTACAGTGCGCGCTCTGAAGAATGGCTCTTTCGCCGTTTCGATTTCCCCGACAGCTATTCCGACCCGAAACAACTGTATGGAAAGTTGCTCGAGCGAGGAATGGACTACGTCACCATTACCGACCACGATAGCATCGAGGGCTGCCTGCAAATCGTTGATCGGCCTCGCACGTTTATCAGCGAACAAGTCACCACCTATTTTCCCAACGACGCGTGCAAGGTGCACGTACTTGTTTGGGGAATTTCAGAGAATCAGCATCGCGAGATCGATGCGATACGCGATAATATTTTTGAGCTGCAACGCTACTTGCAGGCAGCGCACATCGCGCACGCGGTTGCGCATCCCCTTTACAGCATCAACGGCAAACTCGATTCGCATCATCTTGAGCTGCTCATGCTTCTCTTCAAGCATTTCGAGGGCATCAACGGTTTGCGCGATGCCCTTCTAAGCGATCTGGCCCAGACACTGTTCAAACAACTGACGCCGGAAAAGATCGATGTGCTCGCAAATCGCCACAATCTGGCGCCCACCCACACAGAGCCCTGGAAGAAAATTCTTGTTGGGGGCTCGGACGATCACGGTGGGCAATTCGCTGCTTCGGCTTTTACGGAAACTCCGGCGGCGAAATCGGCGGAAAAATTCCTCGAACGCGTTCGCAACGGCGAGTGCAGCGCGCATGGCCACGGCGGCACCCCGCTGGTCCTTTCCCACGGTTTTTATAACACGGTCGCCTGTTTCATCCAGGATCGTTTCAATGAAAAACTCGGACCGGGCGCCGCGCTGCTCGAGAAAATGTTTTCGCGGTTCATGGAAGGCCGCGCCCCGACTGAATTCACTCTCAAAGAAAAAATGGAATTTATCGTGCAGGGCGTTTTGTCGGGAAAAATTTTTGACTTCGTCAAGCCTGCGAACGTGTCACTGTGGAAAGAACTTTCCGGTTATTTCGCGCAGCCTGGGGTGAAAGCGAAACTGGCCGCGCAATTAGAGGGAGTCCACGAACCGGAGCGCCGCACATTTCTCATGGCAAACATGGTGGCCGAGCAGCTCACGTTTCGGTTTTTCCACAAATTCGTTCAGCAAATCGGCAGCGGCAACATGGTCGAGAGCATGCAAGCTCTTAGCGCGATCGTGCCGATCCTGGTCGTTCTTACGCCTTACATCTATGGGTTTCACAGCCAGGCGCCTTCCCGGAAATGGCTGCGGGCTATCTTTCTGGAATTGACCGGAGAAATTCCGATCGAATTGCAAAACCGCAAACGCGCCTGGTTCACCGATACGCTCGACGACGTCAATGGCGTGGCTACTACGATTCGCAAGATGACTGCCGCCGGGGCCGCCGCCGGCAACGAACTGACTGTCGTAACTTCGCACAGCAATCTCCAAACGTACAAGATCCCAATTAAAAACTTCCCGCCCATCGGCGAATTCGAATTGCCCGAGTACGAACTCCAAAAATTAAGTTTCCCGCCGATTCTGCAGATGCTCGATTACATACAACGGGAAAAATTCACCGAGATTATCATCAGCACGCCTGGGCCAGTCGGGCTGACTGCACTCCTCGCGGCCAAAATGCTCAACCTGCAAACGAGCGGCATTTACCATACGGATTTCCCGCAATACGTCCGGATTCTCACCGAGGATAGCTTCCTGGAAAGCATGGCGTGGCGCTACATGCATTGGTTCTATGGCCAGCTCGACACCGTTTTCGTTAATTCTGAAGAGTATCGACAAAGCTGGATCAAGCACGGATTTGATCCCGCAAAACTTAAAATTCTTCCGCGCGGTCTCGATACCGAACTGTTCACTCCGGCACGGCGCGAGTCCGCTTTTTGGGAAAAATTTGGCGCCACTAACGGTCAGGTTCGCCTGCTTTACGTTGGCCGGATATCGCGGGAGAAAGATCTCGATGTTTTGGCAGATGCCTACCGCCGATTGCGCGATGAGGGCCTTGCGGTGCAGCTTTTTGTCGTCGGTCACGGCCCGTACTCGGAAGCATTTGCTCAATCAGTGCCAGAGGCATTTTTTACCGGCTACCTTAGAGGGAAAGAGTTAGCCACCGCGTATGCGTCAGCCGACATTTTCGTGTTCCCGAGCACCACCGACACATTCGGCAATGTCATCCTGGAAGCGCAGGCTTGTGGGGTACCGGTCATTGTTTCCGATTCCGGCGGGCCCAAGGAATTAGTGGAAGACAGGACGAACGGTTTGATCACTCGATCACGTGATGTGAATGATTTCACTCAAGCCATCCGCTCACTGGTTGCCGATCCAGCGTTGCGGGAACGCATGGGCAACGCCGCCAGAAAGAGTGTCACCGACCGGAGCTGGCCAAACGCGTTTCGTAAATTCTGGTCCACGACTGATATCTAGGCGAATCGTATTCCGCAGGGTGGCTGAACCATATCTGGGAAATTGTTCTCGCCTCTTAAACACAGCCGAACCAATGTGCCCACATGACCACCACTAAGATCTATGCAATCGCGTGCGCATCGTTGACTCTCGCTTTCACCTGCTTGGCACAGCCAGATACTGCGAGTTCGAAAGGCAGCAATGCGCCTTACAACGAAGGGCCCGTTTGGACTCTGACGATGGTAAAAACCAAGACCGGTTTGGGCGATGATTACCTCAAACAGATCACCGGCACCGTGAAGCCTGTGTATGACGAGGAGAAAAAGCAAAAGGTCATCCTCGACTACAAAATCCTGAATGGAGAGGCTTCCGGTCCTCAGGATTTCAACATTCTAATTCTGGTTGAATATCCTAACTGGGCAGCATTCGATAACCTTCGTGACAAGATGGATCCCATTGTCGAGAAGATCATGGGGACTGAAGACCAGCGCCGCGCCACCGCTGTAAAGCGCCTCGACATCCGCGAAATTCTCGGCACAAAAACCATGCGCGAGATTACTCTTAAGTAATCCTTCGTCGCAGGCGGCTCTTCGGGTTAGCGATTTTACCGGCCGTGACCGCCGTGACCCATGCTACCCATGCCATGTCCCATACCGCCCATCCGACCCATCCCATGCGTACCATGGAATCCTGTATGGGCGGTTCTGAAGCTCGAACCGTGATTGACCCCTCTCATGGTGTCCATCTTGCTGCCGTGGCTCTTGCTTATCTTACTGGCACTCTTGCCATGAAGCTTCTGGCTGTGGATGTTTTGGGAATGCGACGTCGCCTTGCTTGAGTGATGCGCGTTGCTCACGACCTTTCCAAGGTTGAGCCCGCTATCGTGCGCAATCTTGCCCCAGCCTTCGCCACTCTTATGCAGTGCCACGATGTCATCGAAGCTCCTACCGGATTCGTTTGCGAGCAGGTGCGCCTTCTCTAATCCACCCCACCCGAGCCCAGTTGATGCCCTCTCCGCTTGCAACGTAGCAACAGGAACTCCGGTTTCAGTCGAAATCCTGTCTAAGTTCGCGCCGCGCGAGGCAATAGAGCCAAATACGAGAATAAATGCTGCTGTGATAAAACTCAATGCTTTCATAGGTAATTAAACTCCCTTCACGAACAAGGGTTTCGATTTTGATCGAGTTACTGGTTCCCGATAACGCGAAAAATCTCGCTATCCCCAGCCGCTACTCGCCGCCTACACCCATTACAGCCGGTCCATACAACTTCCAGAAATAGTACCCTGCCACTGTAAGACCGATAACGATGACGATTGACCGAACAACGGCTCGGTTTGCGCGATGCGACACAATCCCCCCGATGTAGCCACCAACCAAACCACCGACAGCCATCGGCGCGCCGTAATTCCAGTCCACATTACCATCAAGCACGAGCACAAACACAGCGACTCCTCGCATCCAGCAATTCAGGAAATTCTTCAGCGCAACCACATGGCTAATCTCGCCCGGCGAAATGAAGGTCAGAGCGCCGATCATCAGGATACCGATGCCCGCTCCAAAATATCCGTCATAGAGCGCCACCACGAAGATGCCCGCCATTGCGACCGGCCATAACATCTGCGCGAGATCTGGCTGCAAGGTACCGCCTTCTCTTCGTCGGACCAGGACCGGGCGCAACGCAATGATAATAGTGGCTGGTAACACTAGCCATGGTATGAACTCTATGAAGTTGCGATTGCCCCTATGACTCAGAAGCAGCG
Source organism: Verrucomicrobiota bacterium (assembly GCA_003219415.1). Classification (GTDB taxonomy): domain Bacteria; phylum Verrucomicrobiota; class Verrucomicrobiia; order Chthoniobacterales; family UBA10450; genus Udaeobacter. Next base: position 726 of record QHOS01000029.1, on the reverse strand, counting down.
CTCCAATCAATCCACCGAGAAAACTGGGGATCACGAGAAGCCATAACCCACCGCTGCCCAGAACTCCGGTTAACAGATTTCGGGTACGCCAAACTGCCGTCGGATACGAGGCGAACCCAGCCACCGCGCTTGTCGCATCGGCAGTCATTGGCCCAACGACCAGCAAGCAGCGGGAACGTTATCAATCCACCGCCACCGGCTATTGCATTAATAACTCCCCCAACAATGCTCGCGAAGAAAAACAAAACGCAGGTTGCCACGATTTAGCTTTCTTTTTTTTCTTACGCTTCCGCGCGGAGTTGTAGCCGGCATCGTTGATGCCGGTCGGGGCGGGATCATCGATCCCGGCTACAGATTCCACGGCAACGCCTCGAGATCGACATTCCCTCCGGTGAGAATAATTCCGACTCGCTGCCTCTCGACATCGATCTTCCCCTCCTGAATCGCAGCGTCCGGAACAGCCGCTGAGGGCTCGACAATGATTTTCATCGTCTCCCAAATCGTGCGCATGGCAGAGATAATCGCGTCCTCGCTCACGGTCACAATGTCGTCCGTATAACGCTTGATGATCGCGAAGTTTGGTTCGCCGACATTTGTCCGCAGTCCGTCTGCAATGGTGAATTTCTTTTCGGTGTGGATCACTCTTCCCTCACGAAACGATTGCGCGGCATCGTCTGCATTCTCCGGTTCAACCGCGATCACTTTGATATTGGGTCGCATCGATTT
>QHOS01000028.1 GCA_003219415.1 Verrucomicrobiota bacterium | reverse complement strand
ATCCTCATAGTAGGCGGGCGCGTAACGCGAATCGAAGCACCCCACGCTAGCAAATAGCGATCTGGGAATCATCAGCGCCGCCGCTGAGCAATAATCCACCTCGCGAAGATAATTGTATTCGGGTTTCTCTGGATCATCGAACTTGCCGTAATTCCATCCGGTAGCATCCTGCCAGATAATGCCGCCCGCCTCTTGCAAACGGCCGTCTGGGTAAAGCAGCTTTGAGCCGACAATGCCTGCCCGTTGCTCCTGTGCGAAAGTATCGAGCAAAGCAGTTAACCAGCCTTGCCTTACAATTGTATCGTTATTCAAGAAAACGAGGTATTTGCCGCGAGCGGCTTCTGCACCGCGATTGCAAGAGGTGATGAAACCGGAATTCGTTTCGTTGCGCAGATAGACAACCCCTGGCATCTGCGGGATAGCCTCCGCTGTGGCATCGGTGGAGCAATCGTCGACCACGATGATCTCGAAGCGTTCCGCGCCCTGATGTTCCTGAAGCGAAGCCAGACAGGCCTGGGTAAAGCGAAACTGATCGAACACCGGAATAATGATTGAAATTTCCACCTGCTCATGAACCGGAAACTCAATCGGCCGCGTTGGCACGGGAGGTTCAACGGGTGCTGCTCTCTGCGAAGCTGCTGAAACTGCGCCCGACATCAGGGCCTGAATTTGGTCATCAATAGCAGCCACCTCCGGATGTGTGCTTCGCCACGTCCGATAAGCGGAGAGGATTCTTTCCAAATGGCCGTAGCCCAGCAAGGCCGGGGCCCGCCGAGGAGAAAATTTTGCCTTTAATGCGGCAATTGGATTTGCAATTTGCCAGCGTGCAGAAGAGCGAAGCCGGGCTGCTGCTTCATCGGCCTCGTCCAAAAACCGGCAAAGCTTTTCAGCAGCCTTCAGTTGCAGCCGCAGACGCTTTTGCACCTCTTCCGCCCGCGCTTCGCTCTCCGCCAGGCTGATGCTTTTGTCACGAAGCAGCTGATTTGTTTCGGCAATAGAGGTGTTTTGGCGAGCCAAGTGCTCACTGAGTTCTTCTACCTGCGCCTTGTGACGGGCTTCGGCTTGCGCCAAGAACTCCTGGTAAAGCTGCTCGATCTGCGCAATCCTTTCTGGAACGAAGGCATTTAGACGAGTGACTGCTCCGGGAAGCAACTCGGGCTCATGCGATTTTGCTGTCTGGTGGGCCGTCACTGCGGTCCGCTTGTTTTGTCTTTCGGCTGACGACTCGGCAACCAACGCGCGATAAAGTTCAATTACTTCAGGAGCGACACGAGCATCGATCAGGTGCTCAATCGTGAAATGAGTATGCCGCCTTCGCTTTGTTACGAGCGCAGCGGCCTTCTGCACTTCGGAATCGGGCAAACCAGTGAAATGCGCAATGCGTCGCAATTCCGCTTCCACGTTTTCAAAAAACAAATCGTAATGCGTGACCAGCCGCTCCTGCTTGCTGGCCGTCTCGATCAAGCGCCCGTTATAGATTTCCCAAAGCCGCAACCCAAACGAATAAGAAGTTCCGTTTCGCTCCTTCATGGAGTGGGCGACTTCCAACGGATTGCGCACCATGATGAGCGTCTTCACGCCGGGCAGCAGGTCCTGCCAAAAAGGCAGCGTCAAACTGTTGCGCGGATCTTTCCAGCCCCAGAGACCTGCCGAACTGAACCGTTCAATGAGCAGCCGGGCTTTCATCCGCAAAGGATCCAGTCGCGCATGTTCGAAGGTCTCGTCAGTTTTCGGTGGGAGATCCCATGCGCCACCGAGCTCGTTCAGCAATTCATCATTCAGCGCAACGAATCCAAGGTGTTCCCAAAAACCATCGGGGTTATCGGTCTGCGCAGGCATCAATTCGTCTTTTGGACCGAGGTAGAGGCCACAGACCTGCAATAGCCTTGTGAGCATCGATGTTCCTGAACGGTGCGCTCCGGCAATGCAAATCGCTGTCTGGGTATCAGCGCTATTTTTCACTCAAAACGCTTAAACAACGATGGTCAGCGCAGTGCGTCAAGCCGATTACTGAGGGCTCAGCAGCGATCACCGGCGGTGTGGACTGAATCCGTCGCAGCGGAATCATCGAAGTTGCGAAATCTTTCGTCGCGCAAATCCCGGCTACATCTAAGTTCCCAGCGATGCAGCGAAATGACGGCCGCGGACCCGATGAAATTCGGTCGATCGATTTCGAGCTAAACGTCGCGCCGCATGCAAGTGGTTCAGTGCTTGTTTCGATGGGGCAAACACGCGTGATCTGCGGCGTTACTATTGAAGAAGTTGTGCCGCGCTGGATGAAAGAGCAGGGAGTGACTGGCGGCTGGCTTACGGCTGAGTATTCGATGCTTCCATATTCTACGCAGACGCGAAAGCCGCGCGACGCCGCAAAAGGTCGCCTCGACGGTCGCAGCGTAGAGATCCAGCGCTTGATCGGTCGCTCGCTGCGAGCAGTTATCGATCTCGAGAAGCTCGGGCCGCGAACGATCTGGGTCGATTGCGATGTTTTGCAAGCCGACGGAGGAACACGCACCACGGCAATTACCGGAGCCAGTCTGGCCCTCGCCATTGCCTGCCGGAAACTTGTGAGAGAAAAAAAACTCGACGCCCCTCCAATGCAAAAATTGCTCGCCGCAGTGAGTGCCGGTATTCTGAATGGGCAAGCTGTACTGGATCTTAATTACGAAGAGGACAAGCTTGTGAGCGTTGATTTCAATCTTGTGGCTACTGAAGACGGCGAATTCGTAGAAGTGCAGGGATCTGGTGAAGAAGCAACCTTTTCCGGATCGCAACTGGATGAGATGTTAGGCCTCGCAAGGAAAGGCATCGCTGCATTGATCGGCGCGCAACGCGCCGTTTTGGCGCGAATCATGGTGTCACCGCCAGAGGTCTAACCGAAGAGCGACGGCCAAAATCTGATTCTTGCGCTTTGCTTGGACTCTTGCTCTTAATGCTCGGATGAAAAGGGCGCTCATCACTGGTATCACCGGTCAGGACGGTAGCTATCTGGCCGAGCTTCTCCTGGAGAAGGGTTACGAAGTCCATGGCATTATTCGCCGCGCCAGCACCTTCAACACTTCACGCATTGACCATCTTTACGCCGATCCCCATATCAACGGCGTGCGAATGTTTCTGCATTACGGCGATCTCAGCGACTCGGTGAATCTCGTGAAGCTTCTGTATGAGCTGAAACCGGACGAAATTTATCATCTGGGCGCGCAAAGCCACGTCCGCGTCAGCTTCGACATTCCTGAGTACACTGCGGACGTCACGGGTGTCGGCACCATTCGCATTCTAGAGGCGATACGCGAATCCGGATTGCGTTCCCGTTTTTTTCAGGCGTCGAGTAGTGAGATCTTTGGCAAGGCGCAGCAGGTGCCGCAAACGGAGAGGACACCGTTTTGGCCACGCAGTCCGTATGGTGTCGCGAAGGTCTTTTCATATTGGGCGACCGTCAACTATCGGGAGAGCTACGCTCTTTGCGCAAGCAACGCCATTATGTTCAACCATGAAAGCCCGAGGCGCGGCGAAACGTTCGTCACTCGCAAAATCACGCGTGCTGTTGCAGCGATCAAACACGGGCTGCAAAAGGAATTGTTCCTCGGAAATTTGGACGCGAAGCGAGATTGGGGCTTTGCACCGGAATACGTCGAAGGCATGTGGCGGATTTTGCAGCTTGGTGAAGGCGACGATTTCGTGCTGGCTACTGGCGAAGCCCACACGGTCCGCGAGTTTGTCGAAGCAGCTTTTGCCCGTGCCAACCTGGAGTGGAAACAATACGTCAAACACGATCCGCGCTATGAGCGTCCAGCAGAGGTCGATATATTGGTTGGTGACGCGTCGAAGGCGCGAAAGACTCTCGGTTGGGAACCCAAGGTGCGTTTCCACGAGTTGGTGCGCATCATGGTGGATGCTGACATGGCATTGCTGTCGCGAGAGACGCCGAGAGAGCACCTCGGCAAGCTGCCGTGACCTTTTTCGTAACACCGCGGCTCTAGCCCGGTGGATTTGCGAATGGACTTTGGTGCAGCCGTTTCAACGGCTTATTGCATGGATTAAACTGTTAAAACAGTTTCGTTATTCCTTTGTGCTGGCCTGGCACCGGGCTGAAGCCACTGCGTTAATGAAACGCAGAAGGCGGCACCGCTTACCGCATCACGAATGGCGCCGGATTAGTATCAGCCATCGAGTGAGCCGACACCAGACTTGGAACGGCAGCAGCGAGCGGCGCGTTCACGATAGTAACCGCGGCACCGGTTCCTACGATGTCGTACAAATGTATGACGTCGCTCGAGCGCATCCGAATGCATCCGTAGCTCGCGGGGGTTCCGATGCGCTGCTCTTCCGGCGTGCCGTGAATGTAAATATCTCGGGTGAACGCATTGGCATTTTGAGCCTCCAGTCCGCGCAGCCAGAGAATGCGGGTGACAATGGGGTCGCGGCCGGGCGAATCCGGGGCAACGACCTCGCCGGTGCGGAGCCGATCCTTGAACACTGCACCGGGCGGCGCATTGTCGCCGATTTTTTTGGCGATCTCCAGTTTGCCCAGTGGCGTAAAACGGCTGCCGCGCCAATCCCCTAATCCGAACTTCGACGTGGAGACTGGATAAATTGCCAGGACGTTGCCGCGATCAATAAGGGCGAGTTTTTGCTCACGCGTGCTGACGACAATCTGATGCCGAGTGTCTGGAGCCGCGCAGGATGCGAGTAGAACCGCGAGAAGCAAGACGTAGCAACGGATCGTCAAACCGTCCATTTTATCGCGCGTTTTCGGCGCGCCCGCGCCACGGCGAGCAATCTGTGATCGCGTTCTGTCATTATTCATGTTCATGTCCGATTAAACTGAAAAAACCCCTCCGCGGTTTCAGTTGTCGCCTCGGCAACTTCCCGCAGTGTGATTTCTCGCGCCGCGGCGACCGTTTCTGCCACGATGCGTGTATACGCTGGTTCAGAGCGCTTTCCGCGAAAAGGGACGGGCGCCAGATATGGGCAATCGGTCTCCACCATGAATTTCCAGAGCGGAATTTGTGCCGCAACTTTTCGCACAGACACGCCGTTTTTGAAAGTAACAATTCCAGTGAACGAAACGAGATGGTCGAGATCGAGAACTTCATTTGCCTCATCAAGCGAGCCGCCGAAGCAATGAAAAACGCCGCGCAGTTTCCCCGTGTAAGGCCGCATGATTCCAAGCGTGTCCTCCCATGCGTCGCGCTGATGGATCACCACATTTAGCCCCAGTTCCACCGCAAGATCGAGTTGCTGCTGAAATAAGCTCGCCTGTTTCGATTTGTAGGCACCGTCGCGAATTTGCGCTTCGATTTCTTCGTCAGTCTCGGTTCGCAGCGCGGTCATAACCTGGACCTGCTCTTCCTTCGCTACTTTTTCGCTCGGCAAACGGTGGTAATCGAGCCCAGTCTCGCCGATCGCCACGACGCGTGGGTTCTTCGCCAGCTCACGCAACGGTGTGATAACGTCATCTTCGGCATCTTCAATGGAATTTGGGTGTACGCCGATTGCCGCGAAGACGGCAGAATGTTTTTCTGCCAGGGCGATAGCACGGCGGCTACTTTCCAGCGACGTGCCCACCGTGATGATGCGCGTAACGGCCGCATCATTTGCCCGACGCAGCACGTCATCGAGATCAGTGGCGAAATCCGGATAATCGAGGTGTGCGTGAGTATCGATTAGTTGATAGTTGATAGTTGAGTGTTGAGAGTTCACGAGAAAAAGATCCTTCTATCGACTCTCAACCAACGACTATCAACTCCGGGCTTACCATTCTATAATCGTGCTCGCCCAGGTTAGTCCGCCGCCAAAAACGATCAACAAAACGTAATCACCCGCCTTGATCCGGCCGCTGCGATTGGCTTCATCCAATGCGATAGCGACCGCCGCAGCCGAGGTGTTCCCATACCGATCCAGATTCACAAACATCTTGTCGCGCGAAATACCGAGCCGGTCCGCAATCGCTTCGATAATGCGGAGATTGGCCTGATGCGGAATAACGCAGGCGATATCGTCGATGGAAAGCCCAGCCTGGTCGAGGACTTTCTTGGCCGCGTTCAACATTGCGGTGACAGCCTGCTTGTAAACTTCCTTGCCGGTCATGTGGATCGTAGTCAAATGCAGATCGACATTTTCGCGCGTGATCGGGCAGCGTGAGCCGCCGCCGGGCATGAACAAAATATCGGTGTATTGGCCGTCGCTGCCGATGTGGGTGCTGATGACACCGTGCGTGCTGCCGCGGTGGCGCAAAATGGCGGCGCCAGCGCCATCTCCAAAAAGGACGCAAGTATTGCGATCCGTCCAGTTAGTGATCGATGTCAATTTGTCGGCGCCGATCACGAGGACAGTGTCGTGAGTATGTGAGGTAATGAATTGCTGCGCGATCTCGACGCCAAAGAGGAAACCAGCACAGGCTGCGGAAATATCGAGGCAAGCGGCGTTGGTTGCTCCGATCTTCTTCTGAACGAAGCAGGCCGTGGCTGGGAACAGCATGTCAGGAGTGGCCGTTGCCACGAGAATCAGATCAACATCTTTCGGGGAAATCTTTGCCTGTTCGAGTGCCTTGAGCGCCGCCTCGGTCGCCATATCGCTGGTGTTTTCATCTTTTGCGGCAATACGGCGTTCTTTAATGCCGGTGCGAGTGGTTATCCAATCGTCGCTGGTGTCGACCATTCGCGAGAGGTCCGCGTTGGTCAGGATTCTTTCAGGCACATAACTGCCTGTGCCAATGATCGAGACTGTCCGCAGCGCTTTATTGGAGCGCGGGTTCGAGCGAGGCTGTCGTTTCATAGTAACGGCGAATCTCCTCGACGATATGCGGGTTTACCTGCTGTTCAATCGACTCCGCCGCCACTCGCAGCGCGTTCTTGATTGCCAGCGGCGTGCTCGCTCCATGCGCGATGATGCAGATGCCGTTTACGCCGAGAAGCGGACTGCCGCCATATTCTTCGTAGTTCGTCTTGTCCTTGATGGTTCCAATGGCACCCTTCGCGAGGAACGCGCCGGCCTTTCGCATTGTTGTGCGCATGAGCTCGTGCTTGAGCCATTGAAACATTGCCACTGCGATCGATTCGCACGTTTTCAAGATGACATTGCCAACGAATCCGTCGCACACCACGACCTCCACCGGGTCCTCAAACAAATGCCGACCTTCTATGTTGCCGACGAAGTTAAGCGAACTTGGTTTCAGCATCTTGAACACTTCCTTGGTTAATTCGGTGCCCTTAACATCCTCGTCGCCGAGCGAGACCAAACCAACGGTAGGATTCTTGTAATGGAGAACGTGACGTGAATAGACCGAGCCCATGAACGCGTACTGAAGAAGATGTTCTGGACGCGCATCGATATTCGCCCCTGCATCGATCAAAACGAAGACGTTCGTTTCGGTCGGAAGCACGGCCGCGATACCTGGTCGATCGATTCCTGGCAATGTGCGAAGTTTAATCGTGCCCGCGGCGACTGACGCGCCCGTGTGACCTGCGCTCACCACTGCATCTGCTTGCCCGTGCTTCACGAGATCAAAGGCGCGGCTTACTGATGAATCCTTCTTTCGCCTGACCGCCGACCATGCGCGGTCGCTCATATCTACTACTTGCGTCGCATGTGTGATCTCGATCCGGCTGTCGTTGCAGCCATGTTTCTTAAGTTCCGCTTCGATCTGCGCGGAGTCGCCAACAAGAAAAAGTTTGTTGACGTAAGGGTACTCACGCAACGCCATAACGGCGCCAGCAACGAGGTTAGGCGGGCCAAAGTCACCGCCCATCGCGTCGAGGGCGATCTTCATCGGTTTGAAACTTTGCGGACTTTAGCCGCCGAATGCAACTTATTTGCCCTCAAGCGTGAGCACCTGCCGCCCGCGGTAGTAACCGCACGAGGGGCAGGCGATGTGCGAGGGAACGGTGCTCCCGCACTGGGAACATCTGTTCAAATGTGCAGCATGCCAGCGATTCGCCGCTTTGCGCGTACGTAACCGCATCTTGGATGTTTTGCGTTTTGGGACTCCCATGGCAGGCGGTGACTAAAGCATGTAGGCTGAAAAAGACAAACGTGATTCGTAATTCGAAATTCGTGATCCGATGTAACGATTCAACGATTTAACGGTTCTCGATCTTCAACTTATCCAGCGCACTCCAATCCAATTTTCGCTTTGTATCTTGCTCAACGGTCTTCTGTTGTTTCGCCTTGCAAACACGATTGCCATCTGTGTCGCAACGTGGATGCGCTGGCAGATTGAGCAAAAGATCCTCGCGAAAAAACGGCGTGAGGTTGATCGTCTCGGGGCCACGCAGCTCAGTATGTACGGCGAATGCGGGCACTTGAATGTCGTGCACAAAATTCTCCAGGCACGATACGCAACGCAGCTCCGCTGGTTGTGACAGCGAGCCTCTTGCCCAAAGGGCACCTCCAGCAACGCCCACGTCAATGTTGTAATGCAGTGGGCCGGCACAACGAATTCCTTCTGCTTCAAGGTCGTGGATCGGGCAATCCTCATCCCCGTCCAAATGCAAACCCTGCGCAGGAATTTGTCTGAGATGAATTTTCACGCGTCAAATCCTTCGAATATTATCAGCCGAATTTCGTGCTCAGCGCCTTGGCAACACAAGCCGGAACAAAACCGGAGACATCCCCGCCGAGGCGCGCGATTTCCTTAACAATGCGAGAACTTAGATAAGTGTATTCCTCCTTCGGCATGAGGAAAATTGTTTCTACCGAAGTATCCAATTTCCGGTTCATTAAGGCCATTTGAAATTCAAATTCAAAGTCGGAAACCGCGCGCAAGCCACGGATTACTGCCCCGGCTTCTTCTTTCCTGGCGAACTCGACCAGTAATCCTTCGAACTCAGCGATTCGCACATTGTCGATTTTCCCCGCTGTTTGGCGCAGCAAGTCGAGACGATCCTTCAGCGAGAAAAGAGGCTGCTTCTCGTCGTTGTGCGCCACAGCCACTACCACTTCGTCGAACAATTTTCGAGCACGCTCGATTACATCGAGATGACCATTCGTGATCGGATCAAAACTACCCGGATAAATTGCACATCGCATTGGCGAAAATTCGCAGAGGAAATCACAAATGAAAAGCGGATTGAAAAAGAATGACGAAGCACCCGCGTTTGCTTTCGCCAGGGTGTGGCAGGCGAATGCCGAAATATACGGGCCGGGTGACTCGTTAAACCGTTACACGGTTACATCGGTTTCAGTTCAACGATTCAACCCGGCGAAGCCATTCGTCATTTGCGGTTCAATTTGCCTAAAGTTCGTGCGCCACCAAATTGCTCATCTCATGCGTGATCCATCGCCATACAAAACCATCGCCGTGGCGAGCACGTTCTCTCCGCGGTTCAAGCAAGTGCTCGCGGAGGCAAAGCGCATTCGAGAACGCTTTTCCGCTCATCTTCATCTGATTTACGTGGGCGAAGGAGATGAGGAAACGGCAAAGAAGTTTAGAGACGCGCTCGCGCAACTGCAGCTTCCGCCTGACTCAGCGATTCATTATGAAAAAGGAACCCCTGCAGAAGCTATTCTGGGCGCGCTGGCGCGGGAAAAAATCGACATGATTGTCGCGGGCGCACTGGAAAAGGAGGCGGTATTGCACCCGTTTTTGGGCAATGTCGCTCGCCGCCTGGTCCGCGAAGCGCGCTGCGCAGTCATGCTTTTCACAAGACCGGCAATAAAACCGAGGCCGCTCCGCCGGATTGTTTTCGTGGCCGATTATTCAGATCAAGGGTTGCAGGCTTTGAAAAGGACGCTGCCCTTCGCTGCGGCGGAATCATGCGAGCGACTTTATGTTATTCGGATCATCACGACGTTCGATCAGGCACGCGAATCGATTCGCGTGAGTGCCAAGGGACACGAAAAGCCCCGAGCGGAGGATGAGGAAGCCGCAGTGGAGGAATTCGTCTTGTCGGCCGGCGCGACCGACGTCCCGATCGAAGCACGCTGCATCCGCGGAAACACCGGATTGGCTGCCTCGGATTTTGTTCAATCGGTGAAAGCCGATTTGCTCGTGGTGCCGCTGCAGAAAAGTGCCGGAGCAATCCAACAATTGCCGAGTAATATTGCCTGGGTCACCGATGTCATTCCGTGTAACCTGTGGGTAATTCGTTGAATTAAACTGCCGTCCTTGCGCGGGAATTGTAGAGGTGCTGGTGTCAAACGCCTTTCTATAAGATTCGGCGGTTGATACAACCGCCACTACAACAACGCATGGAACCCGAATTCCGACCGTACGGTTTGCCGCATCTCACCGTTATTTTCCTCACGATTGTTCTGCCGTTTGTGCTGGCTGCGATCGTGTGGCGCACAAAATCGCGGCTGCTGGTGAAGATGATTATCGGAGTCCTCTCAGCGGTGCTGATCTTGAACTACGTCGCTTATTTGGTTTTTATCCGCAGCCACGGCATCATGGATTGGAGGCATATGTTGCCCATGCAAATGTGCGACTGGGGCATGGTGGTCGTAATCGTGGCGATGTGGACGGGAAATCAACGCTGGTTCGAGGTTGCATATTTCTGGGGAATTGGCGGCACGTTGCAGGCTGTGCTCACGCCAGACTTGCGTTTTGGTTTTCCAGATTGGCGATTCATCAGCTTTTTCACGTCGCACTGCGGTATTATCATTGGCGTGGTCTTCCTAATGTTGACTCGACGATACCGGCCATATCCCATGTCGATCGTGCGAGTGTGGCTGTGGTCGGAATTTTATTTTGTGATTACTCTGCTTATCGACAAACTGACGGACGTTAATTACGGATTTTTGCTGCACAAACCCGAAGCGTTTTCCATTTTGAGTTTTCTCTCCGATTCTTGGCCGTTTTACCTCCTGCAACTACATGGCGTCGCGTTGCTTTTCTTCCTCGGATTGTATGCGCCATTCGCAGTTGTCGATCTTGTGCGACGCAATGGAGCTACCATTCAATAAAAGTGTGGTCATTCCGAGCGGAGCGAGGAACCTCTCACTTGGGGAATGGTCACACTCGATAGTTTGAGTAATGTTCTGCCCGATTTGCGAGGTCCCTCGCCGTTTTCGCGGCTCGGGATGACGCTGAATAAATATGAGCGAGAAAATGAAGCCATTGCGTGTAGGCAAAGTTACCATTGGCGGCAAACGTCCGGTATTCATCCTCGGGCCGTGCGTGATTGAGTCGGAGAAGTTTGTCCGGCGGATGGCGAAGAAGATCGCTGAAATCTGCGCGGCCGAAGATATCGATTTCATTTTCAAGGCCTCGTATGACAAGGCGAATCGAACTTCGGTGCGCTCTTTTCGCGGAGTCGGAGTACGTGAAGGTTGCGAGATTCTTTCAGTCATCGGCCGGGACTTGAAAATTGCCGTCACAACGGATGTTCATTCCTCTGCCGAAGCCGAAATTGCTGGCGAGAAGATTGATATGTTGCAAATCCCGGCATTTCTTTGCCGCCAAACCGATCTCCTGCACGCAGCTGCGGAAACGGATCGCGCGATCAATGTGAAAAAAGGCCAGTTTCTTGCACCGTGGGACGTGCGTAATATCGCCGAGAAGTTGATTGCGTTCGGCAATGACAAATTCTGTTTCACGGAGCGCGGCACTAGTTTTGGCTATAACAACCTCGTTGCCGATATGCGCTCACTCTATTGGCTGCGCGACGCCGGCTATCGCGTGATTTTTGATGCGACCCATTCGGTGCAGCGGCCGGGTGGGGCGGGGGACTCCACATCGGGTGACGGTGTTTTGGCGCCGGCGCTGGCGAGAGCAGCGATGGCCACCGGGTGCGACGGAATCTTCATGGAGGTGCACGAAAACCCGAGCCGTGCGTTATCAGATGGGCCAAATCAGATTCCCCTAAAGGATTTGCCGAAGCACCTGCGCGTGTTAAAGGCTATTCATGCTGCCGTCTCAGGTAGGGGCGATTGACCGCAATCGCCCGGGTAACAGGGATATTGCGTCGAGGGAGGAGGAGATTCCAGTGACCCACTCTCATCTCCGCCGGGTCTTGTCGCTTTGGTTGGTGTCGGTGTTGATGTGCGTTGTAATAGCGGCGCCTCAAGTATCTGGTCAGTCAAAAGGTCGTAAAAGGAAGGCGGGCACCTCAGCGACAGCGGGCGGGTCTCCCGGGGAACAGAGCTTGACGAACATTCCGCTGCCAATTGGGCACGAAGCCAAGGGCCTTGTATTGCCAGATTTCGATGGTGACGGTCGTTTAAGGGGAAAATTCGAAGCCGGGACTGCTCACCGGATTGACCAGGAACACGTAGGCTTTCAGCATCTTAAAATTACAACCTACACTCCGCAGAGTCAGCCTGACCTGCAAATCGACATGCTCACATCGGTGCTGGATTTGAAGACTAAGATTCTAAGCTCACAGGAGCGCACAACCATTCAGCGGTCGGATTTCAACATCGCTGGTGATTCGGTGCAATTCGACACGAATTCGAAGACCGGACGATTGAGCGGAAATGTAAAGATGGTGATCACTGACAAATCTCATCTGACGGCGAAACCCAACACGACCGAATGAGAAAATTAGGTGTGTTAGTCTTGTTTATCGCATGCGCGATCGGGGCGCGGTCGGCTGGACAGATTGCCGCTGCGCCACCGGGCTCGCCCCTGCCTGCCAAGAAAGCTGAGAAACCAGCGAAAGACAAAGCGAAAAACAAGGATAAAAAGAAAGAAGATAAATCATCCGGCACGAACTTATTTGGCTCGAGCCCCGCGGGGATCCAATCCGATCAACCGACGACAACGGAAATCTATTCGGACGAGGCTTTTTTTGATTCAACCAAGAACATGGGCATCTTTAGCGGCCGTGTGAAGGTAGTCGATCCGCGTTTCAATCTGCAATCTGACAAATTAACAGTGTTCATTACAAAGGGACAAAACCAGAGCCTGGAGAAAGCCATCGCAGAAGGGAACGTTGGACTTGTGCGCGACCGGCCCGATCCGAATGGCGGCCCTCCCACTCGCGCTGTTGGCCGTTCCGATAAAGCCACCTATACAGCTAACTCCGGCGATGTTGAATTGGTGGGAACACCGCGGGTGCAAGAGGGACAAAACCTGCATGTGGCAACCAGCCCTGATACGGTCATGATCATTAGTCAGAACAGTCAGCTAAAGACGCACGGACCCAGTCGCACCCAAATTGTTCAGCAGCCAAACGAAGAAAAAAAGGGACAAGCAAATCCCTCTCAAACTCCCGCCGCGCAAGCGTCACCCGCTCCGTCTCTGCCAAAGCCATGATTAGCCAAGCTGCGCCTGTTTCGACTCCGAAAGCTCCGTCGCCGGCCACAACGAAGGCGGAGACCGTACTGAGTACCGATCAACTGGTTAAGATTTACGGAGGCCGAGCGGTCGTCGACGGAATCAACATGCATGTTGGAGCCAGCGAAATTGTGGGACTACTCGGACCGAATGGAGCAGGTAAAACCACGAGTTTTTATATGATTGTTGGCCTGATCAGGCCAAATAGCGGTCGGGTGATTTTTTCGGACACCGACGTCACTGACTATCCGATGTACAAGCGTGCGCGGCTTGGCATGGGTTATTTACCGCAGGAAGAATCGATCTTCCGGAAGATGACAGTCGAACAAAACATCCTCGCCATTTTGGAAACGCTGCCGCTCAGCAAGGCCGAACGGCGCAACCGTTGCGACCAACTGCTGCATCAGTTTGGAATTGAGCGGATCGCTAAAAACATCGCGCTCACGTTGAGCGGCGGAGAGAAACGACGATTAACAATTGCGCGTTCGCTGGTCACGCAACCTAAGTTGTTGATGCTCGATGAGCCGTTCAGCGGTGTGGATCCCATCGCCGTCTACGATGTCCAGCAAATTATCGTAAACCTGCGCAAATCGGGCCTTGCGATCATGATTACCGATCACAATGTGCGCGAGACTCTTTCCATCGTCGACCGCGCGTATTTGATTTTCGATGGCCGCGTCGAGAGCGAAGGCACAAAGGATTTTCTCATCGACGATCCCATCAGCCGTCAACTTTATCTCGGCGAGCGCTTCAAGATGTAAGCCGCGGCTGACACAGCCGGTGCAGGGCAAGCGCATCGCTTGCCTATTCTTCCTTGAATCGAAGCAAAGACGCGGTAACATCCGCTCAAGGCAATGGAGTTTGCCGTCCCACCTGAAGGCTGGGAAAACCGCGCGAGCTAATGACTCCTTCCAAACGGAAGGAGTTTTTTAATGCTCGATTACATTTTGGTGATGTTAGGCGGTGCACTTGGGACTGGAGCGCGATTCTGGGCGTCGGGGTTTGTTGCTAAAACGGCCGGGGAGCTTTTCCCTCTGGGAACACTCGTCGTGAACGTCACGGGATCCTTCGCTATCGGGTTCTTTGCCGCATTTACGGATCCGGAAGGGCCGCTTCTTGTGTCACCGCGGCTTCGTCAATTCTTCATGATCGGCGTGTGCGGAGGTTACACCACGTTTTCATCATTCAGCTTACAAACGCTCGACCTCGCTCGGGACGGAGATTGGTTCAGGGCCTGCCTGAACACGGCGCTCTCATTCGCTTGCTGCGTCGCAGCGGTATGGCTTGGACGTATTCTTGCTCTTGCGCTATTGCCGAAATAGAAACAAGCCATGCACCTTCCAGAAGACGCTGTCCTCCTGCGGATTTTTATCGGTGAAAGTGATCGTTATCAGCACCGACCGCTGTACGAGGCGATCGTGTTGAAAGCACGCGAACTGCAACTGGCAGGCGCAACCGTGTTGCGCGGACCAATGGGTTTTGGAAAATCAAGTCACCTGCACACTGCCAAGATCCTTCGCTTATCCATGGATCTTCCAATGGTGATCGAAATCGTGGACACTGAGGAAAAGGTAAATGCATTCTTGCCAGTGCTCGATGAAATGATGGGCGGCGGCCTCGTCACGCTCGAAAAGGCGAAAGTGATCCGCTATCAAGGTCAGGAGAAACGCTAATAGAGCGTTCGCTCTGATCTTGGCATCTTTGCATGCAGCAGCGAGTCTGTGCTGCGACGCATATTGGAAATCGCGCCGTATCCACGCTAGAAGTTAATCCTCATGGCGGAACAACTCGGCACCCAGACGATCACATCTCCAAGCGATCGACAGAAAAGCGTCCCGGTTGTTACGGTCGACAGCTTTTACAACTCGCACGCTGAAAAGCTGCAGATGAAACTAGAGGGGCCGCAGGTGGGGTTTCATCGCAAAATTCGCGAGCCCACTATCAACCGCCCCGGCCTTGCTCTGTCGGGCTTCTATACTTATTTCGCTGAAAAACGTGTGCAGGTGCTGGGTGCAGCCGAGCATTCCTATCTCAAAAGTTTGCCTTCGAAGTTGCGCGTAAAACGATTTCGAAGATTGTGCCAGCGCAAAATTCCGTGCCTGGTCATGTCGCGGGGGTTTCGTCTTGCGCCGGAGTTGCTAGGTGTGACCGCAGAGGCAAAAATCGCAGTGTTTCGCACTCCGATGATTACCATGAAGTTCATTAACGCGGCGACAATTGCTCTAGAGATGGATTTTTCCCCGACGGTAACCGAGTTCGGCAGCATGGTGGACATCCTGGGTGTGGGCGTTTTAATTCGCGGCGCCAGCGGAATCGGCAAGAGCGAATGCGTCTTGGGGTTGATCGAGCGCGGTTACAGCCTCGTAGCCGACGACGTGACCCGGATCACTTCGCTCGAAGGACGCGAGCTCATGGCGACAGCGCCCGAATTGACTCGCAATCACATGGAAGTGCGTGGCATTGGCATTATTGATGTGGCGAAGGTTTTCGGCATTGGCAGCATTCGAATCGAGAAGCGTCTCGACCTCGTGGTCACGCTGAAGGATTGGCAAGACGTGGACGAGGTCGATCGGATCGGGCTGGATCGAGAATTCTATGAAATCCTGGGGCTTCCGGTGCCGCATGTGACCATTCCGGTAAGGCCCGGTCGCGATATGGCGCGCCTGATCGAGGTCGCGGCGATGGATGAAAAATTGAAGGGTCTCGGCCAAAACAGTGCAGTCGATTTTAACGCTAGACTGCTCAGTTTGATGGAGCGCCCGCCTTCGCAAGGCTCTGGCGTGGCAGGGAAGGGAGCAGTGTAATGGGTTTGCTGTATAGAAAAACCGGCCGCGCCGCAGCTGCCCAGAAGGTCGAAAAAGACATTTCGATTGCCAATCGGCTTGGGCTTCACGCGCGGCCAGCGGCCATGTTTGTGCGGATTGCGAGTCGTCATCGTTCGGAAATCTGGGTTTCCAAGGAAGGGGAAGAAGTAAATGGCAAGAGTATCATGGGCTTGATGATGTTGGCCGCCGGCCAGGGATCAAAGCTTCACATCCGCTGCGAAGGCCCCGATGCCGACAAGGCGATGGAAGAACTCGAGGCCTTGATCAAGGCGGGTTTTAACGAGGAGTAAGGGCGTCGCGGTGCGACGACCCCGAAAGCTCTCGGGGGCGGCGCTGCCTCCTTAAGGTCCACGAAGAGGCTCTCGCATTGTTTGACATCTGCTTTAGTCTGGCAGGTGCATGAGCGGCGGCGAGCGTCAGGAAATCCGGTTTGAAGGAGCAGGCGTTTCGCCCGGAATGGCCTGCGGCAAGATCCATGTCGTGCGCGATGACTTGGATGACGTCTCGCGGTACCGGATCGCGCCTTCCCAGATTCCGGACGAGATCGGACGGTTCGAGACCGCGCTTATTCAAACGCGCATGCAGATTCTGGAAATGCAGCAGCGCATTGCGGAATCCATCGGAGCAAAGGACGCAGCCATTTTCGATGCGCATCTACTTGTCGTCGAGGATCGGACGCTGATCGACGAAGTGCTGCGGAAGCTGGAAACCGACCTTTGCAATGTCGAGTGGGTCTTTCAGGAAGTTGCCACGCGTTACGCTGAGACTCTGAATAAGATCGACGATCCCTACCTTCGAGAACGTGCGCTGGATATTCAGGACGTGACAAAGCGCGTGATTCGCAATCTGCAGGGCAAAGCTCCCAAGACGTTTCTTGCCCTGAGCGAGTTGCACATTCTCGTTGCGCATAATCTTACTCCTTCGGACACGGCAAGCATGAACCGTGCAAACGTGCTCGGGATCGCGACCGATCTGGGTAGCCGCACATCGCACGCGGCGATTCTGGCGCGCTCTCTTAACATCCCGGCGGTCGTCGGATTGCACGATATTACCGCGAAGCTCGAGACTGGCCAACACGTGCTGGTCGATGGGAGTGATGGCCTGCTAATTGTCAATCCGGCGCCGGAAACGATCGCGCACTACGCAGAGCTTGAATCAAGAAGGGCCAGGGTTGTGTCACAACTCAAACAACTGCGTACGACAAGATCAACCACGCGCGACGGTCGTCACATTGTGCTCTCCGCAAACATTGAACTCCCGGAAGACGTCGAGGCCGTCGCGGCCAATGGCGCGGAGGGCATCGGACTTTATCGCACGGAATTCCTTTATTTGAATCGGACTACCCTGCCGACAGAGGACGAACAATTCGAAACCTATCGAAAAGTAGCAGAGCGCGTCCGGCCTGATCCGCTAATTATCCGAACATTTGATCTAGGCGGCGACAAACTGGCTCCTGGTACGGTAGATATCACTGATGAGTTAAATCCTTTCCTTGGCTGGCGTGCTATTCGTCTTTGTCTCGAGAACATAGACATTTTTAAAACGCAGTTGCGCGCTATTCTCCGTGCCAGCGCTGTCGGGAACATAAAAATCATGTTTCCCATGATCTCGGGTCTGGAGGAATTGCGAGGTGCCAAGGCCGTCCTCGCTGAGTGCCATGAAGAGTTGCGCCGGTCGGGCGTTCCTTTGGACGAAGAGATCGAGGTTGGCGCGATGATTGAAATCCCAAGCGCAGCCCTCTGCGCCAATGTTCTCGCATCCGAGGTCGATTTCTTCAGCATCGGAACCAACGATCTGATCCAGTATACGCTTGCAGTCGACCGAGTGAACGAAAAGATCGCGCACCTTTATGAGCCTACGCATCCGGCAATACTGCGTTTGTTAAGAATGATCGCCGAGGCGGCGCATGCGCATCACATCTGGGTGGGTGTTTGCGGAGAAATGGCCGGAGACGTCGCGCTGGTTCCGCTTTTGCTCGGTCTTGGCATGGATGAACTGAGCGCGGGGGCGACGTCGGTTCCGCGAGTGAAACGCGCGGTGCAAAGTCTGGCTATTCCTGAATGCCGCGAGCTGGTCGAGGAAACACTCAAGCTGAATACTTCCTCGGAGATTCTGTCGCGGTGCCTCGAATTAGCGGACAAGCGTTACGGCGATTTACTGGGGTGAACCGTAATTGGTAACTGGTGATTCGTGATCCGGTTCTCGAATTTCACTTTTCAAATTACGAATTACAAATCTTGAATCACGTCTTTCGCCCCTCGTTACTCTTCCGCCTCAGGATCCGGCTTCAGACCTTCTTCCTCCATCTTGCGCAAGACATCGCTCATATCGTCCACTTCGTCCCAGACGTCCTGACTCACATAGATGGGTGCCTTTTGCTGAGTGGCCATCGCGATGCAGTCACTCGGGCGCCCGTCGAGCTCGATGATCTTTTTCTGATGTAATTCATTTTGGACGCGAATGATGACTCGCGCGTAGTAGGTGGCATTTTTTAGGTCATTGATGATGACTCGCTCGACCTTTGCGCCCAGAGCAGTCAGTAAATGCGCCATCAGATCGTGAGTGAGCGGGCGCTCCTTGGTAATCTGGCGCATGAACATCGTAATCGCGCTGCCGACGGTTTGATCGACATAAATGATGAAGACTTTGTCGTTGTTGCCGAGGAACACGGCACACCCGCCGCTTGTCGGCAAAACCGCGCGCACCTGCACTTCGATCACCGTTTTGTTCACCAGCGAACGTTATCCGCAGGAAAACGAAAAACAAGCGACGTGCATCCCATCGTCGCATTCGTTTCATCCGATACGTGGGAACATGTGAGTCGCATGAGATTTTTGGACCTACTCGCTTGCATGTTAGGCGGGCTGAATCATTGTGCGTTTTGCGGCATTTCGCCCGCACGCTTTGGCCAAATGAAAAACGAATGGGACGTTGATGCAGCGATCGCGACTTATAATGTCGACGGTTGGGGAGGGGGATATTTTACTGTCAACGCAACCGGCAACGTCGTTGTGCAGCCTTTGCAGCAAAACGGTGGCACCATCGACATCCTGGAAGTCGTAAATGAAGGGCGCAATCGCGGTTTAAGTTTCCCGCTGGTCATCCGATTTCAGGATCTGCTCCGCCACCGTGTCGAAACTGTTAATCGCGCATTCCACAACGCGATCACGGAATTTGGCTACAAAAATGAATATCGCGGCGTTTTTCCGATCAAGGTCAATCAATTGCGCGAAGTTATCGAAGAAATTGTCGATGCCGGTCAGCAATTTCACTTCGGTCTCGAAGCCGGAAGCAAGCCGGAACTGGTCGCTGCGCTGGCGATGCACCAGGACCCCGAAAGTCTCATCATTTGCAATGGCTACAAAGACGCGGCCTTCGTCCGCATCGCGCTGCTTGGCTGCAAGCTCGGCAAAAAGGTGGTCATCGTTGCCGAGAAACTCGAAGAGCTTGAGCAAACGATCCGCGCGGCAAAGGAAGTCGGCGTGGAACCGCACATCGGCATTCGCGTCCGCCTTTACAGCAAAGGCGCGGGCAAATGGGCGCCGAGCGGGGGCGAGAACGCGAAGTTCGGTCTCGATACCACAAGTCTCATCGCCGCGAGCGAAATGCTGAAGGCCGCAGGCCTGGGGCATTGCCTTAAATTGATTCACTTCCACGTTGGCTCGCAGGTACCGGATATTTCAATCATCAAGCGCGCGGTCCGCGAAGCGGCCCGTTATTATGCAAAGATTGCGAAGCTTGGACACCAACTCGGATATTTGGATGTCGGCGGCGGGCTTGGCGTCGATTACGACGGCTCGCGTAGCGACTTCGATAGCTCGGCAAATTATTCTCTCCAGGAATACGCCAACGACGTCGTGTGGAATATCATGGATGTTTGTGATTCGGAAGGCGTTTCGCATCCGGCGATTGTGAGTGAAGGGGGTCGCGCGATCGTAGCGCATCACTCCGTGCTGGTGATGGAAGCGTTTAGTTCGATCGAGAAAACGGCGCCGAAGTTGCGGGTCACCGCCAGCGACAAAGATCACAAGCTGGTGGGCGATATCCTCGATGTGAAACAACGGCTTAAGCGCGGCAATCGCCTTGAGAGCCTGCACGACATCCGGCAGATCAAGGAGGAAGCGCAACAGACATTCGAACTTGGTCTGCTCGATCTCGAATCAAAAGCAAAGATCGACACCATCTATTGGCAGCTGGCACAGCAGATCGTGAACATGCATCGCGGCTTGCGTTTCATTCCGGAAGAAGTCAAGCAGCTCGAAACGACCCTGGGTGACCAGTACATCTGCAATTTCTCGGTTTTCCAATCCCTGCTCGACCACTGGGCGCTCGGTCAATTGTTTCCAATCATGCCGATCCATCGGCTTAACACGCCGCCCGATCGTCACGGAATGATCGTCGACATTACGTGCGATTCCGACGGAAAAGTCTCGAAATTCACCGATTTACAGGATGTGCGTGATACGATCCCGCTGCATCGCATTGTGCCGGGCGAGATGTATTACCTCGGTGTGTTTATGGTCGGCGCGTATCAGGACATCATGGGTGACCTGCACAATTTGTTTGGCCGAGTAACCGAGGTGCACATTTTTCTCGATCCCGATGAGGAGTCCGGCTGGTACATCGAAGAAGTGATCGGTGGCAGTACCATCGGCGAAGTTCTAGCCATGACGCAGTGGGACAAAGTCGAGTTGATGCGGCTGCTCAAGACACAGGTCGACGACGCCATCAAAACCGATCGCCTTAAGCCTAACGATGCCATGAGACTGTTGGATGATTACGAGCGGCTTTTGCAGGAGTACACCTATCTCTCGCTTAACGGCGTCAAACTGCCGCCGCAATCGGGTAGTTGGTTGCCGCTAAGTTGATCTCGAGCTGGCGACTCCGCCAGGTACGCCGTCTCACTTGTCATTCCGCGCGAAGTAGGAATGGAACGAGTAGAGTACGAGCGACATGGACGGTTGCGCCGCGAGGGTAGCGGCGAGAGAGTCGGGAAACGAACGAATCAATAAATATCTGGATGTAAAATGACACAGCCTTCTCCAACTCCGATTAAGGATGCTTTGCAAGGCACCGCACCGATCGATTCGCTTCAAGTGCAGGGCTGGGTGCGGACGCGACGCGATTCCAAAGATTTCTCATTCATCGAGCTGAACGACGGCTCCACTCTGCGCAATCTTCAGATTATCGCGAAGAACACGTTGCCGAATTATCCGGCGGTTCAACGGCTCGCAACGGGGGCATCAATCAGCGTGACCGGCGCGTTGGTCCCGTCGCAAGGTAAAGGACAAAAATGGGAGCTGGTTGCGAACAAAATCGAGATCGTAGGAACTACCGATGATTCCTATCCGCTGCAAAAGAAGGGGCATACGCCTGAATTTCTGCGCGAAATCGCTCATCTGCGTCCTCGCTCAAATCTTTTCAGTAGTGTCTTTCGCGTGCGGAGCAGGCTCGCGTTTGCAGTTCACCAGTTTTTTCAGGACCGCGGTTTCGTTTATGTTCATACGCCAATTATCACCGGCAGCGATTGCGAAGGAGCTGGAGAACTATTTCGAGTCACAACGCTCGACGCCGAGAAAATACCGCGAGCGGCCGATGGCAAGATCGACTATACGAAAGACTTTTTCGCACGGCCGACGTATCTGACCGTAAGCGGCCAACTCGAAGCGGAAGCCTTCGCGCTGGCCTTATCCAATGTTTACACCTTTGGACCGACTTTTCGCGCTGAGAACTCCAACACCTCCAGGCACGCAAGCGAGTTTTGGATGATCGAACCGGAAATGGCGTTTTGCGATCTGAAAGGCAACATGGACCTCGCCGAGGAGTTTGTTAAGTATCTAGTCGCACACGCGCCCGAACATTGCCCGGATGAGATGGAACTTTTCGGCAAGTTCGTAGACAAAGAGTTACTTGCGCGACTTGATTTCGTGGTAGACCGCCCATTTCAGCGGATCACCTATTCTGAAGCTGTCGAGCTTCTAAAAAAGAGCGGAGAGAAATTCGAGTTCCCGATTGATTACGGATTGAATCTGCAATCAGAACACGAGCGCTGGTTGACGGAGAAACATTTCCAGTGCCCGGTCACTGTTTTCAATTATCCAAAGGAAATCAAACCGTTCTACATGCGTTTGAACGATGACGGGAAGACAGTGACCGCAATGGACCTCCTCGTGCCGGGAATTGGCGAAATCGTCGGCGGCAGCCAGCGCGAAGAGCGGCTAGATATCCTGGAGGAAAACATGCGCCGACACAACATGGACCCCGCCGACTACAAATGGTATCTCGATCTTCGCCGTTACGGCACCGTTCCGCACTCCGGCTTCGGCCTCGGCTTCGAGCGAATGCTGATGTTCATCACTGGCATACCAAACATCCGCGACGTAATTCCCTTCGCACGAACGCCTGGGAGCGCCGAATTCTGAGCATGAGAATAACCCCTCTTCCAAGGGAAGCACCGGCATTCTAGGTTTTGACGGCGGGCGCTGGTTGCAGAATGATCAGCGCCGACGGTTTCACAGTGATTTCAATTTCACTGGAAAATTTGCCGCTCTGTTTCTTCTTGGGCCAAAGCTTGTCGTCCAAATGAAGTGCTGGTCCTTTCCAAACAACCCGTAATTTGCGGAATTTTCGAGCGGGCAGCGGAGAATTGCTCTTCTTCCCATCTACGCGTGCTTCGAAGTGTTTTGCCAGAAGCGCGGAATCGGCTGGGCGTGCGCACGCAAAATCGAATCGTCCATCTCTGGTGCCGGCGCGTGGCGCCAAATAAAGTGCAGGACCGACGGAATGAATATTCATTGCTTCCCAAAGAATGTAGCGCCCGGAAATGTCTTTTCCGTCGAGCTCGATCTTCCATTTACGCGCCGGATAATCGTGCAGCATTCGGCACAACAGCGCGCTGTGTCGAGCCATCTCTTGCTCTTTGGAAAGCTTCTTAATCGCTTTGTTCTTTTTTTCCTCTTTTTTCGCAGCTTGAACGTAATCTGCAAGGAGGCCTCCGCCGGCCGCTTCAAAGAAGTAGCGTTCACCCCACGGCCCATACGCAAATCCGACATCAAATGCCCGTTTCCTTCCGCCTTCGAGTCTCGTAATAATTTCCTCGGGAGAAGCGACGAACCCGAGCGCACGAGCAAGGTTATTCGCCGTGCCGAGCGGGAGCACACTTAAGGGAATGCCGCTGTCGACGAGCCGGGACGCGACCTTTGCGGTAGTCCCGTCTCCGCCGGCGGCAAGCACGAGGTCGGTCGGTTTCTTGAGAGCTTTCTTGAGGCCCGGTTCTTTCGTCGATTGATAAGTGGCGTGATGTCCAGCTTTGGCTAGCGCGGCCATCAATTGCCTTTTGCCATGTTTTGCATCGCCAGCCTTCGGATTGTGTATCAATGTGATTCGCATCCTCTTTCGCAATCGTAGATACTACTTGGAACGGTTCGGCCAAAAACAATCTGGCACACGTTTCATAAAATAAAGACATGCGAATTTTAATTTCGAACGACGATGGAATCTATAGTCCCGGCATTCTGGCCCTCGCGAAAGTCGCGTCGCGTTTTGGCGAAGTGCGCATGGTTGCACCCGACGTCGAGCAATCTTCGATGGGCCACGCTATTACTGCTTCACGGCCGCTGCGATACAAACGGATTCGGCTCGACGAGTTCGAGGCTTACAGGGTAAACGGCACGCCCGCCGATTGCGTCGCACTTGGGACCCATCAGTGGCAGCATACTGATGTTGTCCTGTCGGGAATCAATCTTGGTCTGAATCTCGGCAACTCCTGCTGGCACTCCGGAACGCTCGCGGCGGCAAAACAGGCAGCTTTACTCGGCCTGCGCGGAATCGCCATCAGCACAGAGTTCAGTGATAAACAGGAACCGAATTTCTCTGCGCTTGAGCCATACGTAACGAAGGTGCTCGAGTTGCTACTTGAAGAAAAAGCGATGTCGCTCGTCAACGTGAATTTGCCTCCAAAACCACGAGGCATTCGCTGGACGCGCCAGTCTGTGCGGCAGTACGACGGAAAAGTGGTCCCGAGCAAGGATCCAATGGGCCGTCCAATTTACTGGTTCACTATTACGCCCCTTGAAGGAGCAGAGGAAGGAACCGACCGCTGGGCAGTCGAACACAACTGGGTTTCCATCACTCCTCTGCGCCTTGATCTCACCGACGAAAAAGGTCTCACCCGTGCCCTGGCGCTCCATCACACGCCACCAATCGCTAGCGGAACATCAGGCAACTCACAAAGGAACAAAAAATCCAGACGCGGCATGAACAAAAAAGCGCGGCACGAAAAGAGCTAACCGATGATGAAATCGCTAGGCTTTACCGGAACACAGATCAGCGCTGCGTTTCCCTTATCCTAGTAAACTCGAGCTTGGAGCCGCCGGGCTCTTGCAGCGTCATCCGCTCGCCGGAAATTGTCATCTGGTAAACTGTCGTTGCGAATGGCGTCTCGATTTTGATTCGATCCTGGTCACCGAATTTGTACCGACCGCGCACGTCCCCGATAAGGACGGCACCATTTGCCGAAAATTCCCACAGGATTGCATTTGATCCTCCCATCAGGCGCCATTTGCCTACGATGGTGGAGCTTCCGCAGCCAGCAATCGCAAATGCTAAAACGATCGCGATTATTCGTAATCGCGGCTTGGATTGAGAAGAATTAAATGGCATGGCCTGCCGATTTATAATCAGCCATGATCATCGTGTCGAGCTGGCCGCTTCTGGTCTCAGCTGACTCGCTTGCGTCTTAGAGTCTGACAGCGCTTGTGCGCCTTTGATTATGACGCAGACCTGAAGCTGTTCTCTTACACGAACAGTTCCCGAACTCTATTTCTTCTTCGAGTCTTTCTTCGACTCGCGCTTGGATTCGTTTGATTCCGTTGCGGCGGTCTTAGATTCGCCGGGACGATATTCTTCCTGTTCGGCTGCGGCGAATGCTTTCTCAAGGCCGACCATGTCTTCGCCTGGGCGGAGAATGTCGAGAGCTTCGGCTTCCTTGCGCAGTTGTTCCTCGGTGTAATTCGCCGCCTTGATCGACAATCCAATGCGGCGCTCAACTTTGTCCACTTTTATGACGCGAGCTTCGACTTCCTGACCGACTTTGAGCACATCTTTTACCTTCGCGACGTGATCTTCGCTCAATTGCGAGATGTGCACGAGGCCATCGATATCGTCTTGCAGCTGCACAAACGCGCCAAAGCTGGCGAGCTTCGTTACCTTGCCTTTAACAAGGTCGCCGATCTTGTATTTCTCATCGATTGTTTTCCAGGGATCTTCGGTGAGTTGTTTGATTCCAAGGCTGATCCGTTGGTTTACCTTGTCGATGTCGATGACTACGGCTTCAATTTCATCGCCTTTCTTAAAGACTTCGCTGGGGTGATTGATCTTGCGGGTCCAACTCAAATCGGACACGTGAATCATTCCGTCGATGCCTTCCTCTAGCTCCACGAACGCGCCATACGCGGTCATGTTGCGAATCTTGCCTTTCACCTGGCTCCCGATGGTGAATTTCTTCTCGATTTCATCCCACGGATTGGCCTCGAGCTGGCGAAGACCCAATGAAATTTTCTGTTCTTCTTTGTTCACGCCGAGCACGACAGCTTCCACTTCCTGGCCAACACTGAGGATGTCAGATGGACGCATGATGCGCTTCGTCCACGAAAGCTCGGAGACATGGATTAGTCCTTCCACGCCCTCCTCGATCTCAACAAACGCGCCGTAGGGAACAAGATTGGTGATCTTGCCCTTGATGCGCTGACCTGCCGGGAAACGTTCCTCGATCTGGTCCCACGGATTCTTCTGAGTTTGTTTAAGCCCCAGCGACACGCGCTCCTTTTCCTTATTGATATCCAGCACGATGACTTCCAACTGCTGCCCGACCTTCAATAACTCGTTGGGATGCCCCAGCCGACCCCAGGTCATGTCGGTGACGTGCAACAACCCATCCATCCCATCGAGATCGATGAATGCGCCGAAGTCAGTGATGTTTTTCACAGTGCCAGTTACGCGGTCGCCCACGTTAACGCCTTCCATGAATTTCTGGCGCTTTTCACTTCGCTCCTTCTCGATTACTTCGCGCCTGCTCAGCACGACGTTTTTGCGATCGTCATTGAGCTTAACGATTTTGAAATCGTACGTGTTGCCGACGAATTGCTGTAGATCCTTTGGTGGAACGACATCGATTTGCGATGCCGGCAAAAATGCCTCAACGCCGATGTTCACCATCAGGCCGCCTTTCACCACCGATTTCACCTTGCCTTTGATGAGACCGTCACCTTGGAACACACCGACGATCTTGTTCCAATTTTGTCGGTAAGCGGCTTTCTCCTTCGAGAGAACAACCATGCCTTCTTCGTTTTCCAGCCGCTCTAGAAGCACCTCCACCTCGTCGCCGACCTCGAGGGAATCAACATCATCAAATTCTGCCAACGGAATGACGCCCTCGGATTTGTATCCGACATCCACCAACACTTCGCGCGGACGAATTTCCAAAATGCGTCCCTTGACGATGCTTCCCTCCCGGAAGTCAGGCATCGGCTTGGCCATTACATCCTGCATGTGAATCATAAAATTATATGGGCCTCCTTTCCCGAAATTTTCGGGATAGCCCCGAACTTCTTCGGGGAAGATTTCCGCGAAGCTGGGCCGCGGAAGCGGGACGCCATAGTATGCGTTTTCCGCGCGCAGGTCAAATGACAGCCGAGGGATACCGCAGGCGTCATCCTGAGTGAAGCGAAAGACCTCACCCGATCACTGCTGCTTCACGCAGAATAGTTCGCGTGACCCTGGCTTCGAATGTGGGGTTCCTCGCTCCGCTCGAATGCGCTGCATTGAATGTTGGCGTTGGACGTTGAGCGTTGGGCGTTTTCCCTCTATCTTTCAACATCGATATGTTGCTGTTCCGCTTGTTGATCTTCGCCACACTTCTCGCAGCCACATCACTCCGCGCTGAGTCCCCCGCCGAGCAAAAAATTATCGAAGCGATCAAATCACCCGATCTCAGCGTCGTGCATCTTTGGGCGCCTTGGTGCTCCAATTGCCAGGCAGAATTGAAGAGCGGCGGTTGGCTCAAAATGGCCAAAGAGAATCCGCAGGTGAAATTCTATTTCGTATCTATTTGGAACGATGGCGAGGACGGCCATGCGATCTTGCAGAAATTCCAAATTACCGACCAACCGAACGTCACGATCCTGGCTGATCCGGGGCCGCGCAAGGGTGACAGCAAAATCAAGCAATTCGCCGGGATGCCGCTTTCGTGGATTCCTACGACTTGGATTTACAAAGGCGGCGATCTCCGCTACGCATTGAACTACGGCGAGGTCCGTTTCCCTGTGCTCCAGCAGTTTCTCGAAGACAGCAAATCGGAATGGTCGCATAAAGGCGAACCGGCAATAGGCTCCCCCTAAGGATTCGCAATGCTCGAAACTCCCACCGTTCCCCACATCAATTCGAAACGTCCGCCGCAAATTCTGTCGCTGATTGGCGACACACCGTTGGTAGAAGTCACGCAGCTCGACACGGGTCCATGTCAGCTTTTTCTCAAGCTTGAAAATCAAAATCCAGGCGGATCGATCAAGGATCGGATCGCGCTGTCGATGATCGAAGCTGCGGAAGACGAAGGGAAATTGCAGCCCGGCGGCACGGTTGTTGAGGCCACAGCAGGCAACACCGGTTTGGGCCTTGCGCTAGTTGCAGGCGCGAAAGGCTACCGTGTCTTACTCGTAATTCCCGATAAAATGTCGCAGGAAAAAATTTCGCATGTGAAAGCGCTCGGCGCCGAAGTGCGGATCACCCGTTCGGACGTGACGCGCGGCCATCCTGAATATTACCAGGATGTGGCTGCGCGACTTGCCGAGGAAATCCCGGGCGCGTTCTATGTGAATCAATTCGGGAATCCTGCAAATCCTTTGGCGCACGAGCGCACCACAGGACCGGAAATCTGGGAACAAATGCGGCACGATGTCGATGCGGTTGTCGTAGGCGTCGGGTCTGGTGGGACGCTGACTGGTCTCGGGCGATTTTTTAATCGCGTTAAACCGCGGCGCGGCATCGAAATGGTTTTGGCCGACCCGAAGGGTTCCATACTTTTCGAATATGTTAAGTCGGGCAAGCTGCTCGAAGCAGGCAGTTGGGCTGTCGAAGGCATCGGCGAGGATTTTATTCCTGAAATTGCCGATATGTCGCTCGTAAGCGAAGCATTTGAGATTGATGACGCGGAAAGCTTTGCAACGGTGCGCGAGCTGTTGCGCAAGGAAGGAATTTTCGGCGGATCTTCCACGGGCACACTCGTCGCCGGGGCGCTGCGTTATTGCCGTAAACAGACGAAACCGAAGCGTGTCGTCAGCTTTGTGGTCGATACCGGGAACAAATATCTTTCCAAGATGTTCGACGATTTCTGGATGACGGAGCAGGGGTTCATTCATCGTCCGCCGCATGGCGATTTGAGCGACCTCATCTCGCATCGTTACGAAGCCGGCGAGGTAATTTCCATTGGACCAACGGACACGTTGCTGACCGCGTTCAAGCGGATGCGTGGAGCGGATGTCTCGCAGCTTCCCGTGGTCGATCAAGATGGACGCGCCCTTGGGATTATCGATGAATCCGACGTGCTTGTGAAAGTGCACCGCGATCCCTTGCACTTTAATGATCCGGTCAAAAATGCGATGACGTCCAAGCTCGAAACACTCTCGCCCAAAGCGACTATCAAGGATCTTTTGGACGTATTTGATCGCGGCCGCGTGGCCATTGTGATGGAAGACGACAAATTCCTCGGGCTGGTCACGCGTTCCGATCTGCTCTCATACTTGCGGTTGCACATGCCGAAGCAGTGAATCGCTGCTTGCGCGGATGACCGCCGCCATTTTTGTCATGTTGAGCGAAGCGAAACATCTCTGGATTTGACGCTTCACGATTGTCGGAACAACTGATCAGAGATTCTTCGCTCCGCTCAGAATGACAGCGTGCCAAATTTTATCCGCGAAATCCGCGTCATCCGTGGTTAGATGAAAGTGATATGAAAAAGCAACTCGAATTCGCCACACGTGCGATTCACGCGGGGCAGGCGCCCGACCCTTCCACTGGTGCGGTGATGACGCCGATTTATGCAACATCGACGTACGTGCAGGAAAGTCCGGGAAAGCACAAAGGCTACGATTACGCGCGCTCGATCAATCCCACCCGGCTGGCTTATGAAAAGTGCATCGCCGATTTGGAAAGCGGTACGCGTGGCTTCGCGTTTGCCTCGGGCCTCGCCGCGATGGCGACAGTGCTTGAACTGCTTGAGAGCGGGTCGCATATCGTTGCAAGTGACGATCTTTACGGCGGCACATTCAGGTTGTTCGATAAGGTGCGCCGTCGATCGGCGAACCTTGATTTTACTTATGTTGATCTGACAGATGCGAAAGATCTGGAGCGCGCCATCAAACCAAATACGCGCATGGTTTGGATCGAAACGCCGAGCAATCCACTGCTGAAGCTGATCGATCTTGAAGCAATCGCGAAGATCGCGCGGGAGCACAAAATCATCTCAGTTTGCGATAACACATTTGCGACGCCGTGGATTCAACGCCCGATTGAGACCGGATTCGACATCGTGGTGCATTCTGCGACAAAGTATTTGAACGGTCATTCCGATCTGGTGGGCGGAGTCGTCGTAGTCGGCGACAACAAGGAGCTCGGCGATCAAATTGCATTCCTGCAAAACTCAGTCGGCGCAATCGCCGGCGCGTTCGACAGTTTTCTTGTGCTGCGCAGTTTAAAAACGTTGCCGCTCCGAATGGAGCGCCATTGCGCAAACGCCCTTGAGATTGCGCGCTGGCTGGAGGAACAGCGAGAGGTAAAATCCGTCCGTTATCCGGGGCTAAAGTCCCATCCGCATCACGATCTGGCGCGTCAGCAAATGCGCGGCTTTGGCGGAATTGTAACGATCATCTTGAAAGGTGATCTCGCGGACACCAGGCGCTTTTTGGAAAATACGCACCTTTTTGCCTTGGCGGAAAGTTTGGGAGGTGTAGAAAGCCTCGTTAATCATCCCGCGCTCATGACGCATGCGTCGGTCCCGAAGGAGCGGCGCGAAGAACTGGGCGTTACCGATTCGCTCATCAGGCTTTCGGTGGGCGTGGAAGATGTCCGCGATTTAATCGACGATTTGAAGAGCGCGCTCGAAGCGATTTAGCTCGCATACGCTCGCCAGCGTAAAGTGCGGTGCAGTGGATTTCGAAACGGGAGAAGTCCTCTCAGTCATGCGCGTATTTTTCCGCTCCGAGAAAGTGAAGCGAAACATAAGGTTGATCGCCCACCACCCAACTATCGTGCCCAGGACCGATGTAAAAGATGTCTCCGGGCTTCATGATGTAAGATCTTCCATCCTCCATCGCGCATGCAGCTTGTCCCGAGATCACCATACCGACGTGCTCCACCTGACAAAGGGAAGTCCCGGCAACTGGCGCGACGTGTTGCGACCATCTCCAGCCGGGCTCATATGTCGCCCGACCGATCGTCATTCCGCCGATCTTGATAAGTTCGAACTGTCCTTTTTCAAAAGTGCGAACCTCATCCGGGTTCTCAAATCGTTTGATCAAGAAGTCGATGCAATCAGGAAGCATAGGGTTAACTTGGTTGGCGTTAATCAAAAGGTTACCTAGCATCGACGTCTTCTACTACGTTCGCTCTCGAAATCTTGATCATTCGAATCCGGCA
The DNA here is from genome assembly GCA_003219415.1 of Verrucomicrobiota bacterium. Lineage (GTDB taxonomy): Bacteria > Verrucomicrobiota > Verrucomicrobiia > Chthoniobacterales > UBA10450 > Udaeobacter. The sequence goes on along the minus strand of QHOS01000028.1, from coordinate 9,157 downwards.
ATGCTATGAGGCACATACGGTGCCTCAAGCGCTTCGATTTCCGCGTCGGATAGTTTCACGTCCAGAGCTGCCACTGCTTCTTCGAGATGGTGAAGTTTGGTTGCGCCAACAATCGGCGCCGTTACCGCAGGCTTGTGAAGCAACCACGCCAGCGCGATTTGCGCGCGAGGGATCCGTCGCGCCTTGGCAATTTCTCCCACGCGATCTACGACCGGTTTGTCCGCTTCCTCAGTCCCAGAATAAAGTTTTTTGCCGTACTCATCGGTTTGAGCACGTGTAGTGCTCGACTGCGTTTCCCAGCCGCGAGCAAGGCGACCGCGTGCCAGCGGGCTCCACGGCATCACGCCAATACCCTCCGCCAGGCAAAGAGGTAACATCTCTCGTTCCTCTTCGCGGTTCAGCAGGTTGTAATGCGGCTGCATCGAAACAAAACGCGTTCCACTGTGGAGATCGGCAAGGTAAAGCGCCTTGCAGAATTGCCAGGCAAACATCGATGATGCTCCGATGTAACGCGTCTTTCCTGATTTCACCACGTCGTGAAGGGCTTCTAGCGTCTCTTCAATCGGCGTATCGTAATCCCAACGGTGGATCTGATAAAGATCGACATAATCCGTTCCTAGTCGCCGCAAACTGTGGTCGATCTCTGTCATGATCGCTTTGCGGGACAATCCGCGCCCGTTCACATCGGGACGCATCGAGAAATAGACTTTCGTCGCGATGACTGCCTCATCCCGTTTCGCAAAATCGCGCAGCGCCCGGCCCAAAACCTCTTCGCTCCTGCCATTCCCGTACATGTTGGCTGTGTCAAAAAAGTTAATGCCAAGCTCGAGCGCTCGTTTAATGAAAGGCCGGCCTTGTTCCTCATTCAGACCCCACTTTCTCTCCTCGAGTCCGTAACTCATGCAGCCCAGACAGATTCGCGATACCTTGAGTCCCGTCTTACCAAGATTTGTATAATTCATTCTTTAACACCTCCGTTGTGAACCCATCTCATAAATAGGGAATGTGTGCGCTAAGCTCTGGCGGGCGGCTGGCAAGGCGCGACGAAGAAGCATAGCCAAACGCCGCTCTGTGACTGAGGAGCAACGCCGCCAGCAGGTCGCCAGAGCTTAGCCCGGAGGGTTGCGGATCTTTGCCGCTGCAGCGGCGTTGCTCGTCGGTCACAGATCCATGAAGGATATTCTCCCTCCTCGCGCCTTGCTGTAGCGCCAAATCTCCAGCAACGCACCCTTTCCCTATTTATGTGATGGGTTCTAATCATGTGCGCTTCGTTTCAAAGCGACTCCAGCTATCACCGCACCGACGCCGCTTAGTTCGGAAATCGACGGAACTTGTCGCAACACGACTATCCCGACCAGACATGCTGTCGCAGGCAACAGGGACAGCATAAGAGCAAAAGTGGCCTTCGATAATCGCGCCATTGCAAATTGGTCGCAGATGTAAGGAATGACGGAGGAACAAATACCGACTCCGGCGCCAGCGAGAAGCAGCATCGGATTGAACACTGCGACCAACGCGTTTTTCAATCCAATCGGGGTGACCACAACGCTCGCGATGAGCATTGCCAGTGCCAGACGTTCAACTCCACCGCGGCCACCGGTCGCGGCGATCCGATGCCCAAGCAGAATGTAAAGAACGAACAGCGCGCAATTCGCAAATGCGAAAATGTATCCGATCGGTTCACCGCTGATTCGCACGCTGGTCAGCAGGAACACCCCGCCGCACGCGAGTAGCAGAGCGGCAAGATTGCGCATCGTCCGCACACCGAATGCTGCCAGCACGATTGGTCCGAGAAACTCGATTGTTCCGACCGTCGCTAATGGCAGCCGGTCGATCGCCAGATAAAAACAGACGTTCATGATTGCCAGCACGAAACCTAACGCGACCACGGTTCGCCGGTCGCGTGTCTCCAATTCAGCGAATAAACGCCAGGGACGCTTCCAGACTGCGAACACTACCGCCGCACTTGCAATCCGCAGCCACGCGACGCCTAATACATCAACTCTGGCAAAGAGAAGCACTGCAAAGGCTGGACCAAGATAATGAAAAATGGCGCTGCAAATGAAAAAAGCCTCCGGCGGAATACGTTCCGCTGTGCGCGGCCGTTCCCCGGCCATTGGCTTTGTCGGAAAAATGACCTCGTCCGTCATAATTATAAATAGATCATTGAGCCACGAGCACAAGCATAAATAAGGTATAATCTAGTTACCAGTGATAGCTTTTAATGTATTATGGTCGATATACCTGTGAATATTAAGGAAATATTAGAAGATCACAAGAATATTGAAATTCTGAAGCTCTTGCAACGCAATCCACGAATGTCGATCGCCGAACTGGCCAGAAAAATTCGGATGTCCAATCCAGCGGCGAAGGAGCGTGTTCGACGTTTAGAAAAGAGTGGGGTGATCGCCGGCTATCGTCTCGAACTGGATCCGAAAGCAGCGGGACATGATATCACCGCGTTCGTCAGAATCCGGCCACTTCCCGGACACCTGCCAAAAATCTCGGCGCTTGCTCAACAAATTCCCGAGGTCGTGGAATGTCATCGAGTGACCGGAGAAGATTGTTTCATTCTCAAAGTGCACCTGCCCGAAATCGCGTCTTTGGATCGCGTGCTCGATCGCTTTCTCGTTCATGGACAGACGACAACGTCCATTGTGCAGTCCTCGCCGGTGCCGCCGCGGTCGCCACAGCTTTTGATGGCTCCTGCTCGCAAGAGCAGGAAACAATAGAACGGCCGTCCCGGCTGTGGGGCAGGCAGGCGTCTCGCCTGTCGAGTTGGGATTTCAACAGCCTCGAAGCCTGCTCGCCGAGACAGCCAAGGATGGCTATGTTACGTCCAACATGGGTAACACCTTTGGCCAGCTCTTTCGCGTCACCACTTTTGGCGAATCACACGGGGGCGGCGTGGGCGTGGTCATCGACGGTTGCCCGCCGAATATTGAACTGTCTGAGGCACGGGTCCAACAGGAGCTAGACCGCCGCCGTCCGGGTCAAAGTAAAATTGCAACGCAGCGAAAAGAAGAAGATCGATCCGAAATTCTTTCAGGTATCTTTGGAGGCAAAACACTGGGCACTCCGATCGCGATTCTCGTGCGCAACAAAGACGCGCGACCGGAGGACTACATGGAGATCGCAAAGAAATTTCGGCCTTCACATGCCGACTTCACTTATGAAGCCAAGTATGGAATACGAAACTGGCAGGGCGGTGGCCGCGCTTCGGCGCGGGAAACAATCGGCCGAGTGGCAGCAGGCGCAGTTGCAAAGAAAATATTGTCAGTGCTGTATGCGGAATTCGAGATTGTCGCCTACGTCACGCAAATTCATGAAGTCGTTGCGAAAATCAATCGTTCCGCGGTCAAAACAAAAGACATCGAGAAGAACATCGTTCGCTGCCCGGACGCCGTGGCGGCCAAAAAAATGGTGTCGCTGATCGAAGAGATTCGCGACAAAGGCGATTCGGTTGGTGGCGTTATTGAATGCGTGGTGCGCGGCATTCCGCCCGGACTTGGTGAACCGGTTTTTGACAAGCTCGATGCGGATCTGGCGAAAGCGATGCTGAGCATACCGGCGACGAAGGGATTCGAGATTGGTTCCGGTTTTGCCGCGACGCGGATGCGGGGCTCGCAGCATAACGATCCATTTGAAATGCGCGGCGGGAGAATTCGCGCGGCAACAAACAATTCCGGCGGCGCGCAGGGCGGCATCAGTAATGGAGAGGAGATTTATTTTCGTGTCGCGTTTAAGCCGACAGCCACGATCGCCCATGAACAGAAGACGGTGACCAGTTCGCGCAAGCAGACTCAGCTCGCTGCGCGCGGACGCCATGATCCGTGTGTTCTTCCCCGAGCGGTGCCGATCGTGGAAGCGATGGCCGCGTTGGTGCTTTGCGATCATGCTTTGCGGCAGCGAGCAATTGCAATCGCGGATCGCTTGCCACGCCGTAGCAAGGCGAAGGCGGGCGGATCCCGGGTTTCGGAATGATCGACTTGGAAGTGCTTGGGTCGGTTCTATCCGCAACTCCGACGATGGCTCGCGAGCTCGCGAAGAATTTCGGTGTCGCCAATCCACAATCCGCAATTCCATCAGTGGCCGGCTCGCCACTTTGGCAGGTCGTCTTCATTTCTTTTGGCGTCATTTTGATTTTATTCGAAGTCGTGCGGGGTTGGCGATTGGGTTTGATGCGTCAGATCATGCGGCTTATCGCTCTTGCCGCTGCCTACGGGGCTGCGTTTCTTGGAGGCAGCTTGTGTGTTCCTGTGGCGCGGTCCTTTTTCAAAATGCCTGACCCCATTTTGTCGATCTTATGCGGCGCAATACTTGCCCTGGCCGCCTATGCGCTGGTAAGCGGCATCGGAGCGATTTTGTTTAAGCGAACTTCCCAGCAAGAATCCGGACTGGTCTATTTTATTTACGGTTTTGCGGGTGCAATCCTTGGATTGTTTTTCGGCGTTTTTTTCCTTTGGCTGACTGTCGCTAGTGTGCGAGCGGTCGGCGCCCTCGCTGAAGGGCAAGCTCGCAGCCGTCCGCGCGCATCAGCGCATGATGCGCAAGATGCAACCTCCCGTGCTCTCGAGGTGCGGCGCCGTTTTCTTTCGGAATCAGACGATCGCGTGCCCGCGCTCGCGACATCACTGGCACGGCTGAAGAATTCGCTCGAACTAGGTCTGCTTGGAAGCGTGTTCAAGGGCACCGACCCGATTTCGCAGAGAACATATGAAACGCTGGAGAAAGCGGGGAGCGTTCTTTCCAGTCCGGAACGTGCGGAGAAATTTCTAACGTTCCCGGGTGCCCGCGAATTGAGCGAGCATCCAAAGATTGTCGCGTTGCGAAGCGATCCGGAAATCGCCGATCTGATCGCGGAGAGGCGCTTCGTCGATCTCCTTCAAAATTCTCGTGTCATCGATGCCGCAAATGATCCGGTCCTCGCGGAGCGAGTCAGGAAATTCGATATTCAGCGCGCGCTCGATTATGCGCTGGAGCAGAATTCGTCAACCGCTAAAGCGTTGAAGCGTTGAAGCGTCGAGCACCAATGTTGTCATGTTGAGCGAAGCGAAACATCTCTGGATATATTTCCAGCGCTGCCGGAGGAAATAATTAGAGATTCTTCGCTCCGCTCAGAATGACAATGATGTTTAACGCTCAACGATTATACAAAATCGCATGAAGTATCTCGCCACCATCGGTCTGGAAGTGCACGTCCAACTCAACACGAGCTCGAAGATGTTTTGTGATTCGCCGGTTGAGTTCGGAGCGGAACCGAACACGCACACTTGCCCGGTTTGCCTTGGTTTGCCTGGAGCATTGCCAGTGATGAATCACGAGGCGCTGCGCATGACGGTGCTGACTGGACTCCTGCTCGGATGCGACATGGCACCTATCTGCAAGTTCGATCGCAAAAACTATTTCTATCCGGACATGCCGAAGAACTATCAGATTTCGCAGTACGACATGCCGCTCTGCACCAACGGCGCCGTCCCGTTGCACGATCTGGCTTACCCGAAGGATGCGCAGAAAAATATCGCTACGCCCGACAAGGAAGTGCATCTCGTGCGTATTCATCTCGAGGAAGACGTGGCGAAGAGCTTCCACCTTGAGAACAGCACGGGAATCGACTTCAATCGTGCCGGTATACCGTTGATGGAGATCGTGACGCAACCGGAAATCAACTCGCCGGAGGAAGCGTTCGCGTTTCTGACGTCTCTCAGGCAAATCTTGATCTACGGAGCGGTAAGCGATGCCGATATGGAGAAGGGGCAACTCCGCTGTGACTGCAACGTGTCCGTGCGACCGGAGTCGCAGACAGAGCTTGGTGCGAAGATCGAGATTAAGAACCTGAATTCAATCAGCGGAGTGCGACGCGCCCTGGCGTACGAAATCTCCCGTCAAATTAGTGCACTAGAAAATGGCGACACACTCGAGCAAGAAACACGTGGGTGGAACGACGCAGCCGGCGAAACGTTTTTGATGAGGACAAAAGAATTCGCGCATGATTACCGCTACTTCCCGGATCCTGACCTTGTGCCGGTAAAAACTGAAGTGCTTCTGGCGGAAGTACGACAGCGGGTGCCTGAGTTGCCGAAAGCGAAACGAGACCGTTTTGTTCAGCAATACCAGGTGAGCCCGTATGATGCTGCCGTACTGGCGAACGATCTTGATCTGGCGCGTTATTTTGAAGCGGCAGCCAAAGGCGCAAAGAAACCGAAGAATGTCGCAAACTGGATTCTGAACGACCTGCAGAACGCTCTTGGTAGCGCCGGTAAAACCATTAACGATTGTCCGATTCTACCAGAGGCTTTTGATGAGTTGGTTAATCTGATCGACAGCGGAAAAATCAGCGGCAAGCAGGGTAAAGAGGTTTTCGCGGAGATGTTTGCGAGTGGAAGAAGGGCGCCCGCGATTGTGAAAGAAAAGGGGATCGAGCAACTAAGCGATCCAAGCGCCATCGAAAAATTATGCGCCGAAGTAATCGCCGCGAATCCCAAGCCGGTCGCAGATTTCAAAGCCGGCAACATCTCCTCCCTCAATTTTCTTAAGGGGCAGGTGATTAAGTTATCAAAAGGGAAGGCTAATCCGCAGTTGGCCGGCGAAATTTTAGAGCGGAAACTTGAGTCTTAATCGCGCGTTTCTTTTTTTGTCATGTCGAGCGTAGTCGAGACATCTCTAATTTTTTTCTAACGAGAGATTCCTCGACTGCGCTGCGCTTCGCTCGGAATGACAAGATTGAATACGCGATGAAATTGAGCTGTGCGGATTCTAATTGCCCCCGATAAATTCAAAGGCGCACTCAACGCGCGAGAAGTCGCCGAAAATATTGCCAAAGGTCTGCGCGACGCTTTACCGGACGCCAGGATCGACATCGTGCCGATGGCGGATGGCGGCGAGGGAACGGCAGAAGCGATTTGCGAGGCGCGCGGAGGGTCATGGTTGAAATGTAAAGCACACGATCCCCTCGGTCGTGAAATCGAGGCGCGTTACGCGTGGATTGAAGACGGGCAATTGGCAGTAATGGAAATGAGCGAAGCGGCCGGAATGCGACGGCTATCTGAAAGCGAACGAGATCCAGTTCGCGCGACCACGTTCGGTGTTGGTGAAATGATTTTGGACGCAGCTGGTCGAGGAGCGAACGAAATCATCATCGGTCTTGGCGGCAGCGCGACAAACGACGGCGGTTTTGGGATGGCGCGCGCGCTGGGGTTTCGATTCGATTACGAGCACCCGCCTTCGCCCGGCTTCGGCGCGGCCAGCGAGCAGGAGAAAGACAAGGAACGCGTAACCGATTTGGTCAATCTCAGTCGGATCGAAAAGCCGCACGATTTGAATTTGCTGAAAATCATTGCGGCCGTTGATGTGCAGAATCCGTTGCTTGGCGAAAATGGGGCGACGCGAGTATTTGGTCCGCAAAAGAGCGCGAGCGAGGATGAGCTCAATCTCTTGGAACAAGCACTGACCAGGCTAGCCGACCTTGTCGCTAAGGAATTTGGTTCTGATTACCGCGACAGACCCGGCGCGGGCGCGGCAGGTGGACTCGGGTTTGGTCTGATGAGTTTCTGCGGCGCGACGATTCGGCCCGGCTTCGATGTCGTCGCAGAAGCCGTCGGGCTCGAGTCAAAAATGAAAGGTGTCGATATTGTGATTACGGGCGAGGGGAGCTTGGATCGGCAGACTTTGGAGGGAAAAACGCCGGCAGGTGTTGCGAGATTGGCGCGAAAACTTGGCAAGAAAGTTTTCGCAATTGCCGGGCGTTATGACGGAAATCAACAGGTGCACGAGTTGTTTGATGAAGTCTATCAACTTGCGCGCTCCGATATGAGCGAGAAGGAACAGATGAAACGTGCTGGAGAATTATTGCGCGAGAAAGCGCGCGAAATCGCGCAAGAATTGTAGGGCCTTTGACTCGCGCGCTCCCGCTCTAACAAGCTGCCCGTCCATGTCGCTCGCGCCCCGCGGCTCCATTCTGTGAACCCCGAACTGTGGAATGGCGTCTGACACAGACGCCCTACAATGATGGACCGCACACCAATGTTACCATCAGTCGTCAGCGCTCCGGCGGTCGCGCGTTACCAGCGACTTGTTACGGTGATTTCTTAGCGTTCCTCGGATCGTCAGCGGGATTCACGTAATTGATTTGCCAGGGGCCGACGCCATGAAGCTGGATAACTGTTTCGACTTCAGACCACGCCGTGTGTTTCATGCCAGCCGGCCAGTAACCGAAGGAGCCAGCCGGAAGTTTTTTTGCGCTGCCGCGATCGAGCGCTTTTCCGGTCGCGAGATAAAGAACACCCGAAATCACAGTGACACGCTCGGTTTTCGGATGGGTATGCGGCGGGACATGATAGCCTTCGGGAAACTGAAAACGCACCACGAACGGGCCTTCTTTCGTTGGATCGCCTTCGAGTACAGCCATCTTTGCGCCAGGAGGCAACGCCGCTGGCGCTACTTTCCATTCAATAGTCGTCGGCGGATAAAGGCGCATGTCTGCGGACTGCGTCTCTTCGGCAGAGGACCGCGTCCAGGAGAAGCCCAGGGCCAAGAGCACAGCTAATGCGGAACCGAAAGTCGTCGTTTTCATAGCTGTTTGGTGTTTTTTCTGGTGGCAAATTGTTCAGTAAAATTCGCGATATTGCTTTGCCGTTTCGACATAGCTCCAAGCCCACCGGGCGATATCCTTTTGTTCATCCAGAGTAAGTTGGCGGCGTATTTTCGCCGGTGATCCGAGCACGAGCGACCCCGGAGGAATTTTCGTCCCGATTGTAACAAGAGCGTTTGCTCCGATGATCGAGCGCGCCCCGACTTCCACATCGTCGAGAATAATGGCACCCATGCCGACAAGCACTTCATTGTCGATTTTGCATGCGTGTACGACGGCGGTGTGACCAACGGTAACAAGTTCGCCCATGGTTGTTGGATAACCTGTGTCGATATGAACGACGGCGTTATCTTGAATGTTCGACCGCGGGCCGATGACGATCCGATTGATATCGCCACGAAGCACAGCGCCGTACCATACGCTCGATTCTTCCTCCAGAATCACGTCGCCAATCACCGTTGCTCCTGGGACAACCCATGCGCTGGAATGGATGGTGGGGCCTTTTTTTAAACGCGCTGTGATACCGGCGTGTCCAGTTGGAAGCGTATCCGGCTCGATGTGCATTCA
>QHOS01000057.1 GCA_003219415.1 Verrucomicrobiota bacterium | reverse complement strand
GGTGTTTCCGCTCAATTGCAGATCGCTGTCCTGAACTGAGCTTGGATCAGCCGCCATGTTCAAGTTCACGAGGTAGTCATAGGTGCCTGGTGCTGGCGGTGTGAATGTCCCGCCAACAGGTGGATCCGTATCAGTCACCGCTAGCTGCTCTTGAGCAAAACGGAACGTGCAGTTGAACTCCAGGATCGGATCGTTGTTCGAGGCCTGGTGAATTGCACCGGCATCGATGTGCATCGTATTCTCGCCCTGTACCACTGGTGACGTGTTGAAGTCGAACTGTAGCGTGGCATTACCGTTCAATAAGGTAACGTTGTCCGCCGGGGTTCCGTTAACAGTGAAATCGCTCGCCTGAACAGTGCTCGGATCCGCCGGATCGCTTAAGTCGACAGTGAACTGAGTCGGCGCAGTGCCCGTAACCAGGCTGCCGCAGGCGGGGTCAGCAGTGGTGACGGAAAAACCAACCAGATCCCTGTCGGTGAAGGCATCCTGCTGGGAGACGCCGCTGATGGTCACCCGGCCGTCGGTCCATGAAGTGACATGCTTGGTGGTGATTGCAGAGCCGTAGTCGTAATCACCTGCGTAAGTCGGCTGGATCCCTGGGTCAGGTTGTTCCGGCAATGGGGTGACTACGTCCGAGAGCATGTCGTCCGGCAGCCAGCTCGCGCCATTATCGTTGGATTTGCGAGACCACATCCGGTAACACGGAGTGCCTGGGTCGCCTGCAACGCAGTTTGCGCTTTCGCGCGCGTCATACCATGTCGCCAGGAGGGTGCCAGTCGGGCTGACCGAAAGGTTAGGCTGCCACTGAGGACGGGTACCGCCGTCGGTGTTCAACATGAGCGGCGCGCCGAAGGTCACACCACCATCGGTGGAGCGAATGTAGAAAACGTCGCCGGGATCACTGCCAGCGCCGTGCTGAGCATAGACCAGGTGAACGAAATTGTTGATAGCGGCAGGCTGTCCCCAGCCCTCGTGCCGCCAGTAGGCACCAAAATCGGTAAACATGCAGGCAAAGTAACCGGAAGCCGTTACACCCGGTCCGGGGAAGGGTGTGCCAGTATAGGTGTTACTCCACGTGCTACCCCCATCGGTGGATTTGAAGATGAGGTTTGTGTCGTTGTGAGGGAAACCACCGCCGCCTTCGTCCATACCGGCGATGTATGTCGTCCCGCTGCCCGCCAAGTCGCCCGTGATCTGCACATCGCGGATGAACGTGCCGCCATTGATCACTGTTGCCGGGCTGCTCCACGTGGAGCCGCCATCAGTGGAAAAGATGCTCATGAGAGCGCCTTGGCCGATATTAAAGTCGTTCCAGGAAATGTACAATCGCCCAAAGAAAGGCGAGCTGGGATTGTTATCAGCCCAGCCAGATTCGCGATCGGCCGAGCCTTCGTTGAAAGCGCAGAAATGCGTCCAGCTATTCGGGTCGTCGGGCGTGGTGGACTTGTACCCGCCAAGACCCTGACCGCCGCAGGCCGCATCGAGCCAAACCGTAACCCAAGTACCGGACGGCTTGTGGTAAAGAACAACGGGATCGCCAAAGGTATTGTCGAAGGGGCTTTGACCGTTCGCTTTGGTGAGACGGGTGAAAGTGGTGCCGCCATCGGTGGATACCGACGCGCCAGAGATGTTGATCGGGGTAAAGTTGCGGCCGCGTGAGTCGTTGTAAGCTACGACGACCTGATTGGGATCATCAGGGTTAGCCGTGGTGAATGTCTCGGACTGGGTGACATTGGGAAAACTCTCAGTGCCAGTGATCAGATCCACGTCCGTGCTGCCAAACGCCAGGGGTGCTGTCAGGCTTTTGACCAGCTTGAAGAAGTGCTTCTTGCCACCGGAAGTGGAAGCTTTACCCCCCTCTGACAGGCCGCAGAAAATCATAACGGCGCCGGCACGCAAATTTTCCTGCCTGTCGATGCCCAGACGATGAATCTTGGAACAGTCAAACCCGGCAGGAACGAGTGGGTCGATGGAGGACTGTGTGGTCACCTTATATTTCTGCTGCGCTTGTGCAGCGGTGGGTCGGACCGGATTCGCCGTGGCAAATAGCGCCAGCGAGATGCCAGCCAGCGCTACGAACGCGCCGATTAGAAAACGCGGATTAAAAAACGCAGATTGCGAAGTGGATTTCTTTTTCATGAGATGGAGCTTGGACTAAGTGGTGGCTTTCGTTGAAACGCCCGGTGCGTTTCAACGCTATTTTTCCTTGTTTAATTCCCTCGGAGGTCCGGAATCCGCCTTCGCCAAGGCTATAGCGGACAGAGTGAACTGCCCTTTTAGCGGAATCCGCTGAAATATGTCAACACTAATTTTTGTTTTTTAACCACGAACGGAGACGAATACACGGCACAAACTCGTATTGCTGTTCATGCGCTCGCTCAGTTTTTATACGGAGAACCGCGGATGACACGGGAACGGCGAATGAATGACAGAAAAATTGAACGGCCATTGATCGCTTCGTCATGGAGAGCGGAGCTCTGCGACACCAGGGGTTGGGACCATCGAGAGCGCCTCTCCGAATTCGTGCCAACAAAAGGAAACGAAGGTAGCCAGGGGATCGTTTTGAGGCTGAAAATTTGACCTCCGCTCCCTTCGTTATCTCCTGTAAAAACCGTGGATTCCGGAGGCTCACACATTCAGATCGAACGCAGTCCCAAAAAGCAAGGAACTCGCGAGTTGCCTCGCGAGTTCCTGAATTACTGGCGTTTTCTTAACGTTCTAACCTACGCCAATCACGCTCACGGCGTCGGCCGAGGGTGTGGCGTCGGACGCACCCTTGGTGTCGGCGTGGGCCTCGGGGTCGCCGTTGGAGTAGCTGTTGGTGTAGCAGTTGGTGTAGCAGTTGGCGTCGCTGTCGGTGTCGGGCTTGGAGTTGGTGTCGGTCCACCGGCGAGGTTGAAAGCGCCGATTCTTAATCGCCACCCAATAGAGGATGTGGTGGGAACATACTCATCGATGTACCAGAAAGTAGTATCGTCGGTCGGATCGGGAACGAGTGCTGTATAGTCGCCCCAGCGAGCGCTGCCGGTTTGCGAGCCGGTCCCGTCCTTGATGGATCCTTCACCCAGAGTCATCTGGCCCGGCGGGTCGCCTGGATGCCGAGCGGTGTAAAACACACTGGGAAACACTGTAGTATTGGAAGCACTATAACCCAAGGCGATATCTCCGAGTGAATTCATGGCTATGCTACCCATCCAGCGATGAACTCCATCGGTGAGACCAGGTGCATACGTGCCTTCTTGGAAGATAACAGGACTACCATTGGGATCGCGCAGCTCCCACCAGCGAACGCCGGAGACTTCACCGTTTGGCCCGGTGCCGGCAGACACCGACTGATTAGTTACCAGCGACTCATGGTCGCCAAAGTTGCGATAGGCAAATCGAAAGAGCGGTCGTTGCCGATACCCCAGGTGATCGATTTTATTGCTGGTGCCTGGCTGCGGGATGCAGTTACGCGTGCCACCGCATAGACCCAGAATCGAGTTAAAGGGCTGCGTCGCTAGCGTGGTAGTCATCATGAAAGTTGAATTCCCTGGAGTGTTAGGATCGTAATGAAATTTCCAGAAGGTCAGCCCATCCGATGGCGCACCATATGGGCCGTTGTCATCCTGCGAACCGACATAAAAGTTAGGGCTACCAGCGGGAGGCGGTGTCTGTCCATCGAGCGTGCTCGGCAAAAGGCCGTCGCCAACTACGTATGCCGGGGTCGGTGGAGCGAGAAAGCTCACGATCGTCGGGTTGGGATTACCAGCCAGAGCCTGGGCGCGGTCCAGCGCATAAGCGCCTACACCGGCAAAATTGTTATTGGGCAGGAACTCGCGTGTACTGAAGTAATAGGCGTCAGGCCACACGCCAGCTTTGGGATAGTCGGGGAAATTCGTTCCGGTGCTGATTGCATAACGAAAGTATGCGCCGGTCGGATCACTTGTCTGCGAAACTGCGACACACTCGAAGAAGGTCGGCCCGCCGGCGGTAAACTGCGTAAGAATCCACCGATCGGCCAACTGATCGTATAAAACGACTGGATCACCCGCATTCTCAGTTTGGCAGGGGCCGCCAAATCCGGACCAAAGCGTGTTGTTCGCTGCTGGGCCAAAGAGCGAGTTCCCGATCTTGTCGAAGATTTGAAAGTGCAGATTGGCCATCGTCACCACGTTATTCGGACCCACTGCTCCGTTGGGATCGGGTGGCGAGCAGCCGCAAAGGTTGCTGTTGCCGTCAAAACTGATGATGGGTCCAGGTATGCCTATCTTACCGAGCACTCGCTGCACAACTGGATCGCGAACGACAGGACCGACAGGCCCGAGCGGAATGGGGCCTTGCTCCTCGTTCTCGCGCAATGTACACCCCTTTGGAAGCAACGGTTTCATGCTGCGCAAGGGGGGCGAGATATCGAACTTCACCACCGGCATCACGCCGCGATACTGGGCACGGATGAGCGGCTGCGGATTCTGTGCCGACGGTCTGGGCTGCGCCGAGGCTTTGCCAAATGCAAAAAGCACAAGTGTAATTGCCGAAAAGCAAAGCAAAACGGCAACTAAAACGCGGAGCTTAAAAAACCCGCCTTCGCCGAGCCGCCTTCGCATAAAGCTACGGACGGGCCAAGGGCTAGGGCGGACAGGCGGTGACTGAGAAGCAGGTTTCTTTTTCATGAGATGGAGCTTGGACTAAGTGGTGGCTTTCGTTGAAACGCCCGGCGCATTTCAACGCAATTCTTCCTTGTTTTATTCCCTCGGAGGTCCGGAATCCGCCTTCGCCAAGGCTATAGCGGACAGAGTGAAGTGCCCTTTTAGCGGAATCCGCTGAAATATGTCAACACTAATTTTTGTTTTAAACCACGAACGGAGACGAATACACGGCACAAACTCGTATTCGTGTTCATGCTCTTGCTCATTCTTACACGGAGAACCGCGGATGACACGGGAATGGCGAATGAATGACAGAAGAATTGAATGGCGATTGACCGCTTCGTCATGGAGAGCAGAGCTCTGCGACGCCAGGGGTTGGGACCATCGAGAGCGCCTCTGCGAATTCGTGCCAACAAAAGGAAACGAAGATAGCCAGGGGATCGTTTTGAGGCTGAAAATTTGACCTCCGC
>QHOS01000056.1 GCA_003219415.1 Verrucomicrobiota bacterium | reverse complement strand
TGGTCCTATCTGCCCGGCTTTGGAGAAATTCGCAGATGAGACCGCGAATCTGCCGGCGCACCGTTTCCGGCCGCCTTTAGTGCGCCTACCAGGGTTTTCAGGAGTCGGATTTCTTTTCACGTCATTTTCTCAAGCGTTCAAAGACCGGGATTTCAGATAGGATTGAAATTTTTCCTGCACGCGATCTTGCCAAGACTGGTTCGCGAGCACGATGATGCCGCGCATGAAACTCTGGAGCTGGCAGAAAGAGAATCTTCCATCGATTGCGCATTCCGTTCGCACGGCCCTCGCGGCGACCGCGTCAGTCATCGTCGCGCGCTTGGTGCAGATGCCCGAAGCTTATTGGGCGGCAATCGCGACTCTGGTCGTGATGCAATCCAGTCTCGGCGCTACGCTCACGCTCTCCATCGAACGCGTAGTCGCTACGGCCCTGGGCGCGTCAGTCGGCGCAGTCGAGGCAAATTATTTCGGAGCAAATCTTGCCGCCTTCATGCTGGCCATCTTTTTCCTCGGCCTGCTTTCGTTTGGCTTTCGGCTGGAGAAGACCGCTTACCGATATGCCAGTGTCACCCTGACGATAATTGTTTTGATTCCGCGGACAAATCTCGCGTGGATCGTCGCCCTGCATCGATTCATTGAAGTTTCAGTCGGGATCATCGTCGCTCTCGCTGTTGTAGCTTTCTGGCCAGAACGGCCTGCGATTCCAGCGAAGAACGCAGCGGAATAATTTGTTTTCAGCGAGATGCGACAGGCGCAAGCCGCTGGACGAGCGCTTCGAAGCGCGGATCCTAGAAAGAGAGGCTAAGATCCTCGAAGGGCAATATCGCGATCGGCCGTCCACCTGAGCGGGAAGAAGACTGCTTGCGCTCGCCGCGTCGTGTTACTTGTCCGCCGGTTTCGATGCGGACGAGGCGGCGATTCTTTGGAAGCGCGGATCGTTCCGGAGCGGATCGAACATCGGATCGAGCCGGAGTAACGCAGGAGTTAATGGCACGCCCGATGGGCTGTCGTATGGTATCGCGAGCAATTTCTGTAGAGCGGCGATGGCGCGGTCGGGCTCCGCCATCTGCGCAGCCACCCGCGCGAGAATCTCGACAGGCTGAGGTCCATCGATCGGGTCCTTCTCTATAGGGATTGCGTCCATGGCTCGCGCGACCATTTCAAATGCGGCGGCTTTGTCGCCGAGGCCCATGTTGGCCAGCGCGAGATCTCCCAGTAGCTGATAATTCTCCGGCTGTTCCTTGATAAAAGGTTCCAGTTCGCCGCGCGCGCGTTGCCAGCTATCCCTGGCGGCGGCATGATCGCCCGTGGCCTCTTGAGCCCAGCCTAACCAAAGACGCAACTCGCCATTGTGATAACCGAGCGCTTGATCCGGCGTGGCAAGCACATCCTTTACCCGAGAGATGACTTGCCCAGGGCGGCGCTCCAGGATGGCCTGGTAAACTTGTGCTTCCAGCACGTTGGTGTCATCTGCGGCCGGATGGAGCGGAGCGAGGAGCGCGGAGGCCCGCGGTAAGTCACCCTCTGCTTGGGCAATATCCGCCTTTGCTACAATGGTATCGACGTCGTCCGGTGTGATATCGAGAACCTGATCAAGCTTTCGCAGCGCTTCGGGAAAGCGACGAAGCTCGATATAGGAAATCGCGTGCTGCGTGAGCAAGTTAGCGTTAGCAGGATCCAGCCGCTCGGCTTCGTTGAAATACGATTCGCTTCGATCCCACTGGCCTCGCCTGCGGGCAATATAGGCCAGTGATTCGGGAATCCGGCTACTGTTAGGCAGGGAGTGGCGCGCTTGCTCAAAGTAACGGACTGCGTTGTTGTAATCCTTTAAGCAAGAGTAGTAATAAAATCCTTTGGCCAATACAGCCTCGCCCAGATTGGGTTGAAGAGTGAGCGCAGTTTCGGCTGCCTGCCGTGCCTCTTCACGCAGAGCGTCTGTTGGTTGAAGAGTCTGTGCGCGGTAGCCCCGCGCTTCCACGTATGACAGGAGCGCCCAGGCAACGGCGAACTTCGGGTCCAACCGCACCGCTTCTTTGAGATATTTCTGCGCACCAAGAGAGTTGGCGGGTGTGCTGCCAGCTTTCACTGCATAAGCCAAGCCCCGCAGGTAGGCATCGTAAGCCTCGACGTTGTCGGTGGGTTTAGCGGCGATGACTTGCTCTTCCTGACCGGTGAGTTTCGCTCGCAACTGCTCGGCGATGGCTTTGGCTACCTCACTCTCCACTGAAAAGATGTCGGTCAGTTTGCGATCGAAGGTATCGGCCCACAGATGGGAATCGTTGGCGACTTTGATCAACTGTACGTTCACACGCACTCCGTCACCGCTCATCTGCACACTTCCTTCCAGGATGTGAGCAACCCCAAGCTGCTTGCCGATCTCGGGCAGGTTTTCCGGCGCGCTTTTGTAATGCTGCGTGGAAGTGCGCGAGATTACTTTCAAATCGGCGATCTTGGATAAGCGCGTCAAAATCTCATCCTGGATGCCCTCGGCGAAGTACGCATTCGCTTTGTCTTCGCTCCGGTTTTCAAAAGGCAAAATCGCGATCGATCGTTCGATCTCGGCGGAAGATTGCGCGCGTTGATACAGCCAGGTGCCGATTGCGATCGCCCCGACAACTGCCGTTGCTCCCGCGGCTGCGAGCATGAATCGCCTCCGACGCGCGCGTGCTTCCGTGCTGAATCTTGCGTAGCAGCGGTGGATTGCCGATAGCAGTTCCCGCGCTGTTTGCGGTCGCTTCGCTGGATCGACAGCCAACATCGACTGCAACAGCGCGATCAGACGTGCCGGGACGTGAGCATTCTTCAGTTGCTCGAGCGGGAGCTCCTCGGCTTGTTTTGCCGCAACTTCTCGGAGCGTG
>QHOS01000108.1 GCA_003219415.1 Verrucomicrobiota bacterium | reverse complement strand
TGATCCCGATTGCTTTTAATTGTTCCACCCAGAGGGTGTGCCCCACAATCCTTGCAAGACCGTTTCGCGTCGCAGGATTAGGCGATCCGGCGACGGTTAATAAAAGATTGGGATTCACACTGGCTGTGGCGAGAAGGCCTGTGAGGAACGCGCCGAGCGTCCCGCCCACTGCGTGAATTCCGAAAGTATCAAGCGCATCGTCATAGCCCAGCCACGATTTCAATTTCGTGCAGGCGACAAACGGGACGATTCCCGCGGCAATTCCGACAATTACTGCCCCAGTCGGTGCGACATATCCGCAGGCCGGTGTGATTACGACCAATCCGCCGACCGCACCGGAACAAAATCCGAGCACACTGGGTTTGCCGCGCAACGCGTATTCGAGCATTGCCCAGGTGAATGAAGCCACCGCGGTGGCAAGAGTCGTACTCATGAACGCGTTCGCGGCGATTCCATCCGGCGCCAGAGCGCTTCCCGCATTGAAACAGCAAAATCGATCGCAGTGATCTTCGCGGCAGGGTTCCAAACTCCGTTCATCCAGCCATCGATTCCCCAGACCATGTGCGCGATTGGAAAATAGACGGCAAACATCCAGACCCCGACAAAAACAAGTACAGCCGCGAATTTCATCCGCTCCGCAACCGCGCCGATGATTAATGCCGGGGTAATGATTGCAAACATCAGCTGGTACATCGCGAAAACGTTCTGCGAGACCCAGTACGAATAATCACTGTTCGGTCGCCCATCGACACCGTTCAGAAAAGCAAACTTCAATCCGCCGATGAAGGGCGAGCCACGGGAAAAAACGAGAGAATAACCCACCAGCCACCAGAGGATCGTCACTAAGCCGGCAATGCCGAGACACTGCGCTAAGACAGAAAGAACATTCTTCGCGCGAACAAGACCACCGTAAAAAAGCGCGAGTCCTGGCAGCGTCATGAAAAGCACCAGTGCCGCACAGGTCATCATCCAGGCATTGCTGGCAGGACCAGGGCCCGAGATGTTTGATGCTGCCGAAGCGTTCGTTGAATCGGCGCCGCGTGCCGAATTATTCACGTAGGCTTCCAAGTCAGCAACGCGCTGCTCCAGAGACGGCGAAGCAGAAGGCGACAACGTTTGCGCGTGCAGCGAAGAAGAAAACGCAATGACCGCTGTGAGCAAAAAGAGCCGCATCATTACGCGCTCTCGTTATAGGCGCGCTGATTTGCTGCGGCAAGGAAAATGGCGAAGTGATCCTCCGCGCGTCGCCGCTCTGTAGAGTGCGCTGTCCTCAGCGCATTTGTTCACTTGCGGCAACTCGACCTCCGCTGCGGACAGCGGACACTACAGCATGAACACCAAGGAAAACTCCGCCGAGCGGCTGGCCAGGCCAGGTTAAGGCGCTCGACGGAGTTTCTCCTCAGCCCCAAGATCGTCAACGTTTAGCTTGCTTGCTTCAACTTTGCCTTGTTGCGGTCCTTAACTTCGCTTGCAACTACGCACCATTGAACGCACAGCGGAGCGCAAACCGTGTCAGTCAATTGCGCTGCGTCCTCATCCTCCTCATTTTCTTCGTCGGCATCTGCTCCAGGCGCGACCTCGGGTAAATCATTTTGCTGCAATTTTTCGTAACGTTCACGAACATCCGCGGGCATTTTATCCCGATCCTCTTTCGTCTCGACCGGTCCACTAAAGAGCAGTTTTCCTTGCGGATCTTTCGCGGTCAGCAATTTTTTGCCATCCACGTTTTCCACCTTCATCTCGCCTTTATCATCGGAGAAAACGATTTGCGCGTTGCCGAGGTCGATCCTGGTGGCTTTGAGCGCGCCATGATCTTGACTGAGAATGCGAATTTCTCGCGCGGCGCGGCGGGCGTCTTCCCGTGCGCGTCTCGCCGCCTCGTGAGCTTTCATCACTGCTCCACGGATCATGCCGCGTTGCGCACCGAGTTGCTCCTGCAACTGTTCTTTCAAACCTTGCATCTCCTCGCCGAAATCACCTGTTTCATCGAAATCCCAGTGCCCTTCGTGTTTGTCCCCGGGCGTCCAAGAATGACGCTGCGGTCTTTCCTTTTTTGTGAGCTTGACGGTGACCTTCTGCTCCTGGCCCTTGCGCAAAATCGTGAGCGTTACGTCCGCGCCGTCAGAAAACGTCTGCAGGAGCTTTCGCAATTGACTCGGTTCGATCAGAATCTGGTCGTTCAGCATTTTGAGAATATCGTTCTGTTGAACGCCCGCAGCCGCGGCAGGGCTATCGGGCACAACGTACTCGACGACTAGTCCAAGCCCTTTGGACAGACCTAGCTGTTCGCTTACCACGGTTGGCACTTGTGATGTTTCTACGCCGAGAAATATCGCCGGAACTTTGGGCGCTTTTTCATGGCCACCTGGCGGCCCTGGAGGATGACCCGGCGCTGGTGGTTGTGGCGGCGCGGGCGGTGTCTGCGCAAATCCCGCAATCGGCAGGAAGGCGAGACATGCGATGATAGCATTCAGTTTTATCTTCATGGTTTTTGTTTGGTTAAATCATTGGCCGGAAACCGGAATGAGGACAACTTCCTCGCTGGGGTAAGAGACGCGAAGCGATGCGCCAGTGGAGGGGTTACGCCATTGCCACGTCTGTTGCGTTTGATAACGAAGACGCCTCAACGGTTCCCTCGAGCCATCAGCAAACTGCAAACCCTCGTTGCGCGTGTTATAGACGACCTGCGTCGCGCCAGCGGGAATGAATTTGTTCGAGGACATCGATCGATCGACATCGCGTCCACCCGATAAGGCAGGAACCACCGGTCTTGTTTCGGACGCCGGCGCTACTTGTGCGATTTCCTTGTCTTCGTTTCGCGTTTGATCGGTGTTGATCCGCGCGAGTAACAGAACGACTGCCGCAGCCGCGGCCGCGAGGCCGATACCAAACCTGTAGGGCGTTTGACTCGCTCGCCCCCGCTCTCTCGCTCTAACGAGCTGCCCGTCTATGTCGCTCGCGTCCCCGCGGCTCCATTCTGCGAAGCGCCGAAACCATTTGGCCAGCCACCCGGCGTCCGCCGCGGCGGACGTCCTACAATTCTCGACCATCGCTTCCTCGATGCGCTCAAAAAGTACGGGCGAAGGCCGCGCTGGCCGTAACGCTCTCAACTCATTCTCAAGCTCCGGGAAATCGTTCATTGAGGTTGCAAGCTTTTCTTCAGGTTAGCCAGCGCGTATCGATATCGCGACGCCGCAGTATTTTGAGAAATGCCGAGTGCATCGGCGATCTCGCTAAAGGTGAGTTCGTTCCAGATTTTCAACACGAGCACCTCGCGTTGGTCGTGTGGCAAGCAGTTGACTGCCGCGGCGAGTGCCGATTGCGCCTCATCTTCCCATTCAAACTGCGGCTCGACGGTTGAATCGGCGTCGGCAAAAACAGTGGCCTCGCGTCGGGCGCGGCGTTTGTCGCGACGAATAAAGTCGAGAGCGATCGAACGCACAGTTGCGTAAAGGAGTGCTCGGTTATCGATCCTGTGGTTTCGCCGCCAAAACTTGACGAAAGCTTCCTGGACAATGTCTTCGGCGTCAGATGCCGATCGTGTCCATTGCCGGGCAAAAAGCAGCAGGCCCGGACCGATTTCAGAAAAGCAACTCTTCCAATTCTCATGGTTTGCGATGTTGTCCATGACCTTTTCACGGTCTTTATTCCCAAGACGCCGCCAGCCGATGAATTTGTCTATGCGATCGAAATTTTTCTCGCTCATCGCATTGCTAGCTGTCGCAGGAGCGCACGCAGAAGACGTCGATCTTGAAAAGGTCGTCGGTTCTCTCATCGCTGCAGAAAAGGCTTACGCCAAACTAGCCGCCGAAAAAGGATTTCGCGAAGCGTCCATCTCGGTGTTCGCCGACGATGCGGTAATCTTCGCGCCCAGTGCAGTCAATGGGAAAAAGTTTTGGCGGGAAGCGAAGGAGAATCCCGCCATAACCTGGCGGCCTGTCTTCGCCTCAATCTCGCGGAGCGGCGAGCTCGGTTACACGACGGGACCATGGGAATCAAGCAAAGGGCGTGACGCACAAAAACCGGAAGAGTCCGGACATTTCGTTACAATCTGGCAAAAGAACAAGGACAACCTCTGGAAGGTCGCCCTGGATGTTGGACTAAGCCAGCCCCACGCAGAGGCACCCGAGACCGAAATCAGAACGTACTTTCCGAACTCTCCCAATCCCCGTCCAGAGTCTGGGAACGCTAATCTGGAAAAAACACAACACAGCTTTGCAGAATCGCTCAAGGACGGTGAAGCCGACGCGATCACCGACAACGCCAGCGACGACATTCGCATTTATCGCAACGGCCAACTCCCTGCCGTTGGCAAGGCGGCTGCCGAGAAAATGCTTACAGAGGAGGATGCAAAAACGACTCGCACGCCAGGGGGCGCAGGCACAAGTGACCCGCTTGATCTCGCGTACGAATATGGTGAATTCTCAAGCGAGCAGAACCATGCTACGCAGCATGGAATCTATCTCTGCATCTGGCGCCTCGAATCGGACGGCACTTGGAAAATCGCGCTCGACCTTCAGAAAAGCGCTCCGACAGAGAAACGACGTGTTGATGCGGAATGATGGAGGGCGGAGATCTGCGACGCCTAACGAGTATCTTTGATTGGCAAGACTGTTTCTAAATATGACAAATCATCTTTTCGGAATCGCTCGCAAAATCAAGTCCCTCAGCCAATCAGGATTCGCGATGCCTTCGCGATACTCCCGCAGCGATTCTACGGAAGAGTTCACACGCAGGTTGCTGTAAGATCCATCGGCGTTCTGCCAGCGCTCATGCCAGTAAACCGCTGCCTTAATGCGCGGATAACGCGTGCGAAACAGCGTAAGTCCCTGCGCAATCCACTTGGCTTTGCCAACCCCGCCGCCTTCCGCCGAGTGCGGGAACTCGCCGGTCGCCCATTCGGCAATCATGATTGGCTTATGCGGATCGAGCCTGGATATTTCCTCGTAGGGCCAGTTCACCAATGAAGGAATATCCGGGTTTGGTTCGTCCTTATACTGCTGTCCATAAACGCTCAGGCCGAGCCAATCGACGTAATCCGATCCCGGATAGTAAGCGGCCGCGCAATTCCAGGTTTCGTACGGATAAGGATAATTGTTCGTATGAAACATCCACTTGATATTTGAAGCGCCGCGCGCCCGGACCCGATCCACGACGTGGCGAAATGCTTTGCGAAATGTTTCGGGACCTTTCCAGTTGTTTTGGTCTTTGTCCCATTCGCCGCCGCCGTAGTAGGCTCCTGACCACGGGAACCAGGTGCCATTCATTTCCACGCCGAACACGACAATCATTGGATGACCAAAATTCCGTGCGGCGTCGCCCCACTTGTCGATGTACGCGTCCCACTTGCCGGCAACGATTTCGGTCAAACTAAACTTGTCCGGCCCATGATCCTCTTCATAGGGCCTGTCCCACGGCGACCAAAACACAAGCGGCAGCGAACCGTGCCGCCAGATGACATTGAGATTGTCCACGGGAAAATTTTGTTCTCCCCAGTAACTGGACGACGCAATGATGGCCTGATGTTTCCCGACCATCTGCTCGAACTCCTCGATTGTCTCTAAAGTGACGTCGTCCTCCGCGTCGCCAAAATCCATGAACGCGCCGGTGTATGCGCCATGTTCAGGAATCGCCACCTCGACCGGACCATTCGGATCGACCTGCGCGACGGCTACTCCCCGGCGACAGCCAATTAGCGCGAAGCTCGATGCAATCGCTGCAGCGATCACGACAAAAACTGCATGGCTGCGCATTTGGTTTCGCACGGTCCGTACAAAAAATGGTATCTCCAGAGTCGAAGCGGCTTCGAAGGCAATAACTGTAGAGGCAGCCGTGCCGGCTGCAATCGTGGCGGGGTTTTGCGGGCGGCGCCCTCCACTACAGCTGTTCCATCAGGGTGTGCGCAGGAATCTGGGCAATTTTCCTTGCTGGAAAACTATATTTAACAGCAGAATGCCGGTGATCGAAGCAACGGATGCAGATAAAACTTCTCAGCTTTCTGATCCTGTCATTCATCTCAGTCGCGCAAGCTGACGATTTTAAGACAATTACTGGAAAGGAATATAAGGACGCCACTGTAACCCGGATCGAACCGGACGGCATCGTGCTAACCAATAAGGCGGGCATCGCCAAAATTTATTTCACCGAACTTCCTAAGGACGTTCAGCAGCGCTTCGGCTATGATCCTCAAAGAGCCGCCAATTACTCGGCGCAGCAAAGTGCCGGACTCGACCAAGTCCGAAAGGAGCAGGTAGAAGCCTCGCGGCGGGAAGCGGAAGCGACCCAAAAAGCAAATCAATATCGAGCAGAACAACAAACTCGACAGAACGAGCTTCGCGCGCTCCAAAGCCGCTACGAGGAACTGCAGAGGCAGGAAGACGAATTACTTCTCCGTATCGGTGAGGCGAAGAAACCGGGACCAGCGTATTACGGAGGTAAGAACAACAAGACTCTTCGCCACTCTCCGAATCCGCAAGCATCGCAGTTGCCACTTCTCCAGAGTCACTTGAAAGACGTTCGCCACGAGAAAGACCAGGCTAGGAAGCGTTTGGAGAAGGCGCAGCGGTAACAGTGAAAAGCGATGCGAGGACGCATCGCACTCGGAAAGCAGTCCGTGCGAAATTCATCGAGCGATCAACCTCGTTTTGCGAAAGCCTTTGGCTTGCCACGCCGTAGCCTTGCGAAGGCGGGAGTGCGATGCCTCCTCGCATCGCTTTCTTGGATAGGCATCGTCCAACTGTTATCACAAGCGGAGGCGCGCGATGACGAAAAGCCCTTTGCGGTCTCTGCCGTTGTCATTGCCGATCACCCGGTAAACCAATGTGTGCCAACCAAGGCGTTAGGCGCCGGCGTTGATGGTCACGAGCGGGACGAATGTGCCCGGATGTTTACGGACAAGAACATCGCCGAGATGCGATCAGCCGGGTTCGGGCCACTGACGTATCGACTACGCACTGAATTGGCCGGCGAAGTCTGGCATTGGAATCCGCGAGGCACGTGGAGCAATCCCGTCCTTCAGTGCGGATACTGGATCTCGGACGATTCACTCGCTGAGCCGATTAATCTCTCCTACGGTTATCGTTTGTCGCGACGCGGAAACACGATCGACCAGGCTAACGACGATGGTTACTCGCGCATCACCGACGGCAACGAAGAATCATTTTGGAAGAGCAATCCGTATCTCGATTCCCACTTCACAGGCGAAGCCGATGATGCGCATCCGCAGTGGGTGGTAATCGATCTGGGCGCCGCGAGACCGGTGAACGCCATTCGGATACAGTGGGGGACGCCGTACGCCCGGCAATACAGAGTCGAATATTGGAGCGGTGATGATCCGATGCATTTGCACGCCGATCGGAAAGATGAGTGGCGTCTTTTTCCAAACGGTGCGCTGAACCGCGGATCGGGCGGCGATGAATCTGTTCGGCTGTCTGCAAAACCACTTGCGGTTCGCTTTGTCCGCGTCGTAATGAGCCGCAGTTCGCAAGCAAGCGCGCAAATATCGGACGACATTCGCGATCGACTCGGATTTGCGATCCGCGAGATTGAGCTCGCGAATGTCGACCCGCCTTCGCCCCACTCCGGCACGGCAAGTAGCCGCAGTCATTTCCACGATTACATCCGTCATGCGCCTGATCGATATCGACAGACAGTAATTTATGTATCATCGACCGATCCGTGGCACCGAGCCGAGGATATTGATTACAAAATCGAGCAACCGGGACTCGATTTCATCTTGCGCAGCACGCTGACGAACGGCTTGCCCGTTCTTGTGCCTGTGGGCGTTTTGTACGACACGCCGGAAAATGCAACGGCCGAGATCAGCTACCTGTCTAAACGACAATATCCTCTCGAAGGAATCGAACTCGGCGAAGAACCCGACGGCCAATGGGCGTCGCCGGAAGATTATGCCCCACTTTACGCTGGAGTCGCGCGCCGTCTCGCTGCGCTGAATCCGCGTTTGAAACTCGGAGGACCGAGTCTGCAAAATTTCGAGGACCACCTTCTCACATGGCCCGATGCATCGGGCAATCGTTCATGGATGAATAGGTTTCTCAAATGCATTCGAAGCGCCGGAGTGCCCTTCAATTTCTTTTCGTTCGAGTTCTACCCGTTCGACAATGTCTGCACCGATGCGGCACCGCAGCTGTTGCAAACTCCAAAGCGTCTGGGTGAAATGATGACCAGCTTGCGAGCGGATGGCGTTCCCACGGCAATTCCATGGCTAATGACAGAATACGGCTATTCCGTTTTTGCAGGACGCCACGAAGTGGACATCGAAGGCGCGCTCTTCAATGCAGACACAGTGGGAACATTTCTAACACTCGGCGGCTCCAAGCCGTACCTGTATGGATACGAACCAAATTATCTCGAAGACGAGCTGAAGTGTTCCTGGGGCAACCTTATGATGCTGCAGCTAAATCCAAGCAGTGATCAACTGAATCGTCTGTCCGGCTACCATGCCGCCCAACTCATCACAAAGGAATGGATGCAACCAATCGATGCCCCACACGAAATATTTCCCGTAGGTGTTACGCAAGCCAAGGGAAGTCCATCATCTGCTGTCAGCGTCTATGCAGTACGACGGCCAGACAAACAATGGGGCCTGCTGGCGATTAACAAAGATCCGATGCGCACAGCACGACTTAGCCTGCAGTTCAACTTCTCAGGCACGCGACAGCAGGCAACTTTCGTCGGAAGCGTAGATGTAATTCGGTTCTCGCGCGATCAGTATGAATGGCATGAGGACGGACCAAACGGTCACCCCATTCGAAGCCTCCCACCAGCACGCTTCACGCAAGGAGCATCTTCGTTTTACGATCTGCCGCCCTATTCGCTTACTGTCTTACGCGGAAAACTCCCCGATTGATCTCACCTTTTTTTCACCCGCTGCAGGACGTCCGCCAGCGCGTCAGGACGGCTAACATGTGGGCAGTGTCCACCGGGCAGCTCAGCCGGTTCAACTCCGAGTACCTCTCGAGCGGCCTTGCGCTGCCACGCCGGCGTGATCGTCCGGTCGTCGGAACACACGATGTAACTAGATGGCACAGCAGGCCAGGCACGCAGTGGACACGGTTCTTCCATCGCGCGCTTTGCGTAGAACACTATCCGTGTCGACAGCGCCCAGTCGAGACGATCGGCAGGACAGTCGTGGCACACGAAGTCCAACGCGACCTTGTCTTCGAGGGGATTCTGTCCAACCCAAGCTGAGTTGAACATCGATGGATCGGCCTGGTACTGTTCGATGATGCTCACACCTGGGCGCGGAACCACAGCTGCCAGAAACACCATGCGACGCGGCGACCAGCGTTCGGCAATCAGCGGCAGGTACATACCGCTGGCGGAGTGTGCAACGCAGACGACATCAGCCGGGTTCATACCGGAATTGTCGAGGGCGTTCACGATGGTCTCGGCATGCCAGGCCAGGCCCGCGTCAGTTCTGCTCACTTCAAACGCGGGTGTGAGAACGCCATGCCCACGACGCTTCAGTTCATCGGCCAGCAGCCTCCAGCCATCGGGTCCCTGCCCGCTTCCGTGAATCAGACAGTATGCGGTCATGGTTTGATTTGTCGCACGCGTAACATTAGCTGTCGACCTAACGACAAGGATGAGCCTTGGCTAGGCCATATCGTGCTCATGTTCGAACTCGGCCGCGTTAAAAGAAACCGCGGAGGAACGCGGCCGCTTCATTCGAGATGCCGATGATCTTGTTCGTTGCCTGACGATAGAATTTGAAATTGAGCTCGGTCTCGGGGCGACCGTCCTTCCAATCGGAAAAAAATTTCAGCTCGCGCCGCCCGAGGCGCCGCTTCGCGAGCGCGGTGCGTCTGATGCTGATGCTCACGCGCGGCGTTTGCCTGGCGATCCCGCGTTTCTTTGCGATCGCCTTCGCCGAGGTGACGACGCCGCTCGCGATGAGACCTGGCCCGCCTTCGTTCTCGCTCGCGAAGACGAAGATCGTATCGCCTTTGGCGATGTGCTTGCCGCCATACATCGTCTTCTGAGCATTGAACGCGAATGTCTCCGCTGAAGGATCGCTAACCTCAGCTTTGATCGCGAACATCATGCTCCCTTGGCAGGCCGTAGCCTCGCGCGAAGGCTGCTCATGTCGCACCATTATTTCGTGGCCCTAGGGCCGCATCTAACGAGACAAAGCTGAGCCACCGCTGGCGGCGGCGAGCATTGCT
>QHOS01000107.1 GCA_003219415.1 Verrucomicrobiota bacterium | reverse complement strand
GCCGATATGCCCAAGACAATGGGGCGGTAGCGCCGTAGTACCTGGCTGCCACCGCAACCCGATGCTGCCGCAGAATTCGCCGTCCCAGAGCCAGCGCCTAAAGCCCGGGAGACGCTTGGCCGCCGAACTGTCTGGAAGAGTGATAGGAAGGACCCTTAGCTTCGCGGTCTTCCATGCTGGCGAGAAACGCCGCTGCATCGGCCTGAATGCGCGAGAGCTCTTCGCGTGTGGCCTCGACGCCGCGCTCGTTGTCGGCAGACCACCCACGCTCGAGCGCAGCGACGTAGCTCGCAAGGTGTTCGGGGCCGGGACGCACGAGCTGCATACTAGACGCCTAACGAGAAAGAGATAAGCCACCCAGCACTTTGAGAATCAACATGCGCATCATCGAAGGCGTACAACAAAGTGGCTGAGTTGGCTCATCGATTGGTTAGGGCGACGGGGAAAGGTGTTTACTGAGAACGACCTGAGCTGGAAGAATGATCGCGAACGCCACAATAACCATCATAGCAAACGTGAGCGCGAATCAGCCGTATGCCGCCGCCCCACCCAAGAAGGGTATCGCTGCGGTTCATGCCGCGCGCCCTGAAAAACCAGCTACCCAAAATGACGAGAACGAGCAGCAGCACCACGACGTGTACAATCCTTATTGCGACGGGCTGGTCGAACGCGAGCACGTGATCAAAAATGACAAGTACGAGCACAATGACGGCGAAGAGAAAACTGGACATCCACGACACCTTGTAGCGAAGAAGACGTGCGGCGAGCTTCACAAACCCCGCATAGGTCATCAAACCCACCGCTATGAAAATGAGCCATGGGACGATCATAAGGGGAGTAGCTCTGAGGAGACACAAGATCAGCGACCGCGAGCCCGGTAAAGCGTGACTCGCAGCCAGAGCGTGGACGGCAAACACACGAAACGTAAATCGCAGGCTGGCTCGCGGTTCGCTGCACCGCCTTTGTTAGACGGCGTGGTCATTGCCCAGTCACCGCCGGTTTGAATGTCCAAATACAATAAATGACGGTCGCGTCCGCTAGCAGATGGATTACAATCCCTATCCGCCACAGTCCCTGAGAGAGCTTTGATAATAGTGCGTCCTTGAATGGATCGTGACCCCATTTTTCCCTCAGCGACGTCGAGGTCCGATTTAGCGTGCAATAAGTGCGAGCTAGCGCACCGATGCT
>QHOS01000106.1 GCA_003219415.1 Verrucomicrobiota bacterium | reverse complement strand
AGGAGATGCAGAAGGAAGCCAAAGAACTTCAGAAACAAAGCCCGACATCGCAGGACACAAAAAAGAAACTCGCAGACATGCTGTCCCAAGCGAAAGAAGAGGAAGCACGACAGGAGGAGCAGGAAAAACGTGAAAAGGAAAAACTGCAGGCCGCGCTGAAGAAGCAACTCGAAGCGCCGGGACCGGTCGTGTTACCCGATTGGACACCGGCTACCCCAGAATTCAAGGCCGCCGGGACGCCGGCGCGAAAAATTGTGGATGATCAAGTAAGAATCGTTCAGACCGGCACCTCATCGCTTGCACCGGAGAAAATAGCGGACAGCTGGGCCGCGGCAGCAACAGCGGCGAACAATCTAAACCAGAGCATGAACAAGATCAGTGTTAACGGTAAGATTACGCGGATCTTGTTTTTGAGCACGCGCACCGATCCCAGGGAAGAAGCGGAACTCGAGGCCAGTCGTGAGCCGGACAGCAAGATTACACGCGTTGAGATCTCCTCGCCATTGCCCAAGCCGAATATCGAGAGCGAATAGAACGCCGCCTGCAACACTAAAGCCATCTCATGATGTCATTCTGAGCGAAGCGAAGAATCTCGGATCATTTCTGGACCCATCGCCAACGGAAACAAATCGAGATGTTTCGCTTCGCTCAACATGACAGCGCGATTTATAAAAACGGGTTTTTGGGAGCGAAAGCGCCTCTATCACTGCAGGAACTTGCAATTCCCCTGAGGCAGGATTAACAAAATCATTATATGGCCGACATATACGTTCCAATGATCAGCTCCGGCGTCGCCGGGCCACTCGGTGTTCTTCATCTTCCGCGGCTCTGGCTGAAAGTCTCCCTCGAGGAGCTGGGCAAACTCGCGCCCGGCTATCCGGGCATCGGGAGAGGTTTTGATGCCATGACTTGCGCCGCGCTCGGACTCGAAGAGCAGGCGGTAAAAGATTACATCAAGCAAAATAAGCCGACCTATCCCGAGTTCGAAGCCTGGGTGAAGAAGAATGCCAAGTCACTTAATCGAGCTGCGATTGAAAAGCACAACTCGGCGGTGCGTGGTTACATTCACGATGACGAGACGCGCACGGGGGTTTTGGGTGCGTGCGGTATCGCGGATGACGCTTCGGCTCCGAAAGACGCGGTGAACCTAAACAATCTCGACGACTGGTACGAGTTTCATCAGGTGGTCCTCAAGTAGGGAGGCCACATCGGAGCGAAGAAGGTTTCGTCTCGACGAGGGGCGCGGAGGTCCGCGCGGTGCGCGTGCGATTACCGCATTGACGCGAACGTAGGCGGCATGGAGCATTCTCAAATGCCATCGATACAGACCAACGTAGCTCCTTCATTTCGCAAGACGACCGAGACATTTGCGGCTGGCGCTAAGAGCCTGTCACAACGCTATTTTATCTCCCCCGAGATTTTTTCAGAGGAACAAAAGAAGATTTTTTCCAGGCAATGGGTGTTGGTCGGGCACCAGAGTCAGATCGCGCAAGCTGGCGATTATCTTACCGCAGAGGTCGCGGGCGAGAGCTTGATCATTGTTCGGGATAAACGCGGAGCGATTCACGGGTTTTACAACGTGTGCCGCCACCGCGGAAGTCGACTAATCGAAAAGAGACACGGACAGTCCGCGGCAATTCAATGTCCTTATCACGCTTGGACGTATGCGCTGGACGGGCGATTGATCGGTCCTCCCCACATGGATGAGGTGCCGGACTTTGATAAGGCTGATTATTCATTGCACGCGGTGAACATTGCGGCGTGGGAAGGATTCATCTTTGTGAACCTGGCAGATTCCCCTGCGCCACTGGCGGAATGGTTCAAACCGTTAGGCGCAAAATTTGCGCGCTGGAACCTGTCAGCGCTTCGCTCGGCGAAACGAATCGAATATGATGTGCGAGCCAATTGGAAGTTAATCTTTGAAAATTACTCGGAGTGTTATCACTGTGGCGGTGTTCATCCGGAGCTTTCGAAAATCTCACCGTATGATTCCGCAGAAAACGATTTGACCGAAGGACCGTTTCTCGGTGGATTCATGCGTATCGCTAAAGGCAAGAGCCTGACCATGAGTGGGAACGCCTGCGCCCTGGCGATGGACCAATTTGGTGAAGAAGATTTCCGGCTCGTTTTCTATTATTCGATTTTTCCGAACATGCTGCTGAGTTTGCACCCCGATTACGTGATGGTGCATCAACTTTTGCCGCAGTCGCCGGAGCGGACACTGATCTTGTGCGATTGGTTTTTCCATCCGGAGGCGTTCAAGCGGGGTGATTTCGATCCCGATGACGCCATTGAGTTCTGGGACATGGTAAACAAGCAGGACTGGCACGTCTGCGAATTAAGCCAGCGAGGTATTGCCTCGCGCGCGTATAAGCCGGGGCCGTACTCGGCGCGGGAGAGCATTCCCGCAGCATGGGATCGGGAGTACTTGCGCTTCATGAAATAACGGATTGGAATTTAGAGGCGATTGAGGTCAATCGCCCTACCTTATTTCCCGTCCGAATGTGCAAGCTTCTCAAAGCGCGGGTCGCCGCGCAGCGGAGCGAACATTGGATCGAGCCGGAGCAGCGCTGGAGTGAGCGGCACGTTTTCAGCCAGCGCCCCTGCGCCCGGTATCGAGAGTAGTTTCTGTAAAGCGGCGATGGCGCGATCGGGTTCGCCCCCGCCTGCCGCCACCCGGGCAAGAATCTCGATCGGCCGGGAACCGGAAACGGCGTCTTTCTCGATCGGCACCGTGGACGTGGCCTTTTCCGCCAGAGCCAAGGCGGCGGATTTGTCACCAAGACCCATATTGGTCAACGCTAGATCTCCCATGAGAACAGAATTTTCCGGCTGCTCTTTGAGAAAAGATTCCAGTTCGGTGCGCGCCTGGCGCCAACTTTCGTGGGCGGCAGCATGGTCGCCGGCGACTTCTTGTGCCCAGCCCAAATAAAAGCGCAGTTCGCCATTGAAGTAACCCAACGCTGGGTCAGGCTTGGCCAGTATTTCCGTTAGCCGAGGGATGATTTGTCCAGGGCGACGTTCCAGGATCGCTTGGTAAACTTGTGTTTCCAAAGCTTGGAAGAGGTCGGCGGCGGGGCGAAGTGGAGCGAGCAGCGCAACAGCACGCGGCAGATCGCCTTCGGCTTGTGCGATCGCCGCCTTCACGGCGAGGATATCGACGTCGTCCGGTGTGATATTTAGAACCTGATCAAGCTTTCGCAGCGCTTCGGGGAAACGCCGAAGATACATACAGGAAAGCGCATGCTGGTCGAGTAGGCCAACGTTGCGCGGGTCGAGTCGCTCGGCTTCGTTGAAGTAACTCTCGCTTTGGTCCCACCGGCCTCGCCTCCGTGTGACATAGCCCAGCGATTCAGGAATCTGGCTGCTATTGGGCAGGAGCTGACGTGCTTGCTCAAAGTAACGCACCGCGGTGTCGTAATCCTTTAGGCAGGCGTAGTGGTAATAGCCCTTGGCCAACACGGCCTCGCCGAGATTGGGCTGAAGAGTGAGAGCGGTATCGGCGGCCTGCCGCGCCTCTTCACGCAGCGCGACCGTTGGTTGAAGAGTCGCTGTGATGTAGCCCCGCGCTTCCACGTATGATAAAAGCGCCCAAGCAAGGGCGAACTTCGGGTCCAAGCGCACCGCTTCTCGGAGATATTTCTGTGCGCCAAGCGCGTTGCCCGGTAGGTTCCCAGCCTTCACTGAGTAAGCCAGACCACGCAGATAGGCATCGTAAGCCTCAGGGTTGTCTGTCGGTTTGGCGGCGATGACTTGCTCTTCCTGACCGGTGAGTTTTGCTTGCAACTGATTGGCGATGGCTTTGGCCACCTCACTCTCGACTGAGAAGATGTCGGTCAATTTGCGATCAAAGGTATCGGCCCAGAGATGGGAATCGTTGGCGGCTTTGATTAGCTGCACATTCACGCGCACGCCGTCACCGCTCTTTTGCACGCTGCCTTCCACAACGTGGGCCACGTCTAGTTCCCTTGCGATCTCCGGCAAGTTTTCCGGCGCGCTCTTGTAATGTTGCGTCGAAGTGCGCGAGATCACCTTCAAATCGGCGATCTTTGATAAGCGGGTCAGGATTTCGTCCTGGATGCCATCGGCAAAATAGGCGTTTGCTTTGTCTTCGCTTCGGTTTTCAAACGGGAGAACGGCAATGCTTTTCTCCAGGACTTGCGATCCCGCGGCGGACCTGACTTTTTGTCCAGCGAACCGTTGATAAGCAAATATGCCGATGATCAGGAGCAGGATGGCGATGATGACAAAATCGAGTTTCCTTCCGGTGCTTTTGGTGACCGACTTGGTAACATCCACATCTTCTGTGCGCTTGAGCCCTTCGGCGGTCAACTCGAACGCCCAGGAAAAGACCAGCGCGACGACAAACCCGATCACCAGGAGCAATACGACCAGTCGGATCGCCCAGTTGGGGACCTCGAAAAATGGAAAGACTTGCGTGGCCACCTGAACCAACAGCCAGGCGACGATCGCGTACGCGACCGCGACTTTGTAAACGTTTCGCCGCCGCAATTCCCCGAAGAATTTCTTCAGATCCATCGCGGCACCTATTTAGCGGCTTCTTTCGGAGGAAGTCGAGACAACAGCTCACTGGGAGCGCAGCGCGTTCTCCAAATATCAGATCGACAATCCCCGTCTTAAGGTCTCGAACGGCTTGATTGAGGCGCTATTTGTCGTCCAAATGCGCGAGCTTTTCAAAGCGCGGATCTTTCCGGAGCGGATCGAACATCGCACGTTGACGCGCGCTCTTGTTGCGTGCGAGCATTCGGAAATGCCGCCCCTAACTTATGCGAGTTATCTTGATCTGGAGAAGCTGCTGACGCTTCAAAAACCTCGTTCCACGCCGCCGGAGCACGATGAAACGCTCTTCATCATCATTCATCAGACGTACGAGCTGTGGTTTAAGCAGTTGCTGCATGAGTTCGAAAAGATAAATCGAGATTTTTCCGCGGGCGATCTTTTCGGCGCGATTCACGCATTCAAACGCGTACGCACAATTATGAAGGTCCTGGTCGCCCAGGTGGATATTCTTGAAACCATGACGCCGTCGTCGTTCTCAAGTTTTCGGGACCGGCTCGAGACGGCGTCGGGATTTCAATCTGTGCAGTTTCGTGAAATTGAATTCGCGCTGGGATACAAACGCGCATCGACACTCCATTATCTGAAGCCTGATTTCCCAGGGTACGATCGGTTACAGAAACTGCTTGGAGAACGGAGCGTGATCGATCATTTCTATGATTTTCTTGCCACCCGTGGCGCGCAGATTCCAGCAGACTTGAAGAATCGCGACGTGACCAAACCAAATGAAGCCGATGAGCGCGTGCAGGCGGAAATTCTGCGGCTCTACAAGAATTCGCCTGAATGCTCGATTCTCTTCGAATTGATGACCGATTTTGACGAAGGACTGCAGGAGTGGCGTTACCGGCACATTAAACTGGTGGAGCGAACCATCGGGGCCAAGAAAGGTACGGGTGGATCACCTGGTGTCCCGTTCCTGAAAGAGTCATTATTCAGGTCCGTCTTTCACGATCTTTGGGCTATCAGACACGAAATGTGACGCTTTGGGCTTGTTGAAAAGTGGAACGGTGAAGCGGTAAAACTCGGATCACGCAGAAAAGTTATACCCGCTTCAACGCTTTAACGGATCACGTTGCCAAGCCGAGAAATTCGCGGGCGCTCCCAGAAAGCAGTTGTGCTTTCTCTTCGGTCGAAAACTCCGTCGATTCGATTAGCTCACCAGATTTGGCTTCACCTAACGGAAACGGATAATCGGAGCCGAGCGCGACGCGTTTCGGACCAAATAGCTTGAGCAGGATTTTCAATGCCTCGATGTCGTGAACCAGTGAATCGACATAAAACCGCGCAGGCGCTCTGTCAGTGGCCAGGTAACTTCGAGGATTGATCTTGTTGTCAATCGCGAGCAAATCGGGTCGAACATGAAAGGCGTGCTCGATGCGGCCGATGGTGAATGGAAATGCGCCACCTCCATGGGCGAAAGCGACACGTAATTTTGGAAATCGCTCAAAAACGCCCCCGAAGATCATCGAACAAATCGCAAGACACGTTTCAGCCGGCATGCCGACAAGCCAGGGCAGCCAGTATTTCGGCATTCGCTCCTTGCCCATCATGTCCCACGGATGGACAAAGACAGCGGCGTTCAATTGCTCCGCGGTTTTCCAGACAACGTCGAGCGATCGATGATCGAGGTTTCGGCAATCTGAGCCGTGGCAATGTTCGTTTGGGTCGACATGTGTGCCGATTTCAACTCCGCGCAAACCTAGCTGGCTAACGCAACGTTCGATTTCTTGGGCGGCCAGATCGACATCTTGCAAGGGGACCGTCCCAAGACCCGCGAAGCGATTTGGATTTTCCCTGACGACTTCTGCGATGTGATCGTTTAAGAATCTTGAAAGATCGAGAGCGTCTTTCGGCCTCGCCCAATAACTAAACATCACTGGCACGGTGGAGAGCACCTGCATTGAAACGCCAGCAGAGTCCATCTCCTCGATCCGGCGCTTCGGGTCCCAAACGTTGTCCGTAATCTCGCGGAAGACGCGGTCTCCGATCATCATCCGAGCGCGGCAAGACTTGTAATGATCAAGCCTGACGAATCCGCTGTAACCGTATTTCGCGTCGAGGTCCGGCCAATCCCGCGGCAGAATGTGGGTATGGAGGTCGATTTTCATTCCAAAGGAGCAAACGTCCAATGCTCAACGTTCAACGCCCAACGTCGAAATCGGAGAGAATCGCACTGTGTTTCTTGCTCCTGCTCGAGCTTCTACAGCGATTTCACCGGCTGCGGTTTTTCGACCTTCGCGCCGCACTTATTGCAGGTACGCCGCTTATCGTCATTCCAGAAATCGAGCATGGCCTGGCTGAAGTGCTCAACGATATCTGCGCAGTCGAAATGAATGTCTTCCACTAATGCGCCGCAATTCTCGCAGTAAAATATCACGTGTTCCTTTTCTCCCGGCGGCCGGCGCCGTTCAACCACGACACCAATCGTATCCGGCGGCCGCTGTGGCGAGTGCGGCACATTCGGCGGGATAAAGAATGTTTCGCCTTCTCCGACAATGTGGTCCACGATGCGGTCGCCTTCGCGAACGCGCACCTTGATGTCGCCTTTCAGCTGGTAGAAATACTCCTCCGAATCAACGAGGTGAAAATCGTTCCGCGCATTCGGCCCTTTAATTACCATCACGAAAAAATCACGGCCGTCATAGAGATAACAATTGCTTACCGGCGGTTTAAATTTCTCGCGGTTTTCTTCGATCCAATTCTCCAAATTAATGGGTGGTTGCACAGTCTGCATCACGCAGAGCGTATTGGGACAAGCCCACAGCGTCAAACGGGGATGGTGAGTGGCAAATATAAGGGCAAAGCCCCTGCCAGATTGGCCCGCATAATTTAGTTGAAGCGGCCTAACTAAACGCGGATAAATAGCCGCCCTCATGAATCCTCGCTGTTTTGTCCGCATTGCAGGCGCAGGCCTAATCGCCCTAATCGTTTACGGTTGCGAGACTTTGCCGGAAGGCCCGTTCCCACGCGCCACTGAGGTGGGTTGGTGGCATGGTGAGGACGCGTCCGGCCCCGCGAAGATTGTTGTTCATATCGGCGAACAGAAAGCGTACTTTTACAAGGGCAAGAGTCTCGTCGGCGAAGCGACTGTCTCCACGGGAAAACCCGGGTTTTCTACCCCGCCCGGCCATTACACTGTGGTTTCAAAGGACATGGGCCATGTCTCGACGGTATTTGGTGATTATGTGGATGATTACGGCAACGTCGTCAGATCAAACATTGATTCCCGAAAAGATCGCCAGCCGTCCGGCACACATTTTGACGGCGCCCGAATGCCGTATGCGATGTTTTTCCGCGGCGGCTACGCGATGCATCAGGGTTACGTTCCGCCGTTTGCCGCGTCGCACGGTTGCATTCGTCTGCCAGGACAGATGGCGGTAAGATTTTTCGAAAACGCTCCGGTGGGCACGCCAGTAACGGTCAAGGAATAGAGCTGCGCGAGGACTGACAGCTTCTCCTCCAGAGAGAGCGCGAACAGGTTGTGCTACTATAGGGTCGTGGCATGAAGGGAAGCATTATTGATGACGATCGCAGCGGCGCGATGCGATTGAGCGTTGAAGAACTGCAACGCTACTCGCGTCACCTCATCATGCCCGAGGTTACATCCGAGGGTCAGAATCGACTCAAAGCTGCGCGAGTCTTGTGCATCGGCGCCGGAGGACTTGGATCGCCGGCCGCGCTTTATCTGGCAGCCGCCGGCGTCGGCACCCTTGGCATTGTCGATTTCGACGACGTCGATCTGTCCAATCTTCAGCGGCAAATTCTTCACGGAACAAAGGACATCGGTAGGGGCAAACTCGAGTCGGCAAGGGACCGGTTGCACGACATCAATCCCCAGATTGAGACCGAATTGCACAAGTGCCGTTTCTCCAGTGAAAACGCATCTCAACTTGTCGCCAGATACGACGTGGTTGTTGACGGATCGGATAATTTTCCGACGCGATATTTGTCAAACGACGTCTGTGTTTTCGCGAACAAGCCGAATGTGTACGGTTCAGTATTCCGGTTTGAGGGACAGACAACGGTCTTCGCCCCCCATCTGGGCGGACCCTGCTATCGCTGCCTTTTCCCAGAGCCGCCCCCGCCAGAGTCCGTTCCGAACTGCGCGCAAGCCGGAGTGCTTGGCGTTTTGCCCGGGATTATCGGAATGCTGCAGGCAATTGAGACATTAAAACTAATTTTGGGCATCGGCGACTCACTCGTTGGACGCCTTCTCCATTTCGATGCGCTTAAGGTAAAATTTCGCGAACTCAATCTGCGGCGCGACCCGCAATGTCCCGTCTGCGGTGAGAATCCAACAATCTTCTCACCGATTGACTACGAACAGTTTTGCGGAGTGCGCGACGAGGGAGAGATATCGGAGATGTCCCCACACCAACTAAAGCGGAAGAGAGATGCAGGAGAGCCATTCGAATTAATCGACGTGCGGGAACCGTTCGAATACGAAATTGCCCGAATTGATGGCGCAAAACTGATCCCTTTGGGAGAAATTTCCGAACGATTAAACGAACTGAGCGACGAGCGACCGATCGTAGTTCATTGTCACACTGGAAAGCGCAGCGCGCAGGCCGTCCGACTGCTGCAGCAGCGTGGCTTTGCCAATGTTTACAACCTCGAAGGTGGAATCGATGCGTGGTCGGACCAAATCGATCCAAACGTGCCCAAATATTAAGGGGGCTTCAGTTAACACCGTGGCTTTAGCCCGGTGCATCGCACACTGTCGTGAAATGGAAGCCGTTTCAACGGCTTTCTTTAGATTCAGGCCGTAAACCGTTAAAACGGTTCAGCTCGCACCGTCGTGTTTCTCATCGACCTGAAGCCACGGTGTTAATGCTACTACTTTACCGCGGCAGCGAATTGTTCGGCACTTGGGACTCCATGCCATTGAGCGATTAATTCGCCATTTCGTCCGAACACAAAAACGCGAAAATCTGTTGCTCTCTCCGGCTCGCCAAGCTGTGACGACACCGACCCATCAAAATCGGTCGCAACGAAAATATCTTTCCGCGCATCACGTGCAATCTTCTTTCCGTCATATCGGGCCTGAAGCCGTTTTGCTTCTTCGTTCATCCGGTGCCGGATTAGTGCGTTAGCGATCCTTTGCCCAACCACAGTATGTCTTCTCGCAAAACGAATAATTGTAATCATTCTGTAATCCGGGTTGCCCAGGCAATGTTCCGG
The DNA here is from genome assembly GCA_003219415.1 of Verrucomicrobiota bacterium. Taxonomy (GTDB): domain Bacteria; phylum Verrucomicrobiota; class Verrucomicrobiia; order Chthoniobacterales; family UBA10450; genus Udaeobacter. The sequence goes on along the minus strand of QHOS01000106.1, from coordinate 1,720 downwards.
GACACGGTCACCCACGGTGTGTGCCTTTTCTCTGTCTGCAGGACACCGATCCATCAAAATCGGTCGCAACGAAAATATCTTTCCGCGCATCACGTGCAATCTTCTTTCCGTCATATCGGGCCTGAAGCCGTTTTGCTTCTTCGTTCATCCGGTGCCGGATTAGTGCGTTAGCGATCCTTTGCCCAACCACAGTATGTCTTCTCGCAAAACGAATAATTGTAATCATTCTGTAATCCGGGTTGCCCAGGCAATGTTCCGGGACACGGTCACCCACGGTGTGTGCCTTTTCTCTGTCTGCAGGGGTGGTCAGCACAATTACGGTCACATGTCCGTCAGCTGTAGAATGTTTGTTTCCATCAATATCAACAAAACTGAGCGGGTAGGTTGCTCCGATGGAAAGGGCTCCATGTACACGCGCCGCTGGAAGCAAAATTAACGTTCCAATAACGAAAAAGAATTGAAATGTGCGTGGGCTCACAAGTAAGCAAATTGGCGACAATGTCCTTCGCTGACAAGATTCGACCTGTGTGCTCGCTTTTTCCATTGCCGGGGATGATGAATGCGGCCTGGGTTTGGTTGTCGATCCTTTTGCTTGTTGGCTTAACTGCATGTGATCGCCTGGGGGGCTCGCGCCATGCGCAGCTAATCCAGGACGGAGACGCCAAATCCGCCCAGGGAGACTTTGCGCGCGCGATTAACTTGTATGAGGCGGCGCTCGATGATTCCGAAAGCATTCGGAATGCTGAGGTTCACTACAAGCTGGCTCTTCTTTATGACGACAAGCTGAACGACCCTGTCAGCGCGCTGCATCATTTCAGGCGTTGTCTCGCACTAAGTCCGACCGGCACTCATGCCACTGATGTCAGAAACTCGATAAAACGTGATGAAATCGCCGCTCTGACGGCGTTGTCTGGCGATTCCGTCATCACTCGATCGGAGGCGGCCCGTTTGCGAAACGAAAATCTTGATTTGCACAAAGAACTTGAAGCGCGCGCCGTGCCGGCGCGAAGTGTGACCGATAGATTGCAGAAAGACAACACCAGCTCAAAAAAAACCGCTCCCAAGAAAGGAAACCGAAGCTACGTCGTGCAATCAGGCGACACGCTCTTCTCCATTTCGCGAAAGTTTTATAAATCGCCCAAGCGCTGGAAAGAGATCCTGGACGCGAACAGGAAGAGTATTCGCGATCCCAAAAAACTCACGGTGGGCCAGACCCTGGTTATTCCGTAGGTGCTTTGGGGGTCGGCCCGGGATAGTGATCGCGGAATTCTAGAATTTCACCTGGAGGGCCACTGCGCCACCAAGGTTGGCCACTTGGTAATCAAAGACGCTTTGGTTCGATTGGCTGGCTGCCAAGGTACTCACCGCGCTCAAGGTAAGATATTTGTTCACGCGGTAGTTTGCGGTAAGCGCGAGAATTTCGCTGATGTCATCGCGGCCTCCTTCATAATACTGTCGCACCACGACAGTACCAATGGCGTTGATGAAAAAGGAGCGGGTGAGAGCCGCCGAATAACTGAGATAGGTCCCATAATCGCTTCGCTGCGCTGAAATCGCATTGATGTTTGGTGGCTGGCCGGACTCCTCGGCGGCAGCGCTGATATTTGCAAACGCGCCCAAAGTAAGCGTCTGAGCGCGATCAAGCTGAAACGGAACGGAGGCGTCTATGATGAAGGCGTGGTTTTGAAAGAAAGCCGCAAAGCTGTTTTTCTCGGTCAGC
>QHOS01000117.1 GCA_003219415.1 Verrucomicrobiota bacterium | reverse complement strand
GCCGTCTTCATCCCGAGCGCTTCGAACTTTTCTGCCAAGGCCATGGTGGGTGGCTGGAGTTTGAATTTCGGCAAATGAAGATCGACGTCGCGCGTCTGAAGCTTTGCGCATCCAGCCAGCATGTCGCCCGATAGCTTTGATTCGAGCGCGTGCAGACCGTTTACGTCATCGGGAAGAAGAACGAGGAATTGGAGATCGTTTCCCGAGTAAGGCAAGCTTACGGCCGTATATCCCTCGCGCTTGGCGTAACCGAAATGCTCACTCCTTTTCTGCATCGTGGAAACATCGATTCCACTCCCGCCGCGGACGTGGAATGGTGCCGGCTGGGTTGCGTTCTCCGAAAATTCGTGTGCCCACGGCGCCTTTAAATAGAGCGCGTTTGCCAGTACCAGGCGGGTCGTGTCATCAAGCGCGCCTCCGGGGATGAGATCGCGAATCTTGTCATGTGTTTGGTCCGCTACCCATTTGTTGATGTGTTGGGTAGCTGCGGACGCATTGGTGACGAAATCGAGAGTCTCAAAGGCCGCACCGAAATTTTGTTTCACCAATGATAGGAAAGCCGGGCGAAACGAGTAGCCGTTCTGCGCAAAGAGCTTATTTGCAATGCTTAGGGTAATCGGCTCGCTCGGGCCGCCGAATTCCTTGGATTTTTTCACCAGTTCGGCTGTCTTCACGCTCATTTCTTCCAGCGAATGCTGAAGCGAGGCGAACGAGGCGGCCACCGCACTCGCGTCGCTTGGGAAATGCAGCACGCGCGCCATCTCCGTGCGCGTGTCGCCGTCTGCGCCAGCGAACGTCATGGCGAGGGCGCTTTCGATGGAGAACGGTGAAACGCAAAGGTTCTCCTTGCCTGTGGCGAGTTGACGGTGAAGATCGACCGCGAGTTCGTTTGTTGCCTTGGCCGCCAGATCGAAGTTTGTCGTGGCGTCCGCCATTGTAACGACTAACGCGCCGAATAACTGCAAGATCAAAAGCCGTTTCATGCCAGCTATGAAACACTGAAATTGTGAAGGTTGCGACGCCAATCTGGGGCATCCACTCCGGCCCGATAACAGCGCTCCCAGGCTTCGCATCCAAAAGCGCTGGAGGCGGAAATCTCGCGTGCCAAGAACTGCTTTTTCAACTCGTTGAAGAGAACACGTTCCGTGTGACAATTTCCGTATGGACGAACTGAAAACTCCGACTCGCGCTGACATTTCAGACTCCGACAAGTGGAACCTGACACATCTTTTTGCCGATGTCGGCAAATGGCAGGAGGATTTTGCCTGGCTGCAACAGACGTATCCAAAGCTTCAGGGCTGGAAGGGCAGAGTGGGGGAGTCGGCGCAGACGCTGGCCGAAGTGCTTGAATTCGAAAAGTCGCTCGATTTGAAAATCGAGCGCATCTATCACTACGCATCCCTGCAACTGGCCGAGGACAGCACTAACAACGAATTTCTTGCGCGGATCGGGCAGGTGCAAAATCTGCTGACGAAAATCGGCGAAACCGCGGCGTTTGTGGTGCCTGAAATTCTGGCGATTGACGACGAAACGTTTGCTAAATTCGTTGCCGATCCGGTGCTGGGCGAGTGGCGAACCAAGTTGCGCAAGATTCGCCGAATGAAACCGCATGTGCTCTCGGTGCCCGAGGAGCGCCTTCTCGCGCTGGGGAGTGTCGCGCTGAGCGGTTACGACGACACCTTTTCACAATTGACCGATGTGGACATGAAGTTCGGCGTCTTGATCGATCAGGCAGGTCGCGAGAGACCGCTCACCCAGAGCTCGTTCAGCTCATTTTTAGTCAAGCGCGATCATGACCTCCGCAAACGTGCTTTCCATCAATTCTACGCAGAATTTCGCGACCATCAGTACACGCTTGCCGCATCCCTTGCTTATTCGGTCAAGGCAGATGTTTTTTATGCACAGGCAAGACATTATTCATCTGCGCTCGAGGCTGCGCTGTTTCCAGACGATGTGCCGATTGCAGTTTACGACGGATTGATTCAATCGGTTCGCGCGAATTTGAAGTCGCTTTTTCGTTATTTCGATTTGCGCCGGCGTGCGCTTGGCTTGCGCGAGCTGCATCATTACGACACCTACGTCCCGCTCGTTCCGGAAATCGAGACTCGTTTCAGGTTTGATCAGGCTGTGGAAATGGTCTTAGGCGCGCTTGAGCCGCTAGGGAAGGAATATGTTGATGTACTGTCGGAAGGTTTGCGAGCCGGTCGCTGGTGCGACCGCTACGAAACGAAAGGCAAACGCAGTGGCGCGTTTTCATCGGGAAGTTACGAGGCGCCGCCCTACATCCTTATGAATTATAAGGAGGATGTCTTCGCCGACGTATACACGCTTGCACACGAAGCTGGTCACTCCATGCACAGCTGGTTCGCGCAAAATTCGCAGCGGTTTCAGGATTACGAGTACCCGATTTTCCTGGCCGAGGTCGCCTCAACATTTAACGAGGAACTGCTCACTCATTACCTGCTCAAAACAACGAACGACCCGAAGATGCGCGCCTACATTATCAACCGGCAAATCGACGATCTGCGGGGTACACTTTTCCGGCAGACCATGTTTGCTGAGTTCGAGAAAATTATTCACGCCGTTGAGGAAAGGGGCGACGCGCTAACGCTTGACGTTTTCAGGTCGCAATATCACACGCTGCTCAAAGCTTATTTTGCTGAAAACTTCGTGCTCGATGCGGAGCTCGATC
>QHOS01000116.1 GCA_003219415.1 Verrucomicrobiota bacterium | reverse complement strand
GGGCTGGGTTTTACACCTGCCGTCCAGATCAGAGTCGCGGCAGGAATCGATGTGCCATCGCTTAACGTGACCACTACCCCATCGTAGTTCGCCACACGGGGGCCTTTGATCACCTCCACTTTGCGCTCGCGCAATTTTCGTTCGGCGTAGCGCCCCAGTTCTTCACCTAATTCGGGCAGAATGAAATTCCCCGGATGAACCACTACAACTCGAATCAATTCTTCGCGCAACTGCGGATAATAGCGCACGGTTTCCCGCACGAAGTCGTTAACGGCGCCAGTCGTTTCGGTGCCCGAGAAACCACCGCCAGCAGTGACGAACGTGAGTAACTGCCGGCGGGATGCCTCATCGTTCTGTAGAGAGGCTTCTTCTAAAAGCGCCACCATGCGATTGCGTAGAAGCGCCGCATCACTCAAGCTTTTCATGGTTACCGACCAGTCGCGGACTCCGTCCATATTGAAGAAGTTTGTTTCCGAGCCGAGCGTCAGAAGCAGATGATCAAACTCGAATTCAAGTTCGCGGTCCGCAACGCTGGCTATGCAATGGATGCGTCGCGCGTTCAGATCAACCGCCTGAACATCGGCATCAATAAACTTCATGTGGCGAAGAATGCGGCGGAGCGGATTTACGATGTCACCCGGATAAAGATCTCCGGCTGCGACTTCGTGCAACATCGGCGTGAATAGGATAAAGTTCTCGCGGCTGATCAGCGTCACCTCTACGTCCGCTCGACGCGCAAGCCGTTTGTTGAAGTGCATTGCCGCGTAAAGCCCGGCAAATCCGCCACCGGCAATGACTATTCTAGTCGTCTTCATGCCATTACCGCGAATTGTAACGCGACCGGCGCGATCAAGATACTACTGATGACTGCCATCATTCCGTCTTTTTCTCATCTTTTTCTCAAGCTTTTCAGCGTCTAAATTTTAAAGAATTTTGCGGTTCTGGCGGTTTCTTCACGCGAAGACCATCGAGCGGTCGAGTGAACCGCGACCGCCAAACTGGATAACTCCCCGGCGTGTTAGCTTTGCTGAATGAGTGCAGCCAACGGACGGCACTTTATCAAGCGCGCCAATTGCAGGAGTGAGAGACGCGTTGATTTCTCCTAGGTTGGTTGTGGAATAAGAATGGTGGTTGCAAGCTGTCGTGGCGCCGATCTCCAGGGGCTTTGCGCTTCTTCGGTGTGAAGTTTCTCGGTCAGCGCCGCGACGTGCGCCTCGATAATTTGATGGCAGGTGGCTAATTCCCGCTCACGCGCCTGGGCACCCTGGCGGGACAGCGCTTCCAAGTCGTCTATATTATATATAGTGACGTTCTCGAGCTGGCTTGCGGCCGGATCGATATTTCGCGGCACGGACAAATCGATAAGCAACAGCGGTCGATTGCGCCGCGCCTTCATCAAATTCTCGATATCGTCGCAACTCAATAACGTCTCAGTGCTGCTCGTCGCAGCGATGACAACGTCGACATCGCGCATTTCAAAAAGGCAACAACCGAAGCAGACCGCTTCCCCGCCGCAGCGCGTCGCGAGATCGAGCGCGCGGTCAAACGAACGATTCGAAATGAAGATCGATTGCGCGCCTTTTTTTACTAGAAATCGAACACAGTTTTCCGCCATCTCGCCGGCGCCGAGTACCATGATCGATTGCTGCGACAGATCGGTCTTTCCAATCAATTCCACCGCTGTGCTTTTGATTGAAACGGTGCCGCGCCCGATCCCGGTGCGCGTCCGAATTTCCTTTGTCGCTTGGAACGCCCTTTGAAACAGCCGATTCAAAACGCGGCCGGTCAGTCCGGCGTTGCGAGCGATCTCGTAGGCATTTTTGATTTGACCAGTGATCTCCGTTTCCCCGAGCACCATCGAGTCCAGACCGGCGGTAACGCGGAGCAGATGACGCACGGCAGCGTCGCCCTCGTACAGATAAATGTGCGGATCCAAATCGCGCGGCTCGGCGCAATGCAGCTGTAACAGCGATTTAATGTGGCCGGTTGCCTGTCGGGTTGTTCCGTAGATTTCAACACGATTGCATGTTGAAAGCAGAACGATTTCGTCGAGATGGCCGAAGCACTTCAGCACAAACGCAAGATCGACAATCGCGGACTGTTTTACCGCGAGCTGCTCGCGGAGTTCAAGCGGGGCGGTTTTGTGACTGATTCCGGCCGCGAACAGTTTCATGTCACTTAGTCAAAGTGGTTTCGAGTCGCGCGGGCTGAGCTCCCCGATTTGGCGTGGCCGCAGGGGGCGGCGTTGTTTGTGCCGGTTCAGATTGCTGATAATTCACGATCAACCGCGAACCGCGTTGTCCGGTCAGGAACAACCAGCCCCATTGCAGGAGCACGCTGATTTTCAGACTGAGCTGAGACAGAAACGTGATGTGAATGAAAGCCCACCCCAGCCACGCAATGAGACCGTGCAGCCGAAGTTTGCCGCTCTGCAGAACCGCGTACCCCTTGCCGACGACGGCCATGGTGCCTTTGTCGA
>QHOS01000105.1 GCA_003219415.1 Verrucomicrobiota bacterium | reverse complement strand
TCGCATGTTTAGCTTTTCCTTTAGGACTACCGCTGCCATCAGTGTGATGAAGATCACGCTCAAACCTTGGAATGGATAGAGATAGCTCAGGTCGAATCGCTGCAGCAATCCGAGCGTGAGAAAGAATGAGATCGTCATCAGAAGAATGCCACCGGTAACCTTCGAGACAAACTGGGGGTTCCGAAAACCGGTCGTTGTCGTGGCTTCCATCGCTCGCTTCAGGATGAGCTGAGCCGCGACGAAGCTCAACAGAGAAACAACGATGAGAAAAAAGGCGAGAAAACTCACAGGCGTTCCTCGAATTGTGCGATCGGTTTCGCGACCAGTGCTAGTCCAATAACGACCAAAGCAATCCCGCACCAGCGCAGTGGTGAAATCAATTCGCCGAGAAAAATCCAACAGCCCAGTGGAACGAGGATATCGACCACACGCGACAGAGGAAAAGCGATGGTGATTGGAATATATCTCAGCACATAAAGCCAGCTGACGAAGCTCGCGATGATGAGAAGAATCGCCCACCACACCAGCGGCGAAGCCAACCCGTTAAGCCCGGTCCAAGACCATGCGCTGCCCGTGTCCGCCACCTCAGTTGCGCCACGCTTCAAAAGAAATTCGGACACGAGCACGCACGCAACGCTGAGAGCAAGTTGCAGCCAGGGGTTGCCGAAACCGGTGGGTCGATTTTGCATCCGCTTTTTTAGCGCGCCATCATCTTCTCGCAAGCGGATTGATTCACTGTAGCCGGCTCCCTGTGCCGAGGCATCAGCGTGTTTTATCACCTTCACGGCGGCACAGCGCCGTGGCTACAACGCCTCATCAGAGCCGATCAGCGTTAGGAAACCGCTGCAAAACAGGATCGTGACGCGTCGGACCGAGATATTTGATGAGATGGCGAAAGATCGGATTAACCAGCGAATTGGTGTGGATGACGTACAGATCGAGCGGCGCAAGCTCGCAATCCAGATGCAGTTTGGGTTCGTAGTTGAGCGGATTGCTGTAGTAGTAATTCAAACCCTGTTCCAGCGCCCAGGAGATGATGTCGCGCAACGTGTAAAAATAAAGATGGAGGTCGAGCGCGACGCTGTAGTCCAGTCCAATGCATTCGTCATAAATTTTGTCCTCGCAGACGAGGCAAAAGCTGAATGCGACGATCTTACCCAGTTGACGCCAAACGAAGAAACGCGCCCGGTCAGGCATCCGCTGGCCGATCGTGCGAAAATAATCTTTCGTCAGGGTCTCAAATTTTAATAGCGAACGCTCGTGGACAGCGAGATACAGGGGATGGATTTCGTCAACCAGAGGCGCGATATCGCTGACGACCTCCATCTCAATCTTGGGGGCACGCTCTGTTTTGCGGAATTTTCGGCGCAGATCTTTTCGAGTGGCTTTGCTGAGCGTGCGAAAATATTCGTCCCAGTTGTTGTAAGGGAGTGGAAGGCGCGTCATTGGCATGCTGGGAATCCGCGCATAACCATTTGCGGGAAACATTTCGAGTTTCGAGCGATAGGTCGCAGGAAAATCCTTCAACACGACCAGCGAAGCCTTGTTTTGTCTTGCATAACAGGAAAGGCTCGCCTGCAAAGAGCTTGCCACCCACGCTTCGTCTTTCTCGTCGCATGCTGCCAAGTCGCCGGTACCTGCTGCGCAGCCAACCATTAAGGCGCGCATCGTTAGAAAGCGTGGGAAAATTTTGCGAACACGATCCACAATTGAACCGATCTTACCCGGTACGCCTTCGACAAGATTTTGTCGCACAAAGAATACAGGCTGGATTGCCCGCGCATTGCCGGAATCATCCTCGAGCGCCAGGTGGTGGTATTCGAAGCTATCCTGCAAGGTTTCTTGGACGATCTCGTAGTAGCGATGATCTTTGCACTTATTTTGGAGTGCCCGTTTCCATGCCTCGCAGTTCTGCAGCTCAGCTAGCGTAACAACTTTCAGTACGCCCTGAGGAAATTGAATTGTATGGCCATGCTGCATGAAGAACGGAGCCGAGGCGTTCAGATAACGAAAAGCCGCGAAGCGCTTATTTCTCCGCTCGCCCGACGCCTTCGCGATCTACCATTGTTTTTACTTTGATGACCCCGTCGCGGATGTGCAGGTCGCGTTGCGGATTTGGAATCTCGATCCCGACTGCGGTCAGGTGTTTGTAGATGAGGTAATTCAGGTCACTTTTGAAGCGGCGGGGCTTGTAGCTCATCTCCTGGGTCCAGGCGATAAGCTCGAAATCGATGGTGCTATTGCCAAATTTCTCCAGATAAGCCGTTGGCTCCGGGTCGCTTAATGTGGCTGAATGTTCGCGGGCTGCGGCGATGAGCGCCTCACGCACTTTGTTCACGTCGCTTCCATAAGCCACGCCTACCGGAAGACGAAACCGCACCCGCGGATCGCCGTAATGCCAGTTAGTCACCGGTGAGTCGATAAATTTCGAGTTCGGCACGATCATGGCAATATTATCGCTGGTCATGATAACCGTGCTGCGCGCCCGAATTTGCTGTACCCTGCCGACAATGCCCGCTACTTCGACGCGGTCCCCGATCGTGATTGGTCGCTCCGCTAGAATAACCAGACCGCTGATGAAATTGCTGGCGATGTTCTGAAGACCGAAACCAACACCGACTCCAACTGCGCCCGCGAATACGGTCAGCGCGGCCAGATGAATTCCCGTGTTTTCCAGGACAATGAAGATGCCAACGACCAGGACGATATTACTGATGACTTGGGAAATCGCGTACTGAAGGGAACGATCCAGTCCACTCTGGGCAAGCAGCCGGTTAAAAAGAAAACGCTTCGTCCTCGAAGAAATCCAGAAGACGGCAATCAGGAGGGCGACGAGCAGAAAAATCTGAAGAAGACTTAGCTTGATCGCTGGGAGTGGCGCGTTCCAGCCAAGCGGAATCCCCGCCGCGTTGATTGCGCTCATGATGAAAAAGATCAGCGCGGCGAGGCTTAAGGTTGTGGTAACGATCGCGACGAAGTTCGTGTCGATCTTGAATCGGCTAAAAAACCGGCGCACCGCATCGCTTTGTAAGATTCTGGCGGTGAGAAGACCGGCTGCGAAAAGGCCGGTGAATGCAATCAGGCCGAGGAATGTTACGTAATGGTCGCCGACGTAAAAGAGCGGCCGCTCCAGAAGCGTTATCTCCACGTTTCCTAGTGTGAACGCGTTATGGGGCTTGGCAACCGCGAAGCGGCAAGGCGTTGGCTGTAGCCGCTTCCCGGTGGGAAGTGAGGCATTGATTGGATGGGACGCGCGTCGCGCGTCTCACCCGCCTTCGCAGCGTGACGGCGCGGCAGGCAGAGACGCGGCCATAGCAAGCGCTACTACTGCTGCTTGGCGCGTTCTTCGATATACTTAATTACGTCGCCGACAGTCTGTAGCTTTTCGGCGTCTTCGTCCGGGACTTCGACGGAAAATTCCTCTTCAAATGCCATCACCAGTTCTACGATATCCAGCGAGTCCGCGCCCAAATCTTCAATGAAAGAGGCCTGTGGTGTGACCTGTTCCGGATTGACGCCGAGTTGCTCGACAATGATGTCCTTAACTTTCTCTTCGATCGATTTTTCCGCCATAAAATTTGTTCGGTTTGTGTTAGTAGTGTGTGGAAAAGCCTAAAGCTTTCCCGAGCACAGCATGGCAAGTAAATGAATTAAAGAGGTTGTCAATCATTTTCGGGAACGTGCCGATTGTGCGCTGGATGCGGTTCTTGTCATTCCGAGCGAAGCCGAGGAATCTCCCGCTCTTGTAGTGATTGCTTTAGTCCAACCCCCTTAACATTTAGGGATGCCCCGACTCTGCTTGACATGATAAAATGCCGTAGCCGTTTCTGGTAACGTAATAGTGGGTTCGGCACTTCCACCTTCACGTTTGCTTCCGTTTGTCATTCGAGTAGATGAAGCCGATGACATCTTCCCCTGTCGAGGCTGCTGACCTGCTCGATCTAAAGCTGCTGCCTGCCTGGGTAAAAGAACCAGTCGAGGCGAAACGTTACGCGGATGTGGAAGGCGAGCACGGTCTTGAGCGCCCGGCGCGCCATCATCGGGGTGCGCCGACGCACCGGGGAAGACGACCAACGCGAGACTCCGGTAGATCGCAAGCGGGCGTCCAACGGCCAATTACGAAAGCAGGCAAGCACGAGGCAAGGCGTCGCCGGTTTGAGCCGGATCGGCATTCGGCACGGCGCGGAAGCGCGGAAGATCGCCCGAGGGCAGACGAGCATCCTCCTGTAACGCGAACGCCACTGCAGATCACAATTCGTTTTCTGCCATACTCTCCGGCGTTCGAAAGTGTCGTTGCCCAAATCAAATCCGGCTCAGTGGCATATTCGTTGTATGCTCTGGCGCGTTTATTCCTTGAAAAGCCTGAACGGTACGAAGTGCGGCTCACGGCGAAAGCGGAATCGCCGCTTTATCGCCTTGGAGATAATGGCGCCTTGTCTCTAAATCGAGAATTCCTCGAGCAAAATGCGTTCCGGCTGGCTCAATCCGATTTCTATAGAATCGACGTTACCGAATCCGAACCGATCAAGGGAAATTTCTCAAATATCGCGCGATGCCGATTGAGTGGGGCACTTCTTGGCCCGACGAATCACCACAATTATCAGTTGCAGCTGCGTAGCCTTTACGAGCAACGCTTTAGCCGCCGGATGAGCTTCGCGGATTACCAGCGACAGATCGAGATTGTGAATGATGCGGAGTTGATTGAGCGCTGGAAAGGAGAGGCTCGGAAGGTGACTACCTACACGACGAGCCGCGAAGAAGTTCCTTTAACATTCTCTTCTCCGACCGAAGCAGAGCGGCATTTTCGATCGCATTACTTGGAGGCTCTAGTCAAGGGAGTGGAGGAAGCCACCATCGGCGGAGTCCTGAGTCGGCGTTTGCCGGACAGGACAATCAATCGCGCGATCGAGGATGCTTGGGTGGGGGAAACCCGCTCGCCCTCAGGAATGATGCAGGAATTGGCTGGACGGTTTCGACAGCATGGGCTGCACGTTTTTCGTCATCGCCGCGGAATGTTGTTTGTCTCGCCAATCCGAACACGCGCCTTTGTTCACGAACAAGCTGGCGTATCTCGATCTGTGAATGCGATTCTCGAAGCGCTGGCAGGGGCAGCGGTAATCAATCGCAAACAGCTTTTTGAGAAGTTGATTGGCAATGTTGCAACCGAAGATGTAGAGCCGCGCAAGCTCGCGCTTGTATCCGATTTGCGCTGGCTGATCAACGAAGGTTATGTGATCGAGTTCAATGATGGCTCGCTCGACCTTCCACGAGGAAAAGCCAAACCGCGGGAAGCTTTAGCGCCGGATGTGGCCGCAGAGGCAGTCGAACACGGATTCGCTGAACCAGCCGAGCAGACGCTCGCGCTGGCGATTTGGCGTGGACCCTACTCGTTAACAATTCTTAGCGAAGGCGCCGAGTCGCCCCCTTCGTGACGAACGACTTCATTTTTTTCGTTCAAAACCGCAATAAGCGGTGCATGTAATTCCGCTTCTTCGAGCGTGTAGCGCGCAAAACTCATGATGGTGAGACGATCACCGATTTTGCCGAGATGCGCCGTGGCACCGTTTAGTTCGATGATTCCACGCCGAGCTTCGCCGAAAATGGCATAGGTCTCGAATCGTTTGCCATTATTCAAATTGCTTACGAGAATTTTCTCGTATGGAATCAGTCCAACGAGTTCAGCCAGATCGGCGGAAACCGTCAGGCTACCTTCGTAATCCAGGCTTGCTCCGGTGACGGCGGCGCGGTGAATCTTTGATTTGAGGAGTGTGAGTTGCATCGACTCGATTTGCAGGACGCCTGTATCAGCCCCAAAAGGGCTTCGGTCTCAGATACGGCTGACAATTTCAGATCGCGCCGGCTTTTCTGAGCGCTTTATAGGCACCATGCTTGTTGATTGTCTTTAGACCACGCGCCGTAACGCGAACGCGTACAAACTTCTTTAGCTCAGGCACCCAAATACGCTGCCATTGCAGGTTCGGCGCGAAAATGCGCGGCACGTTTTTCGTGACATGCCGGCCTACACCGCCCTTCTTCTTAGCCAATCCGCGCCGGTGAATGACGCTGCCGCGCATGGCTTTTGATCCCGTAATACTGCAAATTCTCGACATGATATAACCTCAAAAACAGGCGCGTAAGCTGCCGCGCATTGGTCTAACGGTCAAGTGGATGTTAGCTAAAATGACGAAACCCAAGCGACGGGCGTGATTCGTTGAATCGTTACAGCGTTACATGGGTTCGCGATTCAACGGTTTGACCCTTTAACGACGTAACGAGTCGAGGCCGTCTTTATTCATGGTTGAACGCGCAACTGGCGGAGGCGGTCAAATTTAGCTCGCACAATAGCCAGTCGAGTTTGCAAGATCGACATCTCACATAGCCAATGCACAAGAATAATCACAAACTGCGGATTGGGATTGTTGGAGCGGGCAATATCGTTCGCACTCGCCATTTGCCAGCTCTTAAGAAACATCCGGAGGTCGAGATTGTTGCCATCTCCAATTCAACATACGAAAGCTCGGAAAAATTTTGCCAGGAATATTGCCCATCGGCTACGCCGATGAGGAATTGGCCCGAGCTACTTGCCCTGCCGGACATCGACATTATATGGATCGGCACGCCGCCGGTAATGCATTCGGCCGTCACGGTCTCGGCGCTTGAGGCTGGCAAACACGTTTTTTGTCAGGCGCGTATGTCGATGGACCTGGCGGAAGCCGAGGAAATGCTCGGGGCATCAAAGCGTTATCCCGAATTAGTGACCATGCTTTGTCCGCCGCCGATGGGAATGCGGGCCGATCTGCTCGTGAAAAAACTTCTGGCTGAAGGTTACATCGGCCGTCCACATCATGTGCGATTGCAAAGTTTTACCGGTAATTATTTGGATCCGGCCACTTCTCCACATTGGCGGCAGAGGATCGAAATCAGCGGGCTCCACGTGCTCACACTCGGGATTTACGTCGAAGTGTTGCAACGCTGGCTTGGCGATATCAACGGTGTCTTCGCGCGCGGAAAAGTTATTCACTCAATCCGCGAGGGATATGAAGTCATCGTTCCCGATTTGCTGACCGTCCTTTGCGCTTTCGATAACGGCGCCGAAGGAGTGCTGGAGTTTAGCGGGATCGATGCGCTGGCGCCCAGTGATCGAGTTGAAATTTACGGTAACAGCGGCACGCTCACTTACGATTTCGGTTCCGATGTGGTGCAAGTGGGAAAGGTCGGCGATCGCGGGCTGCATGTTGTCGATCTCCCTTCAGAATTGGAAACGGAATGGCGTGTAGAGGAAGATTTTCTCGCCGCGGTGAAATCCAAAGGCCGCGTGCGCCCCCATCCGACTTTCGACGATGGCCTTGGCTACATGCGCGTCGTGCAAGCCGTCGCCGATTCTCGAGCGCGCAATGAATGGGTGGCGATCAAACGTTGAGCACAACGCGCTTTGCCGCTAGGGAGTCATCGCGTCGCCCACAAGAAATCGTCGAACCACGAGCGCCCAGACCAACAGGGTGATTAGTTGGTACCACGCGAAGAACCGGTCGTAACCTCGCCGATGGGCAATCAGCCCACCGGCCGCCAGCACCGCGTAGTGACCGACAAATGGAACATACCAGATCGGATGGAAGAGATCGCCGTGAACCGCGGTCTGGGTGATGTCGAGCAAACACATCGCGATGAAGGTGGAGTAATAGCCCGAGCGGTTCCGTTCGAAACGCCCCTGGTGCTCTTCCGCTTCCGATAAATCGGGCGGATAAAGGAAAACGGTCAGCATATAGAGAGTGATGGTCCAAACGATCAGCAACAGGAACTTGTCGAAGCTCCAGTTTACCTCAGTGTTCCACTTAAATGTGACCCACCACTGCAAGGCCAGCAGCAATAGCGTGGCGAGGGTGAGGACAATATGGACTTCGTCGAGCGGATTCTCATTGCGGCGGTAGAACGCGCGACCGGCGCCGGCGATCAGATTGGTTACGCCCAGACCGATGATGATGGACATCAGCGCGGCGATGAACTCGAAGCTGCTCATGAGATTCTGGGCGTTCTGCATGGCGCGCCGAGCTTAATGGGGATCGAGCCAGAAAATCGAGTGGCAAATGGCTGGATCTACAATAGCGCTCGTGTCATTCCCGCGCGTGAGGGGAGCTCGCCTTTGCCAACAGCCAATCCACTGCGTTATTCAAATTGGCGAGCGCTGCGCTTTCGATCGGATCGTTATGGTAGGCGCCAGGCAGTTGAATGACGCGCTTTTCTCCAGTGTAGGCGTCAACTACAAGCTTGTGATAGTGGGGAGGAACGACTTCGTCTTTTTCCGCGAGTAGGAAGATTGCCGGAGCGCGAATCGCCTTCGCGTTTCTGATGCTGTCCAGGTCTTTCGGAATCTGTAATGCAACAGGACCAGCTAGCAGCCACAGATTCCACCAGCCAAACCGGCGCAGAATCATTTCGCGTAATGGCGGGGGATTCTGCAAAATCAATCCCACCACCGGACGCCGCGCAGCGATGTGTAGTGTCGCAGTTGCGCCGATGCTTGTTCCAAAAAGGACGATTGGTCGATCCGCTGCGTGACGTTTTAATTCATCAAATGCCGCCAGCGCAGCCGGCCCAATCTTGGAAAGCCGAGCTGGCCCTGTGCTGCCGCCGAATCCCGGATAATTCATTCCCCAGATTTCGACTGCACGGTCGCTCCACATCTCAGCCTCAGCAGCAGGCCACCGCTCAGCGCGGTCTGCGTTGCCATAAAAGCGCAAAACATACACTTCCGGATTGCCTTTGGTTCGTGCCAGGCGGGATTGCGCGATCCATACTTCCAATTGTCCGTTTTGGAACGGAATCGTTTTCCGAACCGCGCCGCCTGCATTGATCGGTGTTCTTGTCGGAAACAAAATCAGATGGTCCGGCAAATGACCGAGAAACATCACAGCGAAGTATACAATCCCGATTGCGAGCAACCGCCAGAGCGGTGGCAGAACTCTTAGCTTCACATTTGTTTAGCCCACGAGACACACGAATGACACAAAAGAAGGGGAGTAAGATTGATCAGGGGATGGGGGGATCCGGAAATTTTTATCATAAGAATCTCGTGTCTTTTCGTGTGTTTGGTGGGACAACTATGATTTGAGCGTCTTCCGCCATTCGTTAGGCAACAATGGCAGCAGTAACACTAGGGAGCGGATGTAAGCGTGGCTTTGGTTCCGTTGGCGTTCTCCGCGGCGCCGAGGAATCGCTGATACAGGAATGATGCGACCATCGCGATGATGGCGACCACCACGAACGCGCTGATACGATAAAGTTGATCGAGTTGCGAAAGATCGTGAAAGAAAAGTTTCACGACGGTGAGACCAAGCAAACCGAGACTCGCGTAACGCACAGGCGCAATTTGCTTGCGGATGCCAACGATAAGCATCAATAGCGCGAACAACGCCCAGGCGATGCTATAACTCATGTCACGCGCGAAATTTCCTGAGAATTGAAACGTCAATGCGGCCGCCCCCGGCGAACTGAAGTAATCGGCGATCTCGATGTTCACGATTAAAAAGGCGAGCACCGTGCCTAGTGTGTAAAGCAACGGCAGCACATTCGACCCGAGCACGACTTGGCGCGGCGGCGCGAGGAACCGCCCGGCTGCGAACAGGCACACGGTCGCGAGGCCGTAGGTATACAGATACCAATTTAGAATTGGGAACGCACCGTGCCGATGGTAATTCAGCACGGCCGGATTGAGGGCAAGTCGCGCAAAGACAACCACGAGCAGAACGATACCTGTCAGCCGCAGTCCCGGATGCGGGACGCGATGAAAGAGCCAGCAAAGCGCCGCACCCTCCAGGGCCCACCCCACCGTGATCCATTGTCGGTCAAACTGGATTGGGAAAATCAGTGTAATGAAGAACAGCGCTGCGCCTCCAAAGAGTGCGAGTTGTGCACTTCGGGCTGGGCTGGTGAGGGATGTGCGTTTAAGCACGACAAGAAGTCCGAGTAGCGAAGGCAGAGCAAATGCCAGGGGTACGAGACCAGGGATATGGCTCGGATAAGCACTGCGGAGAACCTGATACACCAGGTAAAATTGTAACGGTCCAGCTAGCGCGGCCACAGCCCATGGCGCAGTTTTGTCCGCAAACTTCCGATGGAAAATGAAAGGAAAGATCGTGAACAACGCGTAAAATCCGAGGTACCAAGTCAGCGGTAGCGTGGCACGCACAGGATCGAAATGTTGGAAATGCCACGCGTGCTCCAATGCGAGCACGCAAACGAGGCCCATCGCCGGAAGTATGTCCAGCAAGAGGATTTCGCTCATGCCGAGCAGCAAGATGACCAGCAACAGTGCGAGCCCAAACACCGCAGATGGATTCACAAGTGGCAACTGCAGCGTTACCATGGTTAACAGCAGAAACGGCATCGCGGCCGACAACGCTGGAAGCTGAACTGAAAGATTCCCGGGATCGGTGATGTTACCGAAGAGTTTTGGCGCGCGTGTTCCCTCCTTCACGAAATGCCGACAGGTCCAACTTGCGGCGACCAGAAAGAAAATCCCAAAGCCGCCAAGGATGCACAGTGCTGTCGGCAAGCCAGTGAGCTCGCTTGGAATCCGCAGCAGCCACCCGCCTACTGCTATCAGAGTGAGCAGGAGCATGGCGAGAATCGGCACCAGCCTGCCCGTTGCCAGGGCGAGACCGAACGCGAGGAGGTCGACAATCAACACGAACGGCCAAACGACAATTGAAAGCTCGGTGATTTGAAAAATCGGCATCAACATTAGCAGGAGCGACGCAGCGGGAAATGCCTGACTCCACCACGGGACACGAATTTTGCGCAGGCGTTGCAGCACAAGCGGGGTCGCGGAATGAAACAGCGCGAAAATAAAATAGAACGTCAGCGTAGTAGAAAGATACGCAGTGGTGAGATACGAGTTCGTCCATGCGGCGAGAAGAATGAATACCGCTAGCCCAGCGAGGGCATTGACAATCGCCAATCTGCTTTCGAGCAACGTGAGCGCGAGAAGGCCAAGATCGACAATGAAAACATAGCTGAACAAGAGCGTTGGCCTGTGCGCGATCGTTGGGAATGAGAGCAGGTAAAACGCCGCGAGGATCGCTGCGCCTGCGAGCCCGAGCGCGCAGGCAAGAAGCTCATGGTTCATTTTCCCGGTTTGCTTTGCCCATGCTACCGCTGCAAGAAACAGCCCTTGAAATCCCACAAGCACTGCCATGACAACAAGGACTTTGTTGCCGGCGAAATATTTTTCCGGAATAAAGAACGTGGTGATCCAGGCGAACTGCATCAACGCTGTTCCTAGTGCGCCTAGAATCGCGAGCGCATTCCATCGTTGTCGTTGCGCAACCGAGAGGAGACCGACATCGAGCAACGCGATATAGACGAAGAGGCCGAGAGGATAATCTTCGCCTGTCGAAAGCAATACAGGCGTGAGAAAGCCGCCGGCGATCCCCAGCACAGCGACGACCATCGCATTCAACCGGACGGCGAGCAGAAACGCCATCGCCGTGATCACCGTCATCAATAAAAACGTTGGAATGAGACCGAAGAATGCGAAGTGATAATAACCTCGACAGGCAAACGTCACGGCATAGAGCACCAGGATTCCTGTCGCGCAGAGCGTCTGCGCAGTGACGGCGTTTTCCTTCCGTTTTAAAAGCAGACCGCCGATCACAAGGCTGGTGCCAACGACAAACCCGATGGCAACTCGCAGCTCCGGCGAAATGAGATTGTGCTCGAAGGAGTATTTCACGAAAAACGCCACGCCGAGGAAAAGCGCGAGCCCGCCGATCCACGCGAAGAGTTTCGCGCCCATGAATTGCTCCCAATTAATCGGTGGTCTGGCGGGCGTTGTGATTTGAGGAACGGCTTCTTTGATGAATCTTTCGGGAATTGGCGGCGGCACCGGTACTTTCTCTTGCCCGATTGGAGCGGCTGTTGTGATTGGAACCGGTAACAGGATAGCTTCCATCGCAGCCACAGCGACTTCAGGTTGCAGGGCGGGGACGACCTCCGGCCGCAAATTGCGCACTTCGTTTTCGAGTGAAGACAATCGCGTAACTAAGTCGTCAACGCCGCGCTTTGCGCTGTTTGCTTTGGCGAGCGCGACGAACGGCAGGACGGCGATCGCAATTAACAGACCGATGATGAACAGGACTAGGAGTTCCATATGTTTGTCAGGTTTGACCGAATACCCGGCCTTGCTGCAGATGATAACTGGTTTGCGCCACGAATGTTAATTGATAAAAATGGCGGATTTCATCGACGCTTTCGATCATGAACATTCATCACCTCGAACTGTTTTATTTCGTCGCAAAACACGGCGGCATCGCAGCCGCGGTGCGCAATATCCCTTACGGCATCCAACAGCCTGCGGTGAGCGGGCAGATTGCGAAGCTGGAAGAGTCGTTAGGCACCAAGCTGTTTCAGCGACGACCATTCGCGCTTTCGCCTTCGGGGCTGGAACTATTCGAGTTTATCAAGCCGTTTTTCGACAACATCGAGATCGTGGGTGAAAAGCTGCGTCAGAACAGGTCGCCGCAATTACGCATTGCTGCACCGTCGATCGTGCTCCACGACTACATTCCGGAGCTGCTGCAGAAGCTTCGGACTAAATTTCCCGAGTTTCGGCTTTGTCTGCACGAAGCGGCGCGCGCCGAAGCAGAGAGATTACTTTTGGCCCGCGAGGTCGATCTTGCGATTACCCTGTTGAGAAAAAATCGCGCGCAGGGATTCAGGTTCGACCCTTACTCGAGCTACCGTTGATTCTGCTCGTTCACAGAAATTCGGGGCTGGCTCGCGCCGGGGAGTTGTGGAAGCGCGACAAGATCGAAGAAACGCTGATCAGTTTTCCGCGAACGGATCCCATCCACGCTTCCTTTCAGCGTGGTCTTGAATGCCTTGGCGTGGAATGGTTTTGCGGCATCGAGGTCAATTCGGCTCGCTTGATCGAGCGTTACGTCGCGAGCGGTTATGGAATCGGTTTGGCAGTGGCAGTCCCAGGCTTTAAGCCGCCCGCAGGCGTTCGAGTTTTAGAGTTGCCGAATTTTCCCGTGGTTCTTGTGGGCACGTCGTGGTCAGACAAGCTTTCGAATATTTCAAAGCAACTGCTCGCCGAGTTGGAATCCGAAGCCCAAGTGCAAATGCGCCGAATGAAAAGCCGAGGCCGGCATTAACGGGACGTTGATCTGGTTGCCGCTCGCTGCGCGCTAATTCGGCTCGTCTTTGAGCATCGATTTGATCTGCTCGCGCAATTCCGGCGTCTCTTCGTGGCCGTGTGCCGATACCGCGTGCTGCACCGCAGCATTCATCACTTCCTCTTCCGTGCCAGAGATTTTCAGCGAGCAGTTCTTCTCACTCGGATAATCTCTGCAATCGATCGATTTTCTTTTAGCTGCCATTGTTAGCTGTGGATTAATTAACTCTTCTTCAATTCCGCCAGATCCTTGAGTACCTGCTCGCTATGGTCGGCGGGCTTCACCCCGGTGTATACCTTGGCGACTTCGCCTTTCGGATTAATAATAAAGGTGTTTCGCGCGGCAAGTTTGCTCCCTTTGTAATCCATTACCGAGCCGTACTCGGTCGAGACCTTCCCGTCAGGGTCGGCGAGCAATTTGAAGTTGAGTCCTTCCTTCGTGCAAAAATCTTTGTGCGATTGGGCCGTGTCAACGCTTACGCCGAGAATCACCGCTCCGGAGTCTTCATATTTTGCCAGGTCGCGCTGGAAATTGCGCGCCTCCATGGTGCAGCCGCTGGTAAAATCTTTCGGGTAAAAATAGAGCACGATCCATTTGCCGCGATAATCCTTCAGGCTTACCTGCGAACCGTCACCAGTCGTTAGGCTAAAATCCGGCGCGGGTTTTCCGGCCTCCGGTTGCTGTTGAATTTCCGCCGCTGCCATCACGCCCAAGGTGCCAAGCCCGATGATTACTGACAAGATCATGTTTCTCATTTTCATGCCCCAGTCTTGGAGCGTATAGCCAGCTAGTCAAGGAATGCCGCCCGAGAGCTTCGGGCGAACTAAGAATGGGACGGCTGACAAGTCATTACTCTTGAAAGGAAAGGCTTGCGTGAGATTGTGCGTTTGAGGCAAAACTGAGCTGAATGGCTCAAATGGTCGCATCGTCACACGCCGAAGTGAAACCCGCGGGGCTGATTCTTGGCTTGATCGCCTGTGTCGGAATTGTCTTCACGCTCATCACACTGTTGTTCGGTTTCACCTCAATCCCGGCAAACTCCGTAGGGGTGAAGACTCGCTTTGGCGCTTACCACAATATCGTCGATCCCGGACTCGCTTATGCGATTCCATATATCGACGAGGTACACATCGTGCCAACCCAGCGCCTGCTAAAATTGGAGTTTGGTTTTTCTACGCCGAACGCCACCAATGCTTACCAGGGCGACGTGGAACCGGAGGAAACCGAGACCATGATCACAGGCGATCTAAACACCGCCCTCGTCCCATGGGTTGTGCAGTATCGGATTACCGATCCAAAAACGTATCTGTTCGGGGCACGCGAACCAGAGAAGACGTTGCGGGATCTTTCCGAGAGCGTGATGCGCGAGGTGATTGGTGATCGCACGGTGGATGAAGTACTCACAATTGGACGACATGACATTGAATCATCGACGTTGAAACGTTTGGCCGACCTTTCTTCGCAGTACGACCTGGGACTTCAGATTCAGCAAGTGCAACTCGCTACAGTGCGCCCTCCGCCAGCCGTGCAGGGTTCCTTTAACGAGGTCAACCAGGCGCAACAGGAAAAGCAGACTGCGATTAATCAAGCCTGGGCAGTGTATAACGATGCGGTGCCGAACGCTCGGGGCCAGGCTAAGGAGCGCGAGAAACAGGCCGAAGCGTATGCCTTTCGCCGGGTTAACGAGGCAAAGGGCGAAGCGCAAAAATTTTCATTGCTGTTGGCAGAGTATCGGAAAGCGCCGGAAATAACGCGCCGCCGTCTTTACCTGGAAGCGATGCAAGCGATCTTTCCCAATTTGCAAAAGAAAATCATCGTCGACGACAGCTTGAAGAACATTCTCCAGACGTTGCCGTTGTTGCCGGCCGATCAAACCAAGGCATCCCAATGAACGTGATCGATGTCACTCCACGACCCGCGGCTGTTTCGGCCATTGTGCGCTTTTTGCAGAGCCGATTGATGTCGATTCTGGGGATTCTCTTCATTCTCACAGCGCTCAAATGGGGAACGCTGCTTTTCGTTGTCCATCAATATGAAACTGTGATCATCACGCGTTTCGGCAAAATCGTTCGCACGGTCACAAACCCCGGATTGAAGATCAAACTGCCCGTGCTCGATAAAGTGCACCGTTTTGACAAGCGTATCCTCGCCTGGGACGGACCGCCGACTGAATGCCCGACCAAAGACAAGCTCTACATTATTCTCGATTGTTTTGCCCGATGGCGTATCAGCGATCCGTTCCTCTACTATAATCGGCTCAACGACGAACGCAGTGCCCTGTCGCGCCTGGATGACATTCTCGGAAGCGAAACGCGAACCGCTGTTGCCACGCACGACCTTGTAGAGATCATCCGTGTTACCAAGGGGCGAAAACCGGTGCGCGACGAGGAGTTGGAGAAAAGCGGCACGGTTTTACCCACGACGATTCCTGACATTGAATTCGGGCGTGGCGAAATCGAAAAACAAATTACCGAACGCACTCGACAGAAGATTTCCGATTTCGGAATTGAACTGCTCGACGAACGATTCAAGCGCAGCAAGTACAATCCGGCCGTCGCGGAGAAAATTATTGAGCGGATGTCGAGTGAACGGCACCAGATCGCTGCCCGATTCCGCTCCGAAGGGCGCGGTGAGGCGGCAAATATCAGCGGCCAAAAGGAAAGCGACGTCGCCTCAATCAGTTCTACCGCAACGAAGAATGCCCTTGAAACGGAAGGGAAGGCCGACGCCGAGGCAGCTTCCATCTATGCCGCTGCATTCAACCCGCCTGATGCACAAGAGCTTTACTCGTTTCTTCGCAGCCTCGACGTGATGCGCGCCGCGTTTGAAAAAGATACCACCGCAGTCATCTCGACGAACAGCGATCTCGGGCGATTGCTGAAATCGATGGCCGAGGCAGTGGCTGCACCAAAGCCGGGGCATTAAGGAACCAAACTGGGGGCAGGTAGCAACTCGCTGTCTCTTAAATGGTTTCGGACGAAGTCCTTTTGGAGTGCGATGCGTCCTCGCATCGCTTTTTCACTAGCGCTGCCACACCAAAGCGACACGGGGACGCGCACGCACTCCCAAAGCTTGCGCGAAAAGACATGACGGTACTAGGTAAATCGAATTGCAACGAACGAAAATAACTCTTCGTTTTTTAGATGAGAATCTGGACGATTGGTCATTCGACACGGATGATCGAGAAATTCATTTCGCTCCTGGAAGAGCACGGAATCAAGTTGCTTGCTGACGTGCGATTGCTGCCGGGATCGAAGCGCTACCCGCAGTTTAATAAGGAGACGCTGGCAGACTCGTTAGCCAAAGTCGCAATCTGCTACGAACATTTTCCCGAGCTTGGTGGCCGAAGAAAGCCAAGGGAGGATTCCCCCAATACAGCCTGGCGCAATGAATCATTTCGCGGGTACGCCGATTATATGGAGACAGAAGAGTTCAACAAAGGTGTTAAGCGCCTTCTTGATCTTGCCGCCGACGCCGGCCCTGCTGCGATCATGTGCGCAGAAGCGGTCTGGTGGCGCTGTCACCGCGCGCTGATTTCTGATTATCTTAAGGCGCGCGACATTGAGGTGATGCACATCATGGATGCAAACAAAACCGAGCCGCATCCATATACATCTGCCGCGCGGATCGTGGATGGGAAGCTAAGTTACGGAGCAGACAGCACACTACTGTAGCGGCGGTCGAGTCTAGGAGCGGTGGTTTCCTAACCACCGGGACCGAGTAGGAAATCACCCTTCCGTGTTTTTTCGGCGCTCGCAGGTCACCGCTACAGTTATTTCCAATCGAGATGCGCAATATGTGCTGGCACAGGCGGCGACAATTTCTCCCGTTCCATCATTCGCTCCGCTAGCCATTGTACCCATTCGAAATATGTCTCTCGTTGAGCATCTCTGCGTAGTTCTGAGATGTAGCGGGATAGCTTTCGCCATGTGACAACAATGGGGCCACTGAAAAAGTCATCGATAAGATCAATGGTAACCTCCTTTCGATATAGAAGAATGCCGAGAGCTTCCCAGCTCGTTAGAAGGGCATAAACATGATCCTCGCCATCTGGACCGAGCAACGCTGGAATCTGCTCGCGTGCAACGTTATCTGGCAAAGAGCTAACGCGGCGCAACGAATGCGCGAAAGATGGAGTTTGAAATGATCTGACGAGAGCAGACATCGAATCGCGGTGTCGCTGTCCGCGATAATCCCTAATTTGCACTGCCGCAAAAATGACGCCGGCCGTTACCGCGATCGCGTTGATTAGATTTGCAAGGGTCGACAGGTCCACTTCAACGAGGATCCGTTACGCGCCCTAGAAAGAGACAGACTCCGCTGGGAACATGCTGAATCGCATAAACAAACGGGCGATCGACTTTC
This sequence comes from Verrucomicrobiota bacterium, assembly GCA_003219415.1. GTDB lineage: Bacteria > Verrucomicrobiota > Verrucomicrobiia > Chthoniobacterales > UBA10450 > Udaeobacter. The sequence continues at coordinate 136 of QHOS01000105.1, read as the reverse complement.
ACTTCAATTGGAGGTGGCGGAGGCGATCTCAGAGCTGTTCCTGCCATCATCGCCACAGCGGTCGCTGCAGCCGCCTCGGTTCCTTTTTCATCGACAGCGATAAAGGTTTTGTGAAAAATTTGCGAGATATAGAGGT
>QHOS01000115.1 GCA_003219415.1 Verrucomicrobiota bacterium | reverse complement strand
GTTAATCTTTTTCGTTAGGCCGGAAGCAATAGCGAAGCTCATTTATTCGGCTGTGCTATCAGGTGAAAGTTAGTCGGCGTCCGACGGGACCGCGTCGGCGCTCCCAGGCAACGCACGTGTTACCCCTTAGCTATCCCGAAAGAGAGAATCAGCGCTAACTCATCAGCCTAACTGTGAAATCTAGCGAAGGCGCACTGGCTAATGAGGGAGCATGGCAGGAGGATGGAGGGATGAAAACAACGTTATTTCCGATCAGCTTGATTGTGGGAGTGGTCTTTTTGTCCCACGAAAGCGCAGCAGATGCTCCCAAGCATCGCTTCTCGCATGGCACCGTGTTCGCGTACAGCATCATGCAGTCGAAGCACATGCGCCACCCATCAAACTGAGGCCTCAGATCAGGGGTGTTATTCCGCGTCTCATTCAGGGTGGCGATCCGCTGCAGATGCTTAATCCATTCGCGCCAGCAAAATATGGAACCGCAGAAGAGAACACTGTCCTTGATCCGGATGCTCCTGGACGAGGAGATGGTATCAAGCTTCTCAGCGTTTCGTTCTAGCCCGGTTCATCAGCGGCGAAACCTTCGCTTGGTTAATCTTCGATCGGGATGTAACCCGCCACCGCGGGCTCTGTCTTTAAAAAGAAGCTTCGAGTTGGGAGGGTAGCACATGATCGGGAAGATATGGAAAGCAACAATGTCCTTGTAGCAGTAGAGGCTGCGCCTGAGCATGCAGTGTCTTCAGTCGAGCCGCGGCGCCGCCCGTTGCTGGTTCGTTTCCTTTCCGCGCTGGGGCCGGGGCTCATCACAGGCGCCGCGGATGATGATCCGTCGGGCATCGCGACTTACTCCGCCGCTGGCGCACTGCTCGGCACGACTCAGCTTTGGACTGCGTTAGTCACCTGGCCACTGATGGCCGCGGTGCAGATGACTTGTGCCCGGATTGCGATGGCAACTGGCAAAGGACTCGCCGGCGCGCTTCGCAAGAAACTTCCGAGGTCTGTCGTGATGGCCGCGGCCTTCGCGCTTTTCATCGCTAACACTTTCAATATCGCCGCAGATCTGGCAGGTATGGCTGACGCAGCCGAAATGCTGTCAGGCATCAACTCACATTACTTTGTTATTCTATTCGGAATCGGCCTGACAGCCGGCCCGATTTTGTTTCACTATGAGCCGATCGCCCTGGCGCTGAAATGGCTGACGCTATCGCTCTGCGCTTACATCGTTACTGCGTTCATTGTTCGTCCGGATTGGTCGGCGGTGGTCCACGCTACGTTTGTCCCATCGCTGCCTACCACGCGAGACGGATGGGCAATGCTGGTTGGTGTGTTAGGGACAACCATCAGCCCATACCTGTTTTTCTGGCAGGCATCACAGGAAGTCGAGGAGACGAAGTCAGCGGCACGCAAGCGCGCGCCGACGGTAGCTATGCGAACACGGGTCTTGACCCGGGGATTGGACATTGGAGTCGGCACGTTCTTTTCCAATGTCGGGATGTATTTCATAATCCTAACTACCGCGCTGACGCTGCACCGAGACGGCATCACTCATATCCAAACTTCCGAAGGTGCCGCGGAGGCGTTACGTCCGTTGGCCGGCAATCTTGCCGCGCTGCTTTTCACTCTTGGGATCATCGGTGTCGGCTTTCTCGCCGTCCCTATCATGTCGGCTTCGGCGGCTTATGCGGCTGCCGAGATTTTCGGCTGGCGCGTTGGGATAAACAAGAGTTTTAAGACCGCGCGGGCTTTTTACGCCATCATCATCTTGTCCACGCTGGTCGGAATCGCGATCGACTTTGCGAACATCAACGCGATTAAAGCCCTTTTTTGGTCCGCCGTTCTGAACGGCCTGCTCGCACCGTTCTTGCTGGCTGCCATTCTTCTCGTGGCTACGGACCGCAAGCTCATGCGCGACTACCCGGCTCCCTTGGTCACGACAGTGCTGGTTGCCATTACCACCTGCGCGATGATTGGTGCGGCGCTCGGTATGTTTCTGCTTTGACGGCTTGGGCAAGGAGAGCCTCTTAAGCTTCTCGTCCTAGAGACCGACGCTCAAACGAATCGATGCGTAATAGGGTCAGGGTCTGCCCGTGCAGATGACGTCTCCCGAAAGAGGGAAAGCCGACGAGCCCAGAGGAGTCGGGAATAAATCCTTCGCATGCACAGTAGCGATTCCTTTATAGCAGAGCGTAAATTCAGGAGATGAAAACGAAGTGCTTTTTCGCTCGCTTCGGCGCCCATATATTGATATATTCGATTCCTCGGCGTAGCCACATCGGAGGAACGTTATGTGGATCGTTCGCTTAGCTCTTCGGCGGCCCTACACGTTTGTGGTAGCAGCCTTGTTGCTGCTCTTGATGACTCCTTTTGTCCTGACCAAGACGCCGACCGATATCTTTCCCGCTATTAATATCCCGGTGGTCAGTGTGATTTGGAGTTACACCGGATTGCCGGCCGACCAGATCGCGCAACGGCTAGTTTACAGTGAGGAACGCGCGCTCACGACCACGGTCGACAATATCGAGCACATCGAATCAACCTCTTACGACAGCTTTGGCGTGATCAAAGTTTTCTTTCAGCAGGGCACGAACCCTTCGACCGCGGTGGCCCAATTGACCGCCGTTTCCCAAACCATTTTGAGACAGCTCCCTCCGGGAACGACCCCGCCACTGATCATCCAATACAGCGCTTCCACGGTTTCTATTCTTCAGTTCGGAATCAGCAGCCCCAAACTTTCCGAGCAGCAAGTCTTCGACATCGCTCTAAACCAGATTCGCGTCGGACTGATCAGTGTGCCCGGAGTCA
>QHOS01000104.1 GCA_003219415.1 Verrucomicrobiota bacterium | reverse complement strand
GCCGGCTCGTCGGCGCTCAAGCCAATCGACCCGGCTGCGTTGAAGACCATGGTGGACAGGACCGCCAAGGAACTCCTGATCCCCGGCGCCGTGGTTCTCTTGCGCACACCTCAAGGCGAGTTCACGGTCACCTACGGCACAACGTTACTAGGCGCTACAACCCCACCACGCGCCGACACTCACTTCCGGATCGCCTCGAATACCAAGACGATGACGGCCGCGATAATCGTGCTGCTCGCCCGGGAAGGCAGGCTCAGTTTCGACGATCCAGTCTCGAAGTACGTCCCGGGCGTGCCCAACGGCGACAAGATCACCATTGCCGAGCTGCTGAAGATGCGCAGCGGCCTTTACAGCTACGACGACGACCCCGGGTTCTGGTCGATCCTCGACCATGACCCGACCAAGGTTTGGTCCCCAGCCGAAGTGCTGGCGATCGCGTTCAAGCACTCGCCTTACTTCCCACCCGGTACGGACTTCCACTACTCCAACGCCAACTACGCGCTGCTCGGCCTCATTGCGGAAAAGATCGACGGCAAGCCGCTGGCCAGTTGTTTCCAGGACCGTTTGTTCGGACCGCTGGGTCTGAAGGATACCTTGCTCCCCGCCAGTACCTCGAACAGCCTCCCCGATCCCTACTCGCACGGCTACTTGTACGGCGGGTGCTCCTTCAGTAACCTGGTGAACAAGCCGTACCCGTCCGACCTCCAGGCCGCGGCTAGGGCCGGAACCCTCAAGCCCGACGACTGCACCAGCCAGAACCCTTCCTACGCCACGGCGGCCGGGGGCGTCATCTCGACCGCCAACGATCTCGCCACCTGGATCCAGGCACTGGTCGGCGGCAAGGTACTAAACGCCGACTATCAGCGCCAGTGGCTCGACAGCGTGCAGCTGGAAGATCCGAGCAAGCCTGACGGCCTAAAGTACGGGTACGGCATCACCCAGCTGCGTTGGGGAGCGAACGCAGTCTATTTTCACGGTGGCGAGATGCCGGGCTTCAACTCCTTCATGGGCTACGACCCCGCCAGCAAAATGACGCTCGTGGTCTGGACTAATCTGACCGTATCGCTCGACAGAAAGGTGACGGCCAATGCCCTCATGTTAAAAGTGCTCGATCAGATCTACGTAGTGTCACCGCTGCCGCCTTCGCGATCGCCGAATAATTGAGCAAAGCCGCTTCCCGCGGGCTCCATTCTCCGTCTCGTTAGGCGTCTTAACGCGTCCTGTCAAAAAGCCACATCTAGAAAAGCCACCCAAAGCTCCTGCAATTGCAGAAGAGCATCGTTTATTAATGTTGGCCTACTCGTGACCTGGGAAGGCGTCAGAACAGCTGAGGTCCGCACGCCTAATTTCGCGAAGACCAACGCGGCCGCCGCAGGTTCGACCATAGTTGAACAACCAGGTATCGAACAGGACCCGGTCGCTTTTCCAAATGGAGTCACACGCCCTCATATGCCCTTCATAACACGCCGTCTGGGCCTGATTAAAGTCAGCAGCCCAGTCGCCTGGCTCAGCCATCTGTGGCTCTAGGGCCGTCGGTAGATCATCGGCAGATTGTGCCCTCGTGTCACATTTCCAAAACAGATAAACGCTAGCAACGGCCGAAACCGCCAATATTAGGGAGGCACGGCGACGCGCACGGTTCAAACTTTGTCCCGATCTTTCCAGCAGGAAAGCAACGAGAATGCATATACTTCTTAGCGGCTTCATGCTTCAATTCTGATGAGCCGCAAGAAAACAAACAAGACAAATCCTCATATCGGCGGGGAATTGGCTGTTGAGTTCGAGCTGCGCGTGACAGCACTAGACGCCCACCTGCCGGCTTCGCGTGCAAGACGAAAATGGCGTTATTGCCCAAGAGGCGTCGAGACTTCAGTGCCGGGTGGCGGCGTGAATTCGAACATGGACGCAGGAACGGGTCCGCGCGTCTGATTCGAGTACGTGGTTACGATCCGGTCGCCGTTTGGTAACAGCATGTCGGTGCGCTCAACCCGCAGTTGATCGTTGATTCGTAGATCAAGCTTTTGAAACACGCGTTTCATTGACGCCGCGCGCGGTAACAATGTCAGCTCGTATCCCGTCTGAAGCGGATCACTCTTTGTCGCTCTGATCTGGAAAGTGTTTTCGATATCCTCGAGGTTCAATGAAGAATTAATCGCTGCGACTGTGGAATCGAGCGGCGATCCTTTGCCCAGTGGGTAACGCTCCGCCGATTTAAAGTTTGGATAATAAATCCAGAGCTGACGGCCGTCGCTCACGGTCAGGCTGGGTGAGCTGCCTTTTACTTCGCGCCGGAATTTGTTAGGCGGCTGGAACCAAACTTTTCCTGAGCTGAGGATCGGCTTTTTCATAAGCCGAATCATCCGTTGTTCTTGAAAATCGGCCTGGGTGCTCCGGTTCTGGCGGATCCCGGCGAGAAGATTCTTTAGATCACCCTCCGAAAGCGGAGTGCTGTTCGCAATGCATGTCAGGGCCACGAAAAGAGAAATCGGAAGTAAAACCGTGCGCATGCGCTGACCTTATGTGATTAGCTTAAATTTTCAAAACGGAGCACCGAAATACGGTCATGCCTCTGCCAAAGTGACAGCAGCGTTACTTTTGCAAACCAACGCGCCGACCCAAATAGTTGTCCATTTTACTGCATGAAAATCGTCATCTCATTAGTGAAAGGACTGCTGTAAACATGAAAACTACCAACTCACTGCGCGTTCGGGCTTCTCGTTTCTTCAGCGATCGATACGCCTATAGAGAACGACCAGATTATTTGATCGAGCTTGTCGCCTTCGGAATAATCGTTATCACTGTAACTCTCTCGCTGGCTGAGGCGATGGCTACGTCATTGAAATGAACGCAACCACAGAGTGAAGAACCGAGTCGAGTTCGTGAATTCAAACAGCAATCCGAACAGTCGGACCGAGCAGCGGTACGAGGCTGCGTCCTACCCCGAAAGACATAGAACCAAAGTCCAATGTGGGAATCTGTCAGAAGCGTTGTCAAACCTTAGATCAAAGGTGTTTATGAAAAACAGAAAAAACTACGTTACGAGATCCAGCGCGACGCTTACGCAAAGCGGACTGCTGGCCGCGTTGCTGCAACACCAGCGCCGTAGGGTGATCGAATTGACTCAGCGTCGCGCACAGCGCGAGCAAGCGCGCGGGTTGCTAAGGAATAGCTTAACCTGGTTATTGGCGCGCTCGCATGGAATCTCTGGTCGGCGAGTCCGTCGGACTTCTGGACAGGGAATCCTCCCGCGGCACACTTGAATTTTCACCGAGTCACCGACGATGCGCCACGAAATCCACACTTACTCAGCACTACTGCGACAGATCCACAATGATCTGCGGGTCCAACATCCCGAATGGATCCAGCCAAATGGCGAGTCTCCGTTGTGTGATTCTTACGAGGCGCGCCTGATGAAATTGCTCGATGCTTCGAGACCCATGGAATCCAACGAGAATATTGGGAAAGGTGCGAAGAATTCTGAAACAGCGCGTCATTTCGAATTCGCGAAGGCATCTCTGTAGCCGCGGTCGGCGACATATCAACCTTGCCAAACGCGAAAAATTCGCCGGCGGCGATTTTTCATGGTTTGCCGGTTCCTTTCGGTTCGATGGTTGCTTTCCCAGCATCCTCGGGTTGTGTCTCCAGCAGGGCATCCCCAACACTTGCGAGCTGATGTTTATAGCAAAAAAAGGCGAAGAGAGCAGAAGCCAGCAGCATCAACTTCCAAAAGACGAATTGCGATCGCCTCCAATGATCAAACATCGCCACCGTCGCCAGCGCGCTGACGAAAAAGAAACTGACCTCGCTAACACAGAGCAGGACATGACCCAATAGAACCCGATGAGCAAACCGGATTTGAGGCTGAAGACGGCGAGCATACCAATAGGCCGATTGCATTACCACAAGGCCAAACACCGCGATGGCAAAGTCCTTAGCCGTACCCACCACGAGTGCTCCGGCAGTCAACTCCCGGTAATCAGGAAGCGTGTCCCAGAAAAATAACTGAGCTCCTGCAACCTGTGAGACTATCGCGCACCAGAACAGAGCTTTGGTTTGGGAGCCGTTCATTGTCGCCTTTTCACCAATTAAGAACAGTCGAACCTCGCCATCGCAAGCTGAAAGCGAGCGACAATCGGTATGGATCTACCTTTATGTATCTCGTTAGCGAGGTGATTTTGCAGAGTCAGTCGATGCGCTCAAACTGCAGCGGCGGGCGCCGACCGCGCTTTCCTCAAAGATCAGATGATATATAGGAGCAGAGCGAATTCTCAAAGTGAGGCTTTCTTGTAATACTTGACAGGACGGCACCGCGCGGTGTTAAACGGAACGCGGTGTTCAAAGGGAAGCACGGTATTTTCGTCGATCTATGAAGGCTCTAATTTCCTCTTCGTCACTTGTCATTGCTCTTTTGTGGGCTGCAGCCCTTCCAACGACTGCGCAGGTCAATGTGACACAGGAGCACAACAATCTTTCTCGCGACGGCCTCTACATTGATTCCGCATTTACGGCAGCCAACGCAGCCAATCTAACGCGCGACTTGAACTTCAACGGAACAATCTCAGGCAATGTTTACGCCCAGCCACTTTATATCGAGGGTGGCCCGAACGGGGCCATGGTCATTGCGGTGACGGAATCGAACAATGTCTATGCGCTCGACGCTGATGACGGCAGCGTCATTTGGCAACGCAACCTCGGCTCGGCGGTCGCGTCAGGGCTGCCGTGCGGTAACATCAGCCCGCTCGGCATCACCGGCACGCCTGTTGTCGATCTTGCTTCCAGGTCGCTTTTCCTCGATGCGATGATTGATGGCGCGACCAAGAGGCATCTCGTTTATTCGCTGAACGTGGACACCGGTGCCACCAATTCCAATTGGCCGGTGGATCTGAATGCGACTGCTCGCTATAACGGCACGACGTTTACCTCGCTGGTGCAGAATGAGCGCGGTGGGCTCGCAATCGTAAATGGTATCCTTTATGTCTCCTTCTCAGGGCACGCTGGCGACTGCGGCATGTACCACGGATGGGTTATTGGCATACCAATCAACAATCCTTCCAACGTCATGGCCTGGGCAACGAATGCCATCGGTGGCGGCATCTGGGGACACGGCGGTGTTGCCAGCGATGGAACTGACCTGTTTGTTGTTACGGGCAACACTTTCACAAGCCCGGGAGACCCATGGAGTGGTGGCGAAGCGATTATTCGTTTCCAGGCTGGACTAATCTTTAGCAGTTTTTGGGCGCCTCCTAATTGGCAATCGCTCGATAACAGTGACGCCGATCTCGGTGGTTGCAGCGCCACCCTTATTGACGCGCCGGGAGCTACGCCTTCGCAACTGGTGCTCGCGCTGGGCAAAGATGGCATCGCCTACCTACTTAACCGCAACAGTCTGGGGAGCGTTAGCACGCCGTTGGCTTCAGAAAGCCTTCCTACTGCTGTCAGGGGTCAATCAGCCGCCACTTACCACACGAGCCAGGGAACATATTTTGTTTTTCATAGCGAAAACAACTCTGTTGCAGCTTATAAAGTTACTGCCACGAATCCGCCTACCATAGTCCCTGCCTGGAGCATGAGTCAGAGCGGACTGAGTTCGGTTTTTGTTACCTCGACGGACGGCACGAATAACGCAATCGTCTGGGTAGCCGGCGGCGGAGGCGACCAGCGGTTGCACGCATACAATGGAGACACTGGCGCTGTGGTTTACGCCGGCGGCGGAGCCAATGAAATGATGACCGGCACGCGGAAATGGAATACGGGCATTGTCGCTCGCGGCCGTATTTACTACCCCGCTGACAACAAGATCTATGCCTTCACGGTGCCAGCGATTCCCAGGCCGGCCAGGGCTGGAGTAGCCGATTTTAATGGCGATGGCCATCCTGATTGGGTGGTCCGTAACACCAGTACGCGCCAAACAGGGATCTGGTATTTAGACAACAATGTTTTCATCGGAGCCGCGTACGGCCCGACTCTTACAACGGGGTGGGGCCTGAGAACTGTGGCCGATTTCAATCTCGATAGCCACTCAGATTATGCCCTGTTTGCTCCCAGTACTAATCAAACTGCAATTTGGTATTTATCCGGACCAACGTTCCTCAGGGGCGCTTACGGGCCGAGGCTTCCCAGTGGCTGGGAAATGGTAGCTACAGCTGACTTTAACGGTGATCGCAACTCCGACTACGTGCTTTACAATGCCAGCACGCGTCAAACCGCGGTCTGGTATCTGCACAACAACGTTTACGTTGGAGGTGGTTACGGTCCAACTCTTCCGCCGGGCTGGAGCTTGATGGGTGTAGCAGATTTTGATCACGATGGCCACACGGATTATGCCTTGTTCCATCCCAGCACAGGTTATACAGCGATTTGGTATTTGTCCGGGCGAACGCTTATTGGTGGCGCTTTTGGGCCGACTGTTCCCATTGGCTGGATCTTGGTAGCCACAACTGACTTTAACGGCGATGGCAGTCCAGACTATACGCTTTATAAGGCCAGCACTCGACAAACGGCGATCTGGTATCTCAATAACAATGTTTACGTCAGCGCCGCGTTCGGTCCCAATCTTCCAGCCGGCTGGAGCTTGGTCGAGCAGTGAAGTGACCGGCCTGGCTTCTTGGTTTGCGCGTTACTGTTCACGCTTGGGAAGTGAACCCGCCATTTAGAAAGCGCAATGGTTCGCCGCTCACTGCGGATGCCGCAGGTACATGCTTAAACCGCCTACATCGATAATTGCGGAGTTGGATACGAGCTCGCCAATCCCAAGAAGGTGAGCGGAAGGATGGTCACCTTTCCTTGAACGGACAAAGCTAATATCGGCATCTTTGATCTCAAAATCACCAATAGCGAATTGCTTTACATGTCCGCTGCTTACAGGCGCGTTCGCCCCTCCCGAGCCTATAAGCACTCTTCTCGTGCGCTTGATTATGACTCCCGCTTTGCTTCCGATGCTTCTATCTACACAAGTGGCAAGCGAACCTGTGTCAACCACGATGGTCGACGGGACGCCATCGATGGAACAAGCAACTTCGAGACGATGGTTTGAGGTTAAACGCATGGGGACCTGCGTGAACCCATTGTTTTGGAGCATGGCCGCCAATTTGCCGCTTGTATCGCTACTAGGTCCCCGAGGTGCGTAGTAAAGTGCGGGCTCGCTACAATCCAACACCGCGCCAATTCTGTGCATGTCATCGGATCCAAAAACGCCGTCTACATATGGAATCGCGTCAATTAAAACTGGGAGATCCTGCATCATGCAATTACCCATGGCAAGCGTGTTAAGCTTTGCGATGCCAAAGAATTTGTTGGAGGCCGATCTGAGTGGACTTGTGACTCGAAGAGAAGTCTTCTGCTCGACAAGACCGAATTCCTTGAGCCTGCTCCGCGTAATATTTGTTGTTGGCGTACCGGTATCGACCATTAACGAAGCGCTCACTCGATTAACTTCGACATCAACGACGAGATGTTTCGGGTCGTTCTTGTGCGCTTTTTGATTGTCAAGATTCTCCTGCCTAAGTTTCACCACTCCGAAGCCTTCCTGTTTCAAAAGGCTGTCCAGCGTCGAGTTATCAGTTGCAGTATCCCTTGGAGTAGCCTTCGCTTCTGATACGGTTGCGGCAGGGGCAGGGGACGGACTTGTTGGCTCGGTGAGCGCTGAGACCTGAGCCATCTGTCCGCGCACAAGCACGATGGCCGCGATTACGAACGCTTTTGTGACGGTCCTTAGCCGGGTTCTCAAAACAGCATCCCTCTAGCCGCGGTCGGCGATTTTTCAACCTTGCTAAACGCGAAAAACTCGCCACCGGCGGTTTTCATGGTTTGCCGGTTCCTTTCGGTTCGATCGTTGTTATCCCGGCATCCTTGGGTTGTATCTCCAGCAGAGCGTCCCCAACACTTGCGAGCTGACGTTTATAGCAAAAGAAGGCGAAGAGGGCAGAAGCCAGCAGCATCAATTTCCAGAAGACGAATTGCGATCGCCTCCAATGATCAAACATGGCCACTGTCGCCAGCGCGCTGACGAAAAAGAAACTGACCTCGCTAACACAGAGCAGGACGTGACCCAATAGAACCCGACGAGCGAACCGGATTTGGGGCTGAAGACGGCGAGCGTACCAATAGGCCGATTGCATTACCACAAGGCCAAACACAGCGAAGGCAAAGTCTTTAGGCGTACCCACCACGAGTGCTCCGGCAGTCAACTCCCGGTAATCAGGAAGCGTGTCCCAGAAAAATAACTGAGCTCCTGCAACCTGTGCGACTATCGCCCACCAGAACAGAGCTTTGGTTGCGGAGCCGTTCATTGTCGCCTTAATTAAGAACAGGCGAACCTCGCTATCGCAAGCTGAAAGCGAGCGACAATCCGTATGGATCCACCTTTATGTATCTCGTCACCGTCTCCGGATGCCGTACCGCCGCAGTTGCTCGAGCTTCAAGTCAGAATTTCGACTTTGGCCACATAAAAGCATCATTCAACGCCTGAATAACGTATAGCCCCCGGCCTTCTGTAATCGACATTTTACAATAGATCAGCGAAGGGTGATCCAGGCGTAGAACATAAGCGCGATTCCAAAGCGAGTGAAGGCTTACTGTTCGATGTCCGAACAGCGACTCACGGCTGGATCGCCAGGTACTGCGGGCCACCATTTTCTTCCGGAACGCCAATCTCTGAAGCAAAGACAGTCGGCCCGCCCCTGCGCATGAATTTTAAGATATCGCCGCTGGCAGAGGGAGGAATCTGGGCGACAAAGAGTTTGCCCGCTCTGTCGAAGATTAGGCCTCGAGGATTACGGAGACCCGAGGCAAACATGCTTTTAACATGTGTCGTGGCAAGTACATCCAAATTGCCTCCCTCAGGAACCGTTAGCTTCCTCAATTGGGTAGGTCTCATTTCGGCAAAGTTGGGTCCTGAGCTTGCCTAGGGCGAACGGAGACATGCCGCGGTAGGAATCCGCCACCACCCAGCCGCCAGCCGTCAGCGCCCAAGAGACGACGAACTCAGCCCGTTGCGAGGCGTTGGCGCCTGCTTCCAGTTCATCAACCTGTTTGCTGCCTATTCAAACTGCAGCTAACGAGAAAGAGATGAGCTACGGCAGGGTGAAGACTTTTTATGGCAGCGGGACACCGCGGAACGGTAGGCGCTTTGAGCCACTTCGAGAGCGTATTTTTCATAATTTGTTTTTGTTAATTAGTCCGGTTCTCCGTTGGAAAGAGGCTAGCAATAACCAGATGGCGCTAAACAGGCTGACCAGTTTCGCGTGTCGCGAGAACTAAGGGCTTTGAGCGGCGCAGCGTCAGAGAATTATGTAACACCTCATCTTGAGAAAGCGTTCTCTGAATGCGAAAGTGGCATCGTGCAAATGAATGGCGCGATCTACGGGCGCACGGTCCCGGTCCCAAAGCAGCGCCGGCGTCGGTTAGTCATGTCGTTCGAAATGGTGCGCCTGGATCGCGCGTCGTCCGAGCCGCTTTACCAACAACTGTGCCGTCAGATACGAGAAGAACTTGAGAGCGGGAGCTTTGACTCAAGCGCTTCCCGTGTGCCTTCCTCCCGAGTTCTCGCTGCAACCCTCGGGATTTCGAGACCGACCGTGAACCAGGCGTTCTCAAAACTAGTTGAAGAAGGCTATCTTCAAGTCCGGAAACGGTCTGGCATCTTTGTCGCCGATCATTTACCAGCAACTTTTCTGAAGGCTGCCAGACTGGCGACGGGCGCGCGCACCGAGCATTCCCCGCGCGTCGCGCAACGAGTGACTAGGATGACCGATTCTCGCAGCGGACGACAACTCGATGTCGGCATTGGCGGCCCGCCATCTGTCACGCTCATCGCGGGGTTGCCGGCTGTGGATGAATTCCCGATTTCTGTTTGGGAACGTTTGCGCGAGCAGGTTTTGGCAAAGAAGGGAGCCCACCTATTACGTTATGCCTCGAGCCGTGGCGAGATCGAACTACGGAAGGCGATCGCGGCTTACTTGTGCGACTTCCGCGGCGCCAATTGTCATCCCGATCAAATCGTAGTCGTGGGCGGCATGCAGCAAGCGATGCTGGCGTGCGCGCTCGCGTTAATCAATGAGGGTGACGTGGCATGGATCGAAGATCCCGTCTTTCTTCAGGCACGTAATGTCCTGGCTTTTGTCGGGGCCAAAATAATCCCCCGCCCGATCGATCGTGAGGGGCTGGTAATCGGGAAGTGCTCACGTCAAAATTCTCCCAGACTCATTCTTGTCACTCCATCGCACCAGTTTCCCTTGGGTGTGACGATGAGCCTGAGGCGACGGAAAGCTCTGATCGAGTTCGCGGAGTCGCGCGACGGCTACATCCTGGAGGATGATTACGATTCCGAGTTCCGTTTCGATGGGCCGCCGCTGCCGTGTCTTCAAGGTTTGGACAACACCGGCCGGGTTATTTATACCGGCACTATGAGCAAAATCCTTTATCCATCGCTGCGCCTCGGTTTTATGGTCGCACCGCCACAACTTGTCGATACCCTCGTCAAGGTACGCGCGGTTATGGACCAGCACTCCCCAGCGATTGATCAAGCTACCCTGGCGCGTTTCATCACCGAAGGATTTTTCCTCAGCCATGTGAAACGGATTCGCGAACTCTATGCCCAGCGACGCGTATTCTTTATCAAACA
>QHOS01000103.1 GCA_003219415.1 Verrucomicrobiota bacterium | reverse complement strand
AATTGCGGGTCGCGGCGAATTGGGCCGCCACACACAGGACACTTGCCGTGAATATGTTTGGCAAAATCGAAAGGCTTGGCATCGCGCGGCCGTTTCGATTTTACGACTTCAACAACAGCCGGGATGACTTCGCCCGCCTTTTCGATTACCACCGTGTCGCCAATGCGGATGTCTTTGCGTTTGATTTCATCTTCGTTGTGCAATGTCGCGCGCCCAACAGTGCTTCCGCTTACGAACACCGGCTCCAACACCGCCACTGGCGTGAGAATTCCAGTGCGTCCGACCTGAATCACGATCTCATTGAGGCGTGTCTGCACCCGTTCAGCTTCGTATTTGTAAGCTATGGCCCAACGCGGCGATTTCGCGGTGAACCCGAGGCGCTCGCGTTGCGCAAATGAATTCACCTTCACCACCGCGCCGTCGGTTTGATAGGCGAACTTATGCCGAATGCCGTTCAGTTCGTGAATTGCGTCCAGCATTTCCTCGACTGACTCAGCCACCCACCAGCGCTCGGTGGCTGGCAGGCCCAGCTTTTTTAGGAGCGGGAAAATTTCCGAGTGAACATCGATTTCCACTCCCTCGGTCGCCCCAGTTCCGTACAACACAACACCGAGGGGGCGTTTCGCCACGATCGCCGGATCCAGTTGCTTCAGTGAACCGGCCGCTGCGTTGCGCGGATTTGCAAACAGCGGCAGACCGGCCTTGCGCCTTTCGTCGTTTAATTTTTCGAAACCATGTTTGTCCATGTAAACTTCTCCGCGCACCTCCAAAAGTTTCGGCGCAGCGCCGCGCAGTCGCTCGGGCACTGAACGGATCGTTCGAATATTTTGAGTGATGTTGTCGCCCACGTTTCCGTCCCCCCGCGTTGCCGCCTGGCGCAGCCTGCCGTTTTCGTAAATGAGCGAAACCGCAACGCCGTCCACTTTTGGCTCGATTACCACCGGGATCTTTTCGTTAGGCAAAAGCCGCTGGATACGGGCGTAAAAATTTTTCACTTCCTCTTCCGAGTAAGTGTTATCGAGACTGAGCATTGGGATCAGATGCGCAACCTGCTCGAACGCTTTAAGCGGTTTTCCGCCGACTCGCTGAGTGGGTGAATCAGGCGTAACCAGATCGGGAAACTGCGTCTCCAGATCGACAAGTTCTTTGTAGAGGCGGTCGTATTCGCGGTCGCTAATGATTGGCGCAGCCTCTTCGTAGTAGAGCCGGTCATGCTTGCGGATTTCGTCCCGTAACTGCTTCATTCGCCTTGCCGCCTGCGTTTCGTCCTTGGGCATTGTTCCATCATACCGCCAGAGAAAATCTCGGCAAAGGTGGAACGCGTTGGCGCCGCAAATGCAGTTCGAAAAAAACAAACTCGCAGCAAGCGAAGGGCTTGCCCTACAATTTGAATGTGAAATCCGGCGAGCGCATCCTTGGCGTCGAGGGAGGCGGAACAAAAACCGCCTGGGTGTTAGTTGAACGACCTGTAGCTGGGGGCGCTGAACCCGGCTCGCAATGGGTGATTCTCGATCAAGGAAAGCTGCCGCCGTCCAATTTGCGCCTGACTACCCCGGAACGTTTGCGCGAAATTTTTGCCGGATTGCCAAGGGAAATCGATCGCGCGGGAGTTTTTCTTGCCGGTTGTGGCACCGAGGAAGATCGTCAATCACTTGCGCTCATTTGCAGAGATATTTGGCCAAATGCGAAAATTGTGACGGGCAGCGATCGTGATTCCGGCCTTGCGGCGGCCCTCGACCACCGAGACGGCATTGTTGTAAACGCGGGAAGTGGTTCTTCGGTGACTGGCCGGCGAGGCGACCGAATCGAAAGAGCCGGTGGGTGGGGACATATTCTGGGCGATACCGGCGGCGGTTATTTTTTGTCCATTGAAGCGCTGCGTCTGATCCTGCGCGAGCATGACTTGCATTGCGGTGAGATGCCGTTCACTGCGAAGATTCTCCACGCACTTTCGTTGAACAATCTTGACGAGCTCGTGCGCTGGGCACAAACAGCGGACAAAAACGAGATCGCGATGCTGGCCCCGGTTGTGTTTGAAGCTGCTGCCGGTGGCGAGACGCGTGTGAACGAGATCGTCGAAGAAGGCGCGCGTGTCCTCTGCGAATACACCGAGGCTGTCGCGTCTCGCCTGCATCTGCTTGCTCCCAAAGTCGCGCTGATGGGCGGCCTTTTTTACCGCGACTCGATCTATACGCACTCGTTTCGACGCCGACTAAAAAAGAATTTGCCCGACGCTCGGGTGACTACAGCAGAGCGACCTCCCGAACTGGGCGCGGCGTGGCTTGCGGCAGAAACGCCCGATGCTGTTACGGTTCGGCCAAAGCTCTCTGAAAAAGAAATCGAAGATCTGGCTGCTGCGCTTACCGAGCAACGCAATCCGCGCTCGGAGACCCTGGAAAAGATGAGCGTTCGTGAACTGGTCGAGCTCTTTGTCGAGGAAGAGAAATTCGTTCAGGATGCGTTGCGCACAGCAACTACGGAGCTTGCCAAAGCCATTGAAATGGTGACTGGATCGCTCCGGAATGGTGGCCGCTTGTTTTACGTCGGCACTGGCAGCAGCGGTCGCATCGGCGTCCTCGATGCGAGCGAAATTCCCCCGACCTTTGGCGCGTCCCCTGATCTCGTGCAGGGAGTAATTGCCGGCGGAGTAACCGCACTTTATCGCAGCGTCGAAGGCGCGGAGGACGAGGAGAGCGCAGGCGCGTTGGCCATTCGGGAGAGGGGAATAAAAAATAGCGATATTGTCATTGGGATCACCGCCAGCGGCCGGACGCCTTTTGTCCTCGGCGCGCTCGCCTGCGCAAAATGGGTAGGAGCAAGAACAATCCTGCTCACGTGCAATCCAATTGTGGTGGCAGGCGTGTCGCCTGCTGCAGCCGGCACGGTTGCCTCTACAGCGGATGCCGAGCTGGTGATCCCACTCGCCGTTGGCCCCGAGCTCCTGACTGGATCGACCAGGCTAAAAGCTGGAACCGCGACGAAGGTGGCGCTTAATATCGTCAGCACCGGCGCGATGGTCGCGCTTGGCAAAGTGCGCGGCAATCTGATGATTGATCTCCACACCACCAATGCCAAGCTGCGCAATCGCGCGGTGCGGGTCGTCGCCGATTTAGCGCAATGCGATTATGAGTCTGCGCGTCGACGACTCGAAGCAGCGGACTGGAACCTGCGTGCCGTAGTCGAGAAACTGTAGCCGTGACCAGTCACGGAACACGCTACAAATCCGTGATCGGTGCAGAAATTTTAATTTCCATAAGCGCAGCGGAACCGCATCGGACGAAGGAACATGTGACTTAACCGAAAGGAACCTTATGCTCTGGACAATATTCGTCATCTTGCTGGTGCTCTGGCTGCTTGGGCTGGTCAGCTCCTACACGCTTGGGGGATTCATTCATATCCTGCTGGTCATTGCGATTGTGGTGCTGATTCTCCAATTGATCCAAGGCCGCCGGCCGTTGTAAGCTCGCACCAATGAAACTGGCCGCGATTGTCGGCATTATTCTCATCATTATCGGGATCCTCGGCTTCGCTTATGGCGGTCTGGGCTGGACGACACAGAAAAAAGACGCCCAACTAGGCCCCCTCGAGATCACTCACAAGGAAAGCCACGGCTTCGCTTTTCCGCCGATCGCAAGCGGAATTTGTATTCTCGGCGGAGTAGTTCTCGTAATCGTCGGCAGCAGGAAGAGCTAATCGCCGGCTTTTAGCACGGCAAAAGTTTTGCTGCCTTTGCGATCGAGGTAGAGAAGGACGCCCCGTTTCGGATCGGCTTTAGTCAGCGCCTCGCGGAACGACTTCACGTTAGTGACCGGCTTGCCATCCACCTCAGTGATGACGTCTTCGCGCTGAATGTCCTGAGCCGCAGCGATGCTGTTGTCCTCCACATCGGTTACGACGACGCCTTGCTGGACAGGGAGATGAAGACGTTCGGCAACGTCTTTCGTTAGTTCCTGAACCTGCAAACCGAATTTGCCGACACTTTCCTGCGTCGGTGGCGCCGGTTGAATCGGCAACGCATTTGATGCTTGCGCAATCTCGTTTGGCAATTCGCCAGTTTTGATGGGGACTTTGATGGTCTGGCCTTTGCGCCAAACACTTAGCTGGACACTTTGGCCGATTTTCTTTTTCAAAACCTCATGCTGCAGCTGTGAGTCTGAGTCGATCGGTGTTCCATCCACATGGGTGATTACGTCGAACGGGCGCAAATCACTTTTGGAAGCAGGCGCATCGGCTTCAATCGTGCGCACCACGACGCCTTTATCTGCGCCTTTAAACAAATCGCGAATCGTAGGGTCGTCACCGAGCGTTTCGATCCGAATGCCCAACCAGGGTCGCATAATTTTGTGACCGGCAATTAATTCCGTACCGATTTCTTTGGCCATGTTAACGGGGATTGCGAAGCCCAGGCCGCGATTCATCCCGTTGATCAGGGTGTTCATACCGATCACTTTGCCATCGATATCGCACAGCGGCCCTCCGCTGTTGCCCGGATTAATCGATGCGTCGGTCTGCAGATAATCTGAAATGGAGTACGCGCCGGTCTGAAGCAATTTGCTGCGACCTTTGCCGCTGACTACACCGTACGTGAAAGTGTAATCGAGCTTGAACGGCGCGCCGATCGCGAATGCAAACTGGCCTACCCGCACCGCATCGCTGTCACCCAGCTGAACGACCGGCAAATCTTTGGCGTCGATCTTGACGACCGCAATATCGGTCTTCTCGTCCGTGCCAACCACCCTCCCGGAGAAATTCCGGCCGTCTCTCAATTTCACATCGATTTTGTCTGCGCCTTCGACCACGTGAAAATTCGTAAAGATGTAGCCGTCTGGCCGAACAATAAAACCGGAGCCTTCGCTTTGGATCGGGCGGGGCCCGCCCGGGTTGCGCCGTTGATTATTGTCATCCGGCGCCCCTTGGAAGAACAGATCGTCGAGTGGCGAACTTTCGCCGATATCGTTTTTCTTAGAAACCTCAATAATGACAACGCTCGGCGCGACGGTTTCGAAGACTTTTGCAAACGCATTGTTCAATTGATGAACGACATCTTTGCCTGCCTCGGCCACAGCGGCAGGGACAGTCGGCATGGGGACAACCTCAGGTTGCGCGGCGAACGATGTACTCAGTGCAACGCACAGGGCTAAAATGGATAAGCGCATGGGTTGGAATTTGGACACCACGGAACATGCAACGTTCAACTGGATACGTCCAATCCCTGCTTGTTCGAAGGTGGGCTCGCAGTTCAATCCAGCCCCTATTACAGTGGTGGACACGGCCCGTATAATATCCGGCCCAACCCTGCATATGCGCGTGTTCAACAGGCGATTTGTCTTTCGGATCGGCGTCGTACTTTTGATATTGTTTTGGGCGACAGCGCTCGGACCGGAACCTCCCGCGCGCATTTCCATTTCGCCGAGCGAACTTGTTCGCGCTGTCACAATCCAGCGGGACTCGCTCATCGAATTATGCCTGATCGACCACGTCGATCCAAATGGGCATGATGCCCAGGGCCGAACGCCGTTGCTGATCGCAACGTCACAACAAGATTGGAAAACGGCGCAGCGCCTGCTGGGCGCCGGTGCGCTTGTCGATCTTGCTGACAAGAATGGTTTTACGCCACCGATGGCCGCCGCCATGCACGGCCATCTCGAAATCTTTCGGGAGTTGCTGGCCCGCTCTGCCAATTTTCATGCCGAAGCTCGTTGCAAAGATGGAAGCGATTTGCTGGGAATGGCCCTCGATGGCGGCAATCCGAAAATCGTAGGGTTTGTTGTGGAGTCTTTGCCCACACTGCGTGAATGGCGAACCAGTACCCGGCGCGCTCTTCAAGCAGCCTTGATGACTGGAGACAAGAGCGAAATCCAGTTGCTGCTCAGCAAGCACTCCGTGCCTCCAACGCCCGAGGGGAAGAATGTGCCGCTGCTTGCGTATGCTGTCGCTGGAAACGACTCCTCGCTTTTTGGCACGCTCTTGGCCTGTGGCACTGATCCCAACACGGCGCTGCCATCGCGCTGCGATAAGGATTTTCTTGCGATGCTCCCGTCGAAATCGTTCAGCAGTTACGTTGAAGGAGACAAAGGTCTCACAGTGCTGATGCTGGCAGCGGGCCTCGGTCGGGAGGATTACCTCCGCGCTCTGCTTGCCGCAGGTGCTAGCCGGAACCAGTTAACCAAGCGCGATAAAATGTCTGCGCTGGATATCGCCGCGGAGACTGGTCACTGGCGTTCCTCGCAAATTCTTCTCGGCGGCGGGCCTACTCCGGACCAATTGCGCATCGAAATTTCTCTTGCCTTGCAACGGGTCGCTCTCGTCAAGAACGGCGTGCCGGTATATCGCACGCAATGTTCGACCGGGCGCCAGGGTTACTCGACGAAGACCGGCGAATTTGTGATCACGAATAAGGAGCGGAAGCATCGTTCTACCATCTACCACGTGGAGATGCCCTATTTCATGCGGTTGAGCTGCCTCGACTTCGGAATGCACGCCGGGATCGTGCCGAATTATCCGGCCTCACACGGATGCATCCGATTGCCCGAGGAGGCTGCGCGCAAATTCTTCTCCGAGATCCCAATTGGAACGTTAGTGACGGTGCAATAGAGCGGCGTTGGTTTTTGAAAAGTAAGGGGAAACGCCCGACGCCCAACTTCTAACACCGAACGCTCAATTATTGAATTGGACGTTGAGCGTTGAAAAATCTTCTGATGAAATCTTTATTCTTATTTGCTCCCGGAGCAGGCGCCCCCTCGGCCCATCCTTGGATGCAAAATTGGAAGCGTCGCTTGTCTGAGATCGGTGACGTTGAAACTTTCGATTACGCCTACATGCGCGAGAACCGGAAACGCCCCGATCCATTGCCAAAGCTGATCGCGGCGCATCGAGAAGCGTTGAGCGACGCGAGGAAACGGCATCCCGCGGAATCAACGGTCCTGATTGGCAAGAGCATGGGTGGCCGCGTTGGATGTCATCTTTCACTCGAAGAAAAGGTGGACGGCCTCATTTGCCTCGGATATCCGCTCTGCGCCATGGGAGATCGCACAAAGCTGCGCGATGAAGTTTTGCGGGCTCTGAATACACCAATTCTGTTTGTGCAAGGTACGCGAGACCCGCTTTGCCCTTTGGATCTCCTCGATTGTGTGCGTACGGAAATGAAAACGCAAAACATTCTACACGTTGTTGAAGGTGGTGACCATTCGTTACGCGTGCCGAAACGCCAGCTTCAAGCGAGTGGCGAAACCCAGACGGATATCGATCAACAAATCTTCCAATCAATCACGGAGTTCCTTTCCGCAGTAACTGGAAAACAAGAACGTTAGCGCCTTGGGATATGCGATCCTTCGTTGGTAATAAAGTGGCGGCCTGGAGTAATGCTCCACGGAACGTCCACAATGCGAGCGGGCCAGGCTGAGCTCGCCAGTGGATGAGTGTTTTTAGTGCGGTCACATCCGCGGGCCAATCACCGAAGACTCCCATCTTCTTCAAGATTTTGATCTCAACAACGTTACCTTGTGGACTGACTGTCAATCGATAGATGCCTGTGTCACTGATCTTGGCAAAACGATACTGGGCAGGTATATCAGGATACGGAAAATACGTGAAGATTTGCTTGGCCTCGGGTCCGGAATGGACAACGAGATGAACAGCGTCCGTCTTGCCAGAAGCGGGGCTGGTTGCTGCGGCTTGCTTGGTTGCGGGGATGTATGCGACAGGTCGTTGACCATGAGGCTGGCTGTCAACATGGTTGCAAACCCTGCCTCTTTCACAGAGTTTGCTTATCAAATCGGCGGTAAGTTTGTCACGATATTTTCGCCGTTATCGCTATAGTTGCCGATACCAAAATGAGATGAAACCTACTCCCGTTTCTTTAGCAGAAGTCCGCAGACGGAGCATTAAATCGCGCGCGTTTCATTCCGTCCGCGCCGGCCAGATTGAGTTCGTGAAAGTCAATACCGACGCATGGAGATGGCGTGACATTTATCGCTGGCTGCTTGGTTTGCGGTGGCCACAGTTTGCGGTGTTTGTCGGCACGCTTTATATCGCGCTCAATCTTCTTTTCGCCGCGCTTTATGGTCTCCAGCAAGGCAGTATCGCTGGCACCACCGGTGGGCATTGGTTTTTTGATTGCTTCTTCTTCAGTGTGCAAACGCTGGCCACTGTGGGCTACGGCCATATGTATCCGCAAACGCTCTATGGCCACCTCGTCACTACCATCGAAATCATGAGCGGCATCTTTTTGCTCGCGGTGATGACTGGGCTGATCTTTGTCCGATTCTCGCGACCGAGTGCGCGAGTTGTTTTCAGTAACTCAATCGTGATCGCACCATTAAATAGAAAGCCCACGTTGATGGTGCGGGTAGGAAATGAAAATCAACACAGCATGGTCGAAGCGGAGTTTCGGATCATGTTTTCGCGCGATGAACCGTTGCTCGAAGGCGGCGATTTCAGGTACTTCTACGTTTTGAAACTACATTTCGATCGGCTCACGGTTTTCCCGGCCGCCCTAACTCTGCGGCACACCATCGATGAAACGAGTCCTCTCTTTGGCGCAACTCCCGAATCGCTCGAATCCAGCCGGGTCCTCTTGATTGTCTCAGTGGTTGGAATCGACCCAGTCATTGCGGCCGCGGTTCAAACGCAAAAGGATTACAGCTGGCGCGACGTCCGTTTCGGCGAACGTTTCGTGGAGATGTATACCGAGCATGGCGGCGGCCGGCTGACCGTGGATTACGGCCGCCTTCATGAGACTGAGCAAGTGGAGGTTGCAATTCGCGGTAACGGCCGTGATGAGTCTTCCAGTGACAAGTAAATGAGCGGGCGGGCTCCCGGATTTGAATTGTTTATGTTTACTCTGCTCCGATACATTGCCTTGGCAGATTAGCGCGTCGTCAATCCTTATTCGAAAAATAATCGCAAACTAAAGGAACATTAAAATTATGGGATTATTGGATTCGATACTCAGTGCAGTCAGTGGAAAAAGTGACGCTTCTGGCGAAGCGGCCCCGCTCATAGGGATTCTCAGCGGTCTCCTGGCACAGAGCGGAGGCTTGCAAGGCCTTGCCAACAAATTTTCACAGAGCGGTCAGGGTAACACATTTTCATCGTGGGTTGGGATGGGTGAAAATCAGCCGGTTTCCAGCGATCAAATTCAAAAAGCGCTTGGTTCCGACCAAATCAGTGCGCTCGCTGCAAGGATGGGAGTGGATCCGGCCCTTGCCTCGCAATTCCTCGCTCAATACCTGCCAAAGATCGTCGACAAGCTAACGCCAAAGGGAAAGGTGGATCCTACCGCGGACCATCAGCAAGGGTTGGCCGCTCTGCTGCCGTCACTCTTACAAAGCCTTGGTAGCCAATCTTCCGGCGATCAGCCTGCGCAAGCTTAGAACGTTCCCGCCTAAGTCGTCGTCGATGGCTACGGCTAAGGTAGCGTCGATGACTGATCATCTATTAGCCTGGCTCGCTGTTATGTCTCAGGCGGCAATAGAATGATTCGTGCAAACTGAAACATAGCGGCTAGCAGGTGCACGACGATGCCGGTGAAGAACCCCGAAAGTTTTTGGGGCTGCACCACGCCAAATTCCTGCGGGTGCCGGCTTAACTGTCAGCAACAACACTCCAATTACGCAAAGGGCGAGGGGTAAGATTGAATTAGTCAGGAGCAACCGAAGGCGAAACTTATCAATCGCCGACCAGTCGTGAACGGATTCGCGCCGGAAAACCACGACTACGCCTGCAAGACCGGCGAGCGCAACCGCGATCTGCGCCGCCGTGCTGAGAGCTTCACTCGGTTCCATCGTATTTATGTTAAGCAGGCGCGTTACGCCACGGTAGTCCATCGGGCACCGTAGAGTTGGCTGACCCGACTTAACGAATTGTCGCCTGCATATCAGAAGGCAGTTTACATTTTGCAGCTGGAGAGCTCAACCGAGCTTTCCTGAATGAGACGAGGCTGCTAGCGCCCGGCGCACCTGAGGTCAAACTCACAGTCACTGGCCGCGATCGCGTGCAACGCAAACGCGCTTTCTATCCAATGGAGAGCGCGCAAAGCAGGGTTGCCCAAACCCTCGTTTCTTTGGCCTAGGAAAAAAACTTCTTTCCGAGTTATACCCGATTCACACATCACACCTAACCAAAACTCAAAGGAGAAACTAATGACTAAAAACGTGCTAAATAAACTCGGATTCCTTGGCACCGTCTTTGTGGCGGCCATGGGATTTCCTCTAATTTTTGCATCAAGCGCATCCGCTCAGTTGCCCGCACCGGCCGTTCCGGGTAACCCGACGGCGCCGGCGCCGCCCTCGGCTGAGGTCGAGCGCGTCGTGGTGACCGGTTCGAATATTCCCACGGCGGAAGAGACCGGCCCGAACCCGGTGGACACCTACCGGCCGCAGGACATCGAGAAGTTGGGTATCCGTAACGCAACCGACCTGACCACGTTCATACCCCAAGAGGCGGGCGGCACCGTTAACCAAAACATGGGAAATGGTGGTGATGGCACCGTGCAACTCAACCTGCGCGGCTTGCTGCCAAAAGAGACCCTGATCCTGGTGGATGGCAAACGTATCGCCCAGGCTTCATTGTTCGGTGGCTACGACATCCAGTTGATTCCGTTCTCCATGATCGATCACATCGATATCCTGAAGGACGGCGCCTCGGCTGTGTACGGAGCAGATGCCGTGGCTGGTGTGGTCAACTTCTTCCTGATCCACAAATTCCGTGGTTTGGAAATCGGTGGCACGTACGGCAACACAAACCTCGGCGGTTCCAACGATATGGGTGAATGGGAAGCGTGGTTAAAAGCCGGCACGGGTGATGACAAAACCGACATCGTGGTGATCGCCGATTTCTATCAGCGCACGGGTGGCTTGTTCAGCCGTGACCGAGACATTTCCAGTAACGGCAATTTTGTTCCATTTGGAGGATTCGATGTTCGCAGTGGGAACGAACCTGGCCGAGTGCATGGCGAGCGTTTGATTCCCAGTTTGTTTTTCAGCGCGAACGCTCCGACACCGCATTCGGCTCCTAACGTCGCGACCTCCCCATTTTATACCAATCCATTTGCGGTACCCGGCATTATAAACGGTACACCCGGGGATGGGAACTACCTGTTCTTTAACTTCGCGGCTTTCACGCCAGCGCTTCCACCGGCCGACCGGCAGACGTTCTACGGCTCGTTCACCCGCGATCTGTGTGACAAATACTTGACCGTATTTGCCGATTTCA